>UQAR01000001.1 GCA_900539095.1 uncultured Ruminococcus sp.
ATAGGAGCGTTATTATGAATCTCGCTGACTGGATAGTGGTGATACTTCTGCTTTTGTGGGCAGTGGCGGCGGCAGTGAGCATATCAAGGCAAAAGAAAAGTGGAAAATGCTGTGGCTGTTGCTCACACTGTCACAGCAGATGCGGCAAAAAATAAGGCTTAAAAATAGCGGAGAACTGCAAAAAGAATGCGTTCTCCGCTGTTTGCATTAATACATAAGCAACAACATGGAAATTAAAAATTTACAATGCATCTGACTTTTTTCGTTAATACACCTGACAAATAAGCAAAAATGTGATATAATATAGCTTGGGGCGAAGTTATCTACCCTGTTTTTTTTGAGATGCGGTTAGCTCAATCTAACTTTATAAAGAAAACCAACTTAGAAAGGTCGGTATTATGAAGAAACAATTTTTTAGCAATGAGAAAGACGGTTTTTATGGTACATATTATGAAAACCCAAAGGGTGCAAACTGCACAATGATAGGTCTGTTCGGCGACGATCCTAATGACTTTATGGCAAAGTGCGGAGCAAAATGGCTTCACAAAAATGGCGTGAACGTTATGTGTATGTCACCTGACGTGAAGAACTACAGCCATGTGAATTTCCCGCTTGAAAGGATAGAGAACGCTATAAAGTGGCTCAAAAGTCATGGAAACAAAAAGATAGGCATAATGGGAATGAGTACGGCAGGAATGGATTCCCTTGTGGCAGCTTCATATTTCCCGGACATAACACTCACTTTCGGTCTTACGCCAAGCGACTTTGTATGGCAGGGCTTTGAGCAGGGCGAAAAAGACGGCTGCAAGGAATGGCCTATCCCTGACGCTTCCACACTTTCATGGCAGGGCAAGCCGCTTGCCTATATGCCGTTCGTTTATGCCCACCCTGAATACTATCACAAAATAGAAGAAGAAACCAAAGGCTCGGGAGATATAACACGAAGCACGCACCTTTTTATCGACTCTGAAAAGGCAAGAGAACATACAGAGGAAGAAATGATAAAGGTTGAGAACATCAAGGGCAAGCTTATAATGGTGGGTGCTGATGACGACAGTTTCTGGGAGGCAGGAAAATACGTCCGCCGCATGGATAAGCGTTTGAAAGAACGCCCTCACGAGTGCGATTACGAAGCCCTGACTTACGAGCATGGAACGCACTTTGTGCTTCCTGAGACAATGCTCAGAAAAGCACTTCCTGTGGGACTTAAATTCGTAATGAAATTTATTTTCAAGGCTGCAAAGGACTACCCTAAGGAGTGCGAGCAGACAAGAAAGGATATCGACATACGACTTTCTGCGGCTTTAAAACAGTGGGTAGCTGAATAAAAAAGCCCATAAAATACGCTATTTTGTGTAGGGGCGACCTCTGGTCGCCCCTACATACAATAACGTATTTACGCATATTTGTTGACATATCACAGATCTTTCAGATAAAAGTGATCCATAGTGCTGTGGACAACGAATTTCGGTCGCTCTATCTGCTTAAAGCCCAGCTTTTCGTATAATCTTATTGCAATTTTGAGGTTGGTATGGGTTTCAAGGTAAAGCTTTTTATAGCCGTTTTCCTTTGCCCAGTTTTCAGCCATACTCATAAGCTCCCTGCTGTAGCCTTTACCTTTTGCAGAGTCGTTAAGATACAGTTTTTGCAGCTCTGCCCAGTTTGGAACGCCTTTAAGCTCAGATATCCCCACGCCGCCTACGACCTGCTCGCTTTCGTCTAAAGCTGTAAAATACACACGTTTCTCGCCGACGCTGTTATAATATGCACTCAAATGGTCAAGCTCATGGTCAAAATAAACTGTCCCCGGAATATCCAGACCTGCTATTTTAAGATTTTCTCTTACTATAGCTGCAATGCTCTCGTCATCAGCCTCAGTTATTTTTCTGTATTTCAGCATTTTAGCTCAACGACCTTTCCTGTTTCAGAGCATTAGACCTTAGGCTTTTTCATAGTCAGTGAGATACGCTTTTTCCTTAGGTCAACATCAAGTACCCAAACTTTCACTACCTCGCCGACCTTTACGACCTCAAGAGGGTGCTTTATATATCTGTCGCACATCTGAGAAATGTGCACAAGTCCGTCCTCATGAACGCCGATATCAACGAACGCACCGAAGTCTATAACGTTTCTTACAGTGCCCATAAGCTCCATGCCAGGTTTCAGGTCTTTAAGCTCCATAATGTCGCCGCTCCTCATAAGCGGTGGCGGCAGCTCGTCACGAGGGTCACGGCCAGGCTTTTCAAGCTCTCCCACTATGTCCTTGAGGGTCGGTGCACCGATGCCGATATCTGCGGCAAGCTTTTTCATGCCCATTGCATTGACCTTTTCCGCTATCTGCTTTACATCGCCCATATCCGCAAGGCTCAGTCCGCATCTGTCGATAAGAGCCTGTGCGGCCTTATATGACTCAGGGTGAACAGCAGTGTTGTCAAGAGGATTTTTTCCTCCACGAACTCTCAAAAATCCTGCACACTGCTCAAATGCCTTTGCTCCAAGCTTTGGCACTTTCATAAGCTGCTTTCTCTCTGTGAAAGCACCGTTCTCCTCACGATAGGAAACGATATTCTTTGCCACGGTCATGTTTATTCCCGAAATGTAAGACAGCAGCGAATATGACGCCGTATTAAGGTCAACGCCCACTGAGTTTACGCAGTCCTCAACAACGCCCTTCAAAGCCTCGTCCATTCTCGCCTTTGGCATATCGTGCTGATACTGTCCCACGCCTATTGCCTTAGGGTCTATCTTCACAAGCTCCGCCAGAGGGTCTTGCAGACGGCGTGCTATAGACACTGCCGAACGCAGCGAAACGTCATACTCAGGAAACTCCTCAGCCGCAAGCTTTGACGCAGAATAAACTGACGCTCCTGCCTCAGACACCACCATGTAAGAAACTTTCTGCGGTATCTCTTTAAGCAGCTCTGCTGTGAACTGCTCTGTTTCCCGTGAGGCTGTGCCGTTGCCGATAGATATGGTGGTAACGCCGTATTTCTTTATAAATCCCGTCAAAATACGTTTTGCACGTTCAGTGTCCTTTCTCGGCGGAGTGATATAGATTATCGCCGTGTCGAGCACCTTGCCTGTGGCGTTGACCACAGCGGTCTTGCAGCCGTGGGCATATCCTGGGTCAAGACCAAGGGTAACGGTATCCTTAACAGGCGGCTGCATAAGGAGCTGTCTGAGGTTTGAAGAGAACACCTTTATCGCACCCTCCTGAGCGTTTGCAGAAAGTTCAGCCCTTATCTCACGCTCTATGGACGGATAGATGAGCCTTTTGTAGCCGTCCTCGCAGGCAGCCGTAACAAGCTTTCCGCACTCTGACTTATTTTTCACATATCTTGACACGCAGGCTCTCTCTCCTGCTCCCTCAGGCACATTCACTGATACCTTCAGCACGCCCTCTTTTTCGCCTCTGTCCAAAGCCAAAACTCTGTGACCTGCTATCTTTCCCACAGCCTCAGCGTAGTCATAATAATTCTCATACACCGACTCGGCATTCTCGTCAGACGCTTTTGAGCTTATCACGCCTATCTGCGAAAACAGCGTTCTTATGTATTTTCTCAGGTCAGCGTCGTCAGAGATATCCTCCGCAATGATATCCATTGCACCCTGCAACGCCTCATCAGCCGACTTCACGCCCTTTTCCTCATCAATGAATTTTGCACCCTCAGCCTGTGGGTCAGTTTTCATATCCTGCTCTATGATAAGTTTTGCCAGCGGTTCAAGCCCCTTTTCTCTTGCCACAGAGGCTCTTGTCTTACGCTTTGGCTTGAACGGTCTGTAAATGTCCTCGACCTCCACAAGGGTCTTTGCATTTGCGATAGCCGTCATTATCTCGTCTGTCATCTTCTCCTGCTCGGCGATAGAAGAGATTATCTCACCTTTACGCTTTTCAAGATTTCTAAGATATGTGAGCCTGTCGCTTATCTCTCTGAGCACCTGATCGTCCAGCGAGCCTGTCAGCTCTTTTCTGTATCGTGCAATAAACGGTATAGTCTTATCGTCATCAAGCAGTGCCACAGTGTTGTCTATCTGCTCCTGCCTAAGCTTGAATTCTTCCGCAAGGGTCTTATTAATATCCATGTTTTTACCAATCCTTCTTATTACTTTTTGCGTATCATCATATATATCATTATAACATATTTTCATAAAAAGTGCAACGAAAATGCTGTCGCAAAATATTATATTATACATATAGGATTTATCAGAAAATTAATAAAAGCAGGCAAAAATCCACTTGAAAAAAGGGCTTGGATATGTTATCATAAAAGAATAAAACAGTATTCAGGAGTGTTTATATGCTAAATCAGTTTTCAAGGACCGAGCTTTTGTTCGGCAAAGAGGCAATGGAAAAGCTCAGCCACAGCAGGGTGGCAGTTTTCGGCATTGGTGGCGTGGGAGGCTATGCTGTTGAGGCACTTGCAAGGAGCGGCGTTGGCGAGCTTGACCTTATAGATGATGACAGAGTTTGTCTGACAAACATTAACCGTCAGATATTCGCAACAAGAAAAACAGTGGGCAGATACAAGGTCGATGTGGCGGAGGAGCGTGTCCATGACATTTGCCCTGACATAAAGGTGAACACATACAAGTGCTTTTATATGCCTGACACTGCGGATCAGTTCGATTTTACTCAGTATGATTATGTTATCGACGCCATTGACACTGTCACAGGCAAGCTCGAGATAATAAAGCGTGCAAACGCCGCAGGAACGCCTGTTATATCCTCTATGGGTGCAGGCAACAAGCTTGACCCTACAGCATTCCGTGTGGCTGATATCTATCAGACAAAGGTCTGCCCGCTTGCTAAGGTAATGAGGCGTGAGCTTAAAAAGGCTGGTATAAAGTCGCTGAAAGTGGTCTATTCAGAGGAACAGCCTATAAGACCAATAGAGGACATGGCTATCTCCTGCCGCCAGCACTGCATATGCCCTCCGGGCACAGAAAGAAAATGCACTGTCCGCCGTGACATACCGGGGTCAACAGCATTTGTTCCGTCAGTAGTGGGACTTATCATTGCAGGAGAAGTTATAAAAGATATTGCAAACAAGTAAAAAAATACATCATTTATCTGTAGGTGCGAACAGTGTTCGCCCACCTTTTGTTGTATAAAAAATACCGCCGAGAAAATCCTCAGCGGTATTTTTTTATTTCTCTTTTAACGCCTCCGAAAGCGTTCTCCAGCCAAGCATCGCACACTTTACTCTTGCAGGCATATGTGAGATATCCTTGAGGGCTGACGCCTCTTCAAGGCTGTCTATCTCCTCGTCAGACGCCTCGCCTCTTATCATTCTCATGAAAATGTCCGCATATTCCAAAGCCTTTTCCTTGCTCTGACCTATTATCATGCCGAGCATTATATCCGTTGACGCCTGAGATATCGCACAGCCGTCGCCCACAAACGCTCCGTCCGTGATGATATCGCCGTCAGTTTTCAGCTTTAACTGTATCTCGTCGCCGCAGCTTGGATTTATTCCGTCCAGCACAATGTCTGCGTCCTCTATATCATGCTTGAAATCAGGGTGCATATTGTGCTCTGTAAGTATCTCATTGTAAAAATTTCTATTTTCCATAACCCATTCGCTCCCTGACAGTTGAAAGACTGTCTAAAAATTTGTCTGCGTCCTCTTTGGTATTGTAAAAAGCAAAACTTGCTCTCACTGTTGAACGATAGCCAAGGTATTCAAGCAGCGGCTGTGCACAGTGATGACCTGCTCTTACTGCAATGCCGTCTGCCGCAAGTATCTCGCTCACGTCATGAGGGTGAACATTGTCCACCGTAAAGGTCAAAATGCCGTTATGCTCCTCCGCAAGTTCCGAGCCAAGTATGTTTATGTGAGCAATTTCTTTCATTTTCTCAAAGGCATATGCCGATACCTCAAGCTCTCTCTTGTGTATCTCCTCAAAGCCAATGCCATTCACATAGTCTATAGCCGCTTTCAGTCCCACAGCACCTGCCGCATTGACAGTGCCAGCCTCGAACTTGTGAGGCAGCTCAGCATACACCGCCGATGTCCTTGACACCGACTCTATCATCTCGCCGCCTGTAAGAAACGGCGGCATTTTTTCGAGCAACTCACGCCTGCCGTAAAGCACGCCTATGCCCATTGGTCCATAAAGCTTGTGACCTGAAAACGCAAAGAAATCCACCCCAAGCTTTTTCACGTCCACCGCAATATGCGGCGTGCTCTGTGCACCGTCTGCCACAATGACGGCATTTTTGCTGTGAGCAAGCTGTGCAAGCTTTTCTATAGGATATTCTCTGCCAAGCACGTTTGAAAGCTGCGTCACCGCCACTATCTTAGTGCGGTCTGTGATAAGCTTTTCCGCCTTGTTAAGGTCAAGACTGCCGTCCTTTTCACATTCAAGGAATTTAAGCTCCGCACCCGTCCGCCTGCAAACCATTTGCCACGGCAAAAGGTCGCTGTGGTGTTCCATTATGGAAACCACCACCTCGTCGCCCTTTTTCAGGTTAGAAAGCCCATAGCTGTATGCCACAAGATTTATGCTCTCTGTGGTGTTGCGTGTAAAAATTATCTCCTGCACAGACTTCGCACCGATAAAGTCACGCACCGCCTTTCGTGCATTCTCATAATCCTCCGTTGCCTGAACGCTCAGCTCATAAATGCCACGGAGAGGATTTGCATTGTGGCAGGTGTAAAAATCTTTTTCAGCGTCAATAACGCATTTCGGTCGCTGTGCAGTTGCAGCGTTGTCGATATAAACCGTTTTATCCTGCATAAGAAGTGGAAAATCCGTCTTGTATCCCTGCATTTATCTCATTCCTCTGTATCAGTTTTTATTCCCATGGCTTTTTCAGCCTCCGCCGCAAACTCGCCGTCCTCAGCCATATGGATAAGCCTTTCAACAGCGGCGTAAGCCATTATCCTCTCGGCAGTTTCACGGTCGATGCCTCTGCTTTCAAAATAGAACATGGTGTCAGCGTCAAGCTCGCCGATAGTAGCACCGTGAGTGCCCTCCACATTTTCCTCTGCACAAAGAATAAGCGGAACAGTCTTGTTCACCACATCGTCCCCAAGCATGAGCACAGTTTCGTTCTCGCTCCCCACAGAATCGGCAGAGCCTTTCTTGAAATCTATCGTTCCACGGAAAACCTTTTTCGCACTGTCGGTCAAAGCACCGTTCACTGTGATAAGGCTCTCCGTCTTTTTACCAAAATGGTCAGCCACGATGTTATAGTCTATAGTCTGTGAATTTCTTCCCAGATAAGCGGCGTCAGCGTCAAATCTCGCTCCGTCACCGCTGAGAGTAACGTGGTCGTCGCTGTAAATATCGCCGCTGCCTATCATGACAGTCATAATGTGAATGTGAGAACCCTCTCCACATTCCGCCCTGACCTCGTGGCGGACAAGTCCGTTTTCTGACGGCTCAAGGAGCATGACGAGCCTTACGTCCGCACCCTCGCCAAGGGTAACGTTCACCCTTGACAGCATAGGAGCGTTTCCTTTGCAAACTTCAAAAATAACGCCCTTTGCAGTCTTTTCAGCCGTTACGTTCACGACCTTTTCAGTATAACCCTCTGCACCGCTGTTGTCAAGCCTTACAGGCTCGTTCTTTTCATCTTTCTTAAAGACGATGCTTTCCTCAGTTTTCGCTGCACTTTCGCTGTCCCACTGTATCTCGGCACTGTTCACCTTGAGGAAGTTCCACGTTTTTGTCGGCAGCTTGTCTATCAGGATATTTTTAGTCATTTTAAGCACTCCTTTCCCGTCAGCCTATGCTGCCTTTCATTTCAAGTCTTATAAGATTGTTCATTTCCACCGCATATTCCACAGGCAGTTCCTTTGAAACGTTGTCTGCAAATCCGCTTACAATAAGAGCCCTTGCGTCCTCTTCTGTCATGCCACGGCTCATAAGATAGAAAACTGCGTCGCCGCTTATGCTGCCTATCTTCGCCTCGTGACCGATAGCGGCGTCCTTTGTGCGGATATCCATTGCAGGGATAGTGTCAGACCTTGACTCAGAATCAAGCATAAGCGACTGGCACGATACCGATGACTTAGCCTTTTTCGCACTCTTTTCCACCACCACGCTGCTCCTGAATGTGCTTATTCCGCCGCTCTTGCTTATTGAACGTGTGTTCATAAAGGAGCTTGTGTTCTTGCCCACATGAACGACCTTTGCACCGGTGTCAAGATTTTGTCCGCTGCCTGCAAATGTAACGCCTGTGAACTCCATTTTAGAATTGTCGCCCTTCAAAATGCTCATAGGGTAAAGGCAGCCGATATGAGAACCGAATGAACCTGATATCCATTCGATAGTTCCGCCCTCTTCCACAATGGCACGCTTTGTGTTAAGGTTATACATATTCTTCGACCAGTTCTCGATAGTGGAATATCTGAGCTTTGCGTTCTTTTTAACATAAAGCTCCACACAGCCTGCGTGAAGATTTGCAACGTTATATTTCGGAGCAGAGCAGCCCTCGATAAAGTGCAGGCTCGCACCCTCGTCAACTATGATAAGCGTATGTTCAAACTGACCTGCACCCTTTGCGTTGAGCCTGAAATATGATTGCAGCGGTATAGAAAGCTGCACGCCCTTAGGCACATACACAAACGAGCCGCCCGACCACACTGCACCATGCAAAGCCGCAAACTTGTGATCCCTCGGCGTAACAAGTTTCATGAAATATTTCCTCACCATGTCGGCATATTCGCCCTTCATGGCACTTTCGATATCCATATAAACAACGCCCTCCCTAGCTACCTCGGAACGCACGTTATGATAAACAAGCTCCGAGTCATACTGTGCACCAACGCCTGCCAGAGATTTTCTCTCCGCCTGCGGTATGCCCAGTCTTTCAAAGGTGTCCTTTATATCCTGCGGAACGTTTTTCCAGTTGTTCTGCATTTTCGTGTTCGGTCTTACATATGTGGCAATGTTGTCCATATCAAGGCCCTCAAGTGACGGACCCCAGTCCGGAGTCGGTATCTCGTTATAGATCTGCAAAGACTGCAATCTGAACTGCTGCATCCATACAGGGTCGTTTTTCTCTTTTGATATCTTCTCTATTATTTCAGGCGTCAGACCGCTTTTTATACGGTAAGCGTCATTTTCAACATCTTTTATATCATAAATACTGCGGTCAATATCCATGACCTGACTTTTTTCTTTCATCATTTTCACCTCGTCCTCTTGCTGCGTGTAATGGCAAAATGCCCCTTACACACTTTTATCAGATAGCCGAAAAGCCCTTTTCGTTTATCTTGTCCACAAGCTCTGCACCGCCGTTTTTCACGATAACGCCGTTTTCCATAACGTGAGCGGCGTCAACTGTGAGAGCCTCCAATATCCTTGTGCTGTGTGTTATAATAAGCAGTGAGCCGTGAACACGCTCTCTGTAAAGCTTTACGCCCTGTGAAACTGTCCTTACTGCGTCAACGTCAAGACCTGAGTCCGTTTCATCAAGTATAGCAAGCTTTGGTTCAAGCATGAGCATTTGCAGAATCTCTGCCTTTTTCTTCTCGCCGCCTGAAAAGCCCACGTTCAGATCTCTGTCTGCATAAGACTCGTCCATGTCGAGCAGTTTCATTGTTTCCGCAAGCTTTTTCTTGAAGTCCCACAATCTCAGACGTGTCTTTGTTTTCTGCTCCAGTGCACTTCTTATAAATGAACTGAGCGTAACTCCCGGCACTTCCAGCGGATTCTGGAACGACAGGAAAATTCCCTTTTTCGCACGCTCGTTCACGGGCATACCAACAATGCTCTCGCCGTCGAAAACTATGTCGCCCTCTGTTACCGTATATGCAGGGTTTCCTGTTATAGCATATCCCAGTGTGGATTTACCCGTGCCATTAGGTCCCATAAGAACATGAGTTTCGTCATTGTTCACCGTCAGGTCAACGCCGTGCAAAATCTCTTTTTCCCCAACACTTACATGAAGTCCCGTTATTTTCAATAAATTACTGTTTTTCATGATAGATTTCCTTTCCTCTATTGCCCGAAATATAAAACTTTATAAAACCTTATGACGCCTGCTGTCATGAGTTAGATGTTCCTAATAGATATTATACCACAAAAGTATATAAAATCAATAGGAATTTTCAACAAACTATTACCCTGAACTAACTCTTATCAAGCAATCATAACAAAAAAATTTTCAATTACCCCTTGACAAATAATATTATATGACGTATAATATGTTCAACGATATAATATTGTAAAATCAATAATGCTCACATTGAGGGGATTTGACATAAAGAAAGGAGAGATAAAATGGGCTTTCCTATCAGTGCAGGACTGCTTGATTCAATGGTCTTGTCGGTGGTAGACAGGGAAGATACCTACGGCTATGAGATTACACAGTTCATACGCAGTGCGGTAGACGTGTCCGAATCGACATTGTATCCTGTGCTCAGACGGCTGCAAAAAAACGAGCTGCTTGAAACCTACGATAAGGAGTATATGGGCAGAAACAGACGTTACTATCATGTTACGC
This sequence comes from uncultured Ruminococcus sp., assembly GCA_900539095.1. Taxonomy (GTDB): domain Bacteria; phylum Bacillota; class Clostridia; order Oscillospirales; family Ruminococcaceae; genus Hominimerdicola. Next base: position 10,460 of record UQAR01000001.1, read on the forward strand.
CCAAGGGGGAGGCAGCACTGGCGGAATATCGTCAGGAGTGGACAAAGCATAAGAACATGGTAGACAGTATATTATTAGAAAAAGGTGGAGAAAATATATGAACAGACTTGAATATCTCACTGCGTTACGCAGACGCCTTGAAGAGGGCGGACTTGCGGAAGATGAAATAAATGACGCTCTGAGCTTTTATGAGGAGATATTCCTTGACGCAGGCTCAGCACACGAGGCTGAAACTGCCGCAAATCTCGGCACGCCTGAGGAGCTTGCAAACAAGATATTGCAAGACAGCGGTATCCATGCACAAGGTGACGCTGTGTTCCAAATGGAATCAGCAACCGACCCATCTGCGGCTCAGTCCGCAGAACCAGACAGCCGACCACAAAGCGGCTCGCTTGCAAAACTTATCGTGCTTATAATAACAAGCCCTATATGGTTCAGCATTATGTGTGCACTTGCCGCAGTGGCATTGGCGATACTCGCCGCACTCATATCCATTATAATCACAGTTTTCGTGGTGGGCTTTTCGCTGACCATTGGCGGAATAGTCACACTTTTTACAGTATACCCCGCAGGAATCGTACTTATCGGTGCAGGACTTATTTGTATCGGACTTGGCGGTCTGATAGTAACGCCTATCATAAGAGGGATATGGCACGGCTGTGTGAGCCTTTTCAACAAATTCACAGACTTTGTCCATAAACTTATAAACTCAAAGGCGGTGGCATAATGGCAAAATATGATAACACAGGGGATAAAAAACGCAGACGTTTCCCTGTTTTCCTGACGATACTTATTATCGGCATCGTGCTTATGGTGGTCGGTGCAGTGCTTATACAGATAACAAACACCAAAAGCTTAGGCAAGCGTTATTCCTATGATGAGAATTTCGACGGCGGCACCATAGCAAATATCGACATAGATTTTGCCGCAGGAGCTATTAACATCAAAAAAAGCAGCGATGAAAATATCCACATCACAGGCAAGAATATCCCTGAAAAGCTCAACTTTGCCGCATCTGACGGAAAACTTCAGGTCAAGACTGCCGACAGCTTTTTGCATCTTAACGGCGGATATGTTTCCTTTGACGGCAGTGAACCTGAGCTGACAATAGAACTTCCCGAAAAGCAGTTCGACACAGTGCTCATCGACGCAGGAGCAGGAAAAATGACGCTTTCCGACCTGACCTGCACGAAACTTGACATTGATTTCGGAGCAGGCAGCTCAGAGATAACAAACGTCACCTGCACTGACGAGGCAGATCTTGACATGGGTGTAGGAAAAACAGTTTTCAAAAACTGCACCTTCAACGATTCAGACTTTGACTGCGGTATCGGCGAAACAGATTTCACGGGAAAACTGCTTGGGGACGCTGAGATAGACGGCGGCATAGGCAGCATAAGGTTTGATATCGACGGTTTCAGAGATGACTATAAGATCGATTCAGACGGCAGCGTAAAGATCAGCAGTTCGTCATCAGAAAGCGAACTTCCATACAAAATAAAACTTGATGTTGACAATGGTATCGGCGAAGTTTCGCTGAATTTCAGATAAGGAGTGGTAAAAATGGCAAAACAACTTTACAAATTGAGAGACGGCAGAATAATTTCCGGCGTGTGTGCAGGTCTTGCGGAGTATTTCAACATTGACGTGAACATCGTGCGGATATGTACTGTGGTCATAGGCTGTGCAGGGGGTGCGGGCGTTATCGCATACATTGCGGCGGCAATGCTCTTGCCTGAGAAATAAACAGATATAAACGCAAAAACACGGTCGGATATCGTTCCAACCGTGTTTTTTTCTGCCTTAACGAATATTTTTTCTGTTCATGAAAGTATGTTATCTCTGCACAAATCTGCCCACGAGATTTTGTGCAAACAAATGTTTTTATATTTAATTTGGCAACATTTTATTATTTGTTGCATTTTTTATGCAACAAACCGCCGCTTTTTCGGGATAAGTAGGAGGTGATAAAATGGAGGCAATATTAGCAGCATTCATAGCAGCTGCCGCAAGCATAGCCTGTCAGCTTATAATAGCTCATTCTGGTGCAAAAGAGAACAAAAAGTCACAGGAGGCGACCGAGCGGCTTATTATATATAGGATAGATAGGCTTGAAAAAACCGTTTCGGAGCACAACGCACTTATTTCGAGAATGGCGGCTGCGGAACAAAAGATAACAGACATGGAAAGGGAGAGATATTCATGAAAGAAAGAATCGCAAAACTCATTGACGTAAAATCCATTGTGACGCTGCTTATGACCAGTGTTTTCTGTATCCTCACGCTGAAAGGCATTGTGAGCGGAGAGCAGTTCATAACCGTTTTCACAGTGGTGATATCATTCTATTTCGGCGTTCAAACGGCAAAAAAGTCGGGAGGTGACAGCAATGGAAAAAGCTAAGGGCATAGATGTATCCCACTGGCAGGGGATAGTGGATTTTGAAAAAGTCCGTGCACAGGGTTACACCTTCGTGATGATAAACGCAGGCTACGGCAAATATGCAGGACAAAAAGACGAAAGCTTTGAACGCAACTACGCCGCCGCAAAAAAGGCAGAGCTTGACGTTGGTGCATACTGGTATTCCTACGCACTCACCGAGGCTGACGCACTTGCAGAGGCGAAAACATTCCTTGACGCTGTGAAAGGCAAAAAGTTTGAATATCCACTCGCCTTTGATATCGAGGACGCCTCACAAAGCGAGCTGCCAAACGCCGCCATAAACAAAATGATAACTGCTTTTTGCGGTCATCTTGAAAGCAAGGGCTACTATACCGCTGTTTACAGCTATGCAGATTTTCTCAAACGCAAGGTGTCAGACACCGTAAAAAACCGCTTTGACATTTGGGTCGCTCACTTTGACGTTGCAAAGCCTGCCGCCGAGAACTACGGCATATGGCAGTATACAAACAAAGGCACTGTGAACGGCGTTCAAAGCCGCTGCGACTGCAACTACGCCTATAGGGATTACCCTGCAATAATAAAAGAAAAGGGTCTTAACCTTTACGCCCCAGCCGCAAAAGTCCTTGATACCACAGGATATAAAAAAGGCGACAAAGGCAACGGCGTGCTTGCACTGAAATATCTCCTCATGCTTGCAAAGAAAAATGGTCTGCACAAGAACGCCCTTGACAAAAACGGTATCTTCGGCGTCGGCACAAAAAAAGCCGTGAACAGTATACTCAAAGCCCACGGCTATTCACAAAACGGCATAGCAGGCAAAAAGTTCATTGACCTCATTGGCAATGAACTTCTAAAATAACCACAAACCATAGTCACACTTGTAGGTGCGAACAGTTCTCCCGCATATCTTGATACCAATGCCCAAATATAAGCACATAAAAAAGGCTGTACCCCTACGGATACAGCCTTGAATATTATGCAAAATTTATTAAACCAACTGAATGATAGCCATCTCAGCAGCGTCGCCACGACGTGGTCCGATCTTGATGATCTTTGTATAGCCGCCGTTTCTGCCCTCATATGAAGGTGCAATGTTGTCAAACAGCTTTTTAGCTACGTCTTCCTTTGTTACATAAGAAAGTACCTGACGCTTTGAGTGAAGGTCGCCTGCCTTGCCGAGAGTAATCATTTTCTCAGTCATAGCAGCAACTTCCTTAGCTCTTGTTACAGTGGTTTCAATCTTACCGTTTTCGAGAAGATAAGTAACCATAGCTCTGAGCATTGCTTTTCTCTGGTCGCTAGTTCTTCCCAGCTTTCTTGTGCCTGGCATAGATTTTCACTCCTTACTTTAATTATCGTCCTCTGAATTAAGGTCGTAACCCAATGAATGAAGTTTCTCCTTGACCTCGTCAAATGACTTCTTACCAAGGTTTCTTACCTTCATCATTTCTTCAGCAGACTTTTCAATCAAATCGTTAACCGTGTTAATTCCTGCACGTTTCAGACAGTTAAATGAACGCACAGATAAGTCAAGTTCCTCAATGGTCATCTCAAGGATCTTTTCCTTGCCCTTTTCGTCCTTTTCAACCATCATCTCTACAACATTGGTCTCTTCAGAGAGATCAACAAAGAGATTCAGATGCTCGTTGAGGAGTTTGGCTGCCATTGATACAGCTTCCTTAGCGGAGATAGTACCGTCGGTCCAAACCTCCAATGTCAGCTTATCAAAGTCGGTGATCTGTCCAACACGAGTGTTGTCCACCGTGAAGTTCACCTTTAATACAGGCGTATAAATACTGTCTACTGCAATAACACCGATAGGGGCATTAGGCATAAGAGCCTTGTTCTTTTCCGCAGAAACATATCCACGGCCTCTGTCGATGACAATTTCCATATAAAGCTTTGCACCAGGTCCCAGAGTTGCAATGTGCATATCAGGAACAAGAATGTCCACTTCAGAATCAGTCTTGATGTCGCCGGCAGTGACAACGCACTCGCCCTCGGCCTCAATGTAGATCGTCTTAGGACCTTCACCGTAAAGCTTTGCAGTTAAACCCTTGAGGTTAAGAATGATCTCAGTAACATCTTCCTTAACTCCGGGAATTGTTGATAGTTCGTGGTGTACACCGTCGATCTTTACCGATGTAACGGCGACGCCTGGCAAAGAGGAGAGCAGTACACGTCTCAGACTGTTTCCGAGCGTAATACCATAGCCACGCTCCAGAGGTTCGAGAATAAACTTGCCGTATGTTCCGTTGCTCTTTAGCTCGGCTGTTTCGATTTCAGGCTTTTCTATTTTTTCAAGCATTTATGACCCTCCTGTTTTCAAACTCGATTGTTTTATATGATCTATTACACATACACTTCCAAAAACATATCAAGTATTTCTCCGATACGCACCCTTGCAGAGTGCATACCGAGAGAACCACTATCAATACATTATTTAGAATACAACTCGACGATGAGGTGCTCCTCGATGTCATAGTCAAGGTCTTCCTTAACAGGCATACGCAGAACCTTAGCTGTCTGGTTGTCCTTGTTTACCTCAAGCCATGTAGGAGCTGCCTTTGAAGCATTTGCCTCAATGATCTGCTTGAACTTCTCGCTCTTCTTGCTGTTATCCTTCAGTGAGATAACGTCGCCTTCCTTGATTCTGTAGGAAGGAATGTCAACTCTCTTGCCGTTAACAAGATAGTGACCGTGAACAACGAGCTGACGAGCCTCTCTTCTTGTCATTGAAAGACCCATTCTGTATACAACGTTGTCAAGTCTTGATTCGAGAAGAGTAATAAGGTTAGCACCAGCCTGACCCTCCATCTTCTCAGCAAGCTCGAACAGGTGACGGAACTGCTTCTCAAGAACGCCATAAATGAACTTGAGCTTCTGCTTTTCCTTCAGCTGCATACCGTATTCTGAAACTTTCTTTCTCTTGTTAGCGTTAGGATCACGCTTTGTTTCCTTAGCGATACCCATAACTGCTGGGCTGATTCCGAGAGATTTACATCTCTTGAGTATTGGTTCTCTATTTACTGCCATAGTAAATACCTCCGTTTTCTAAAATGTTATCGGGTCTTAGCCGAATTGCTTACCCGACTTTGAGTAAACTACAAACTCAAATTACCTAATGAACTATACACGTCTTCTCTTTGGAGGACGGCATCCGTTGTGAGGGATCGGAGTTACATCCTTGATAAGTCTAACTTCAAGATCCTCTGACTGCAAAGCTCTGATAGCAGCCTCACGGCCAGCACCAGGTCCCTTTACAAATACTTCAACTGTTTTAAGACCATGCTCCTTAGCAGCTCTTGCAGCAGTTTCAGCAGCTGTCTGAGCAGCGAATGGAGTAGACTTCTTAGAACCTCTGAATCCAAGTCCGCCGGCTGATGCCCAAGAAATAGCATTGCCCTGCATATCTGTAATAGTTACGATAGTGTTGTTAAAAGTAGACTGGATATGAACCTGTCCCTGTTCAATGTTCTTTCTTTCACGACGACGACGGATAGTAGTCTTCTTCTTAGCCTGAGCCATTGTTCACACCCTCCTTACTTCTTCTTATTAGCGATTGTCTTTACAGGACCCTTACGAGTTCTTGCGTTGGTCTTTGTTCTCTGACCTCTTACAGGCAGACCTCTTCTGTGACGAAGACCACGATAACAACCGATTTCTGTCAATCTCTTGATATTGAGTGCAACATTTCTTCTGAGGTCACCCTCAACTGTGATGTTGTGATCAATATATTCACGCAATTTAGCTACATCGTCCTCAGACATATCCTTAACTCTTGTGTCAGGATTTACGCCTGTTTCATTAAGAATCTTAGTAGCAGTCTTCTGACCTATACCATAGATATAAGTAAGAGCAATTTCAATTCTCTTATCCTTTGGCAGGTCGATACCAGCAATACGAGCCATTATTTAGCTGCACCTCCATTATTGGTTTGTTAGCCCTGACGTTGTTTGTGCTTAGGATTCTGGCAGATTACCATAACCTTGCCTTTTCTCTTGATTACCTTGCACTTCTCGCAGATAGGCTTAACTGAAGGTCTTACTTTCATTGAAATACCTCCTTTGAATTTAGCGACAAGAATTAAAAATTCTTAAACTTACGGGAAAGCTTACTTAGCTCTCCATGTGATTCTTCCCTTTGTCAAGTCATACGGTGACATTTCGACCGTTACCTTATCTCCGGGCACGATACGAATATAATTCATACGCAGCTTACCCGAAATATGAGCAAGGATTTTATGACCGTTTGAAAGTTCTACCAGAAACGTTGCATTTGGCTTAGCCTCAATTACCGTTCCCTCAAGTTCGATAACGTCTTCCTTTGACATTAAAAAACCTCCCCATCTAAAAGGTTTTGGTCTGCTGTAACACGGTTTGGGTCAAAACCTTGTATCAGCCGTCTTAATTTCCTGTTTGTCAGCTCTTCGGTGCTGATGTTGACGCCCGCAGGTGAAATGTGTTTCATGTTTTTCCGCTTTGGCTTTTCGAGCTTTCGCTCCTTGCCGTCTGCGATATACACAAAACCGCCGTCGGCAGCTACCGCAACAAAATATCTGCCCTTATCACGGCCTGCGTTCGCAAGCACCACTGAACCGATCGGTATATCTACAACGCTTTTCTCCGTCATACTTTGGTCAGAATAACTGCCCCGTCAGGAGTAACTGCGATTGTATGCTCAAAATGAGCCGCCCACTTGCCGTCTTTTGTCTTAACAGTCCAACCGTCAGGCATTGTCTTGATATCAGCTGTACCCATGTTTATCATAGGCTCTATAGCTATTACCATTCCTGCCACAAGTCTGATTCCGTGACCAGCCTTGCCATAGTTTGGAACTTCAGGATCTTCGTGCAGGTTTTTGCCCACACCGTGACCAACGAACTGTCTTACAACGGAGTAGCCGTTGTCCTCATTGTATTTCTGAATGGCCGCACCCAAGTCGCCAAGTCTAACGCCAGGCTTTACCATATCTATTGCAAGATACAGACTTTCTTCGGTGGACTTCATCAGAGCCTCTGCCTCAGGGGAAATCTTGCCTACAGCAAAGGTCTTGCAGGAATCTCCGTGGTAGCCGTCGATGTAAGCACCAACGTCCACTGAAACGATGTCGCCCTCGCAGAGTTTGCGTGGACCGGGGATACCGTGGATTATCTCATCGTTGACGGAAATGCAGGCTGAGCCTGGAAATCCGCCGTAGCCAAGAAAGCTTGGCTTTGCACCATGAGAAGTGATATATCTGTGAACGACTTTATCAAGCTCGTAGGTAGTCATACCCGGTCTGATAGCCTCGCCCGCAGCGATCAATGCTCCGGCGGTTATTGCACCCGCCTTCTGCATTTTCTCGATCTCTTTGTTGGATTTAACGCATATCATTAAAAACGCCTCGGATTCTATGCCTTAACGGCCTCAAGGACTAACTTAGAAGTGTCCTCTACCTTATCCTGTCCCTCAACGGTAACAAGCTTGCCCTGTTTGCCGTAATAATCTTTGAGAGGGGCTGTTGATTTGTGATATGTCTGAAGTCTGCTGATGACTGTAGCAGGCTCGTCGTCCTTACGGATAACGATAGGCTTGCCGCAAACGTCGCACACACCCTCTACCTTTGAAGGCTTGAAAGCTGTGTGGTAAGTAGCACCGCAGTCAAGGCAAACTCTTCTGCCAGACAGTCTTTCCTGAATAGTTTCGTCTGGAACATATATCTCGATGACCTTGTCTATCTTAACGCCCATAGCGTCAAGAGCCTCAGCCTGAGGAACTGTTCTTGGGAAACCGTCCAGAATAAAACCGTTCTGAGCGTCAGGCTCAGCGATCCTGTCCTTGAGGATACCAATTACGATATCGTCTGATACAAGGTCGCCTGCGTCCATAGCAGCCTTAGCCTTGAGACCGTACTCAGTGCCAGCCTTAACAGCCGCTCTGAGCATATTGCCTGTAGAAATAGTAGGAATGTTCAGAGCCTTGCAGATAACCTCAGCCTGAGTTCCTTTTCCCGCACCGGGAGCACCTAAAAGAATGATATTCATTTTTAACTCCTTTTTATCTCAAACGTAAAGCCTATGGTTTATTCAAGGAAACCCTTATGATGACGCATCATCATCTGAGATTCCATAGTTCTTGCTGTTTCAAGAGCTACTGATACAACGATGAGTATCGAAGTACCGCCCATTGCAATATTCATCTTTGTGATCGAAGTAAAGATAATAGGGAAGATAGCGATTATTCCGAGGAACACAGCTCCTACCAATGTTATCTTTGACAAAACCTTCTTGAGATAATCGGAAGTTGGTCTGCCCGGTCTGATACCAGGGATACCGCCGTTATTCTGTCTGAGGTTGTTAGCGATCTCAAGCGGATTGTACTGCATTGAAACGTAGAAATAGTTAAAGCCGATTATCAGCACAAAGTACAGACAAGCGTAGAACGGATGAGTGTACTCAAACCAATGGAGGAAGTGATCGTAGAAACTTCCGCTCTTAGGTTCAATAAACATCTTGAGTGTTGAAGGCAGTGACATGAAAGCCATTGCAAAGATGATAGGCATAACGCCGCTCATTGCGATCTTGATCGGAATGAAAGTATTCTGACCGCCGTACTGTTTTCTGCCGACTACTCTCTTAGCGTACTGTATCGGTATTCTTCTTTCAGCCTCATTCATGAAGATGATAAAGCCTATCATCAGAACGAACACAACAAGTATAGCAATTACGAGAATGATGTTCTTAGCCTCGCCTGTCTTCATATAGTCGAACAGACCGAGAACTGCTGAAGGACCTCTAGCAATGATACCTGCGAACAGGAGCATTGAGATACCGTTTCCGATACCCTTCTCGTTGATCTCATCACCGAGCCAGATAGTCAGTGATGCACCTGCTGTAAAGCAAGCGATAATAACGAGCTCTGCGAAGATCTTGCTGAAACCGTCGGTATAAACGACAGCACCTGCTTTTTTCATAGTGAGGTAATAAGCCCACGCCTGGAAAATAGCGATAGCAAGCGACGCATACTTTGTTATCTTGTTAAGTTTCTTTCTGCCCTCAGGACCTTCCTTCTGGAGTCTTTCCAGTGGTGGAAGGGCATAGGTCAAAAGCTGAATAATGATCTGTGCATTGATATAAGGTGAAACGGAAAGTGCCAAGAGGGTAGCTTTCGAGAAGTTACCTCCTGACAGAACGTTCAGATAACTGAAAAAGTCACCTGACGAGGCACTCTGCTCAAACCAACTCGACAATGCAACTGAATCGAGATATGGAACAGGCACCGTACCGCCCACTCTGTAGATGATGATGATGAAAAAAGTAAATAGAAGTTTTTTTCTTAATTCCGGAACTCTCCAGGCATTACGAAATGTCTCTATCACAATTACATCACCTCAACCTTCCCGCCTGCCTTTTCAATCTTTTCCTTAGCAGCTGCTGAGAACTTTGCAGCTTTAACGGTAAGGTTTTTAGTTAATTCGCCGTTTCCAAGGACCTTAACGCCGTCAAGTTCCTTCTTGATGATGCCTGAAGCTTTAAGAAGCTCAGTATCAACAACTGTGCCGTCAACAAATCTATCAAGATCAGATACATTTACGATAGCATACTTTGTTGCGAAAATATTGTTGAATCCACGCTTAGGGATTCTTCTTGCGAGCATTGTCTGTCCGCCTTCAAAGCCCGGTCTTATTCCGCCGCCGGAACGAGCCTTCTGACCCTTATGTCCCTTACCTGCGGTCTTTCCGTTACCGGAACCGTGACCTCTGCCCTTGCGTTTGCTCTCCTTTACGGAGCCTGCAACAGGTGATAATTCGTGCAGTTTCATTCAGATTGCACCTCCTTATGCTTCAGTTACTTTAATAAGATGGGAGATAACCTTTACCTTTCCCTTTGTCTGAGGATTGTCAGGCTGACAAGTCTTATCCCCGATTTTTCTGAGACCCAGTGAATTAGCGGTTGCGATCTGCTTTTCGCTTCTTCCGTTAAGGCTCTTTATCAGTTCGATGTTAATTGCCATAACTGTTATCCTCCTTAGCCTGTAATTTCTTTTACTGTCTTGCCTCTGAGAGCTGCTACTGTTTCAGCACTTCTTACGTTTGCAAGACCGTTTATTGTAGCTCTTACTGCGTTGTAAGGATTGTTTGAACGGAGCTGCTTAGCTCTGATATCCTTGATTCCAGCAGCCTCTACAACGGCTCTTACTGTGCCGCCTGCGATAACTCCAGTACCTGGTGCTGCAGGCTTGAGAAGAACCTCGCCTGCACCGAACTTACCGATAATTTCGTGTGGGATTGTTGTTCCCTTGAGTGAAATTCTGATAAGGTTCTTCTTGGCGTCCTGGATTGCCTTTCTGATTGCGTCAGGAACTTCTCCTGATTTACCGATTCCGAAACCTACTACTCCGTTTCCGTCGCCTACTACTACGAGGACTGAGAACTTCATTATACGGCCGCCCTTAACAGTCTTTGATACTCTGTTTATTGCTACGACCTTTTCAGTAAGTTCCATGTTTGAAGCATCTATTAAAGCCAATGTTTACCCTCCTCTTTAGAACTTGAGTCCGCCTTCACGGGCTCCGTCTGCCAACTCCTGAACACGTCCGTGGTAAAGGTAGCCGCCTCTGTCGAATACGACATTCTCGATGCCCTTTGCCTTAGCCGCCTGAGCGATCATTTCGCCGACCTTACGAGCACCTTCCTTGTTGCCGCCATTGCCTTCAAAGTCCTTGGACATTGAGGATGCACTGCAAAGTGTTACGCCGTTTATGTCGTCGATAACCTGTGCATAAATATGCTTAGAGGAGCGGAATACGTTGAGGCGAGGACAATCAGCTGTGCCGTTGATCTTGTTGCGGACTCTCTGATGTCTTTTTGCTCTTGCCTTAGCTCTGTCAAGCTTTTTAACCATAGTAATTCTCTCCTTTTATTACTTCTTGCTGCCCTTACCAGCCTTACCTTCCTTACGGATAACATACTCGCCTTCGTAACGAATACCCTTACCCTTATAAGGCTCTGGTGGACGCTTCTCACGGATCTCACAAGCAAACTGACCTACTTCCTGCTTGTCGCAGCCTGAAATTACGATGTGGTTTGCGTCAGGTACGTCGATCTTGATAGTATCTGTCTCAGGAACGATTACCTGATGAGAAAAACCAAGGTTCATAACAAGGTTCTTACCCTGTTTCTGTGCTCTGTAACCTACACCAACGATCTCAAGCTTCTTTGCGAAACCGTCTGTAACACCCTCTACCATGTTGTGTACGAGTGTTCTTGTCAGACCGTGCAGTGACTTGTGGAACTTATCCTCTGTAGGACGCTCTACTGTGATCACGCCGTCTGCACACTTTATTATCATATCCTTGTGGAACTCTTTTGTGAGTGAACCCTTAGGACCCTTTACTGTAACTACGTTTCCGTCTGCAACAGTAACCTCTACACCTGCAGGAACACTAATTGGCTTAATACCTATTCTTGACATAACTTAGTCCTCCTTACCAGATGAATGCGAGAACTTCGCCGCCGACATTCAGCTCTCTAGCCTTCTTGTCAGTGATAACGCCCTTAGATGTTGATACGATCGCAATACCAAGGCCCTTTATAACCTTTGGCATATCCTCGCAGCTTGCGTAAATTCTCAGACCCGGCTTTGAAACTCTTCTGAGTCCTGTGATGACCGGATTTCTGTTCTCGTCATATTTAAGAGTAATTCTAATGATACCCTGCTTACCGTCTTCAATGATCTTGAAGTCCTTAACGTATCCTTCGTCTACGAGGATCTGTGTGATAGACTTCTTCATATTAGATGCAGGAACGTCAACTGTTGCGTGCTTCGCAGTACTTGCGTTACGGATTCTTGTAAGAAGATCCGCTATTGTATCAGTAATTTGCATGCGTGTTAACCTCCTTTTACCAACTAGCCTTCTTAACTCCCGGAATCTTACCCTCGTGAGCCAATTCTCTGAAACAGATACGGCAAACGCCGAACTTTCTCAGATAAGCATGAGGTCTTCCGCAAATCTTACATCTGTTGTAAGCACGAGTGGAATATTTAGGCGTAGCCTGCTGTTTGTTGATCATAGCCTTCTTAGCCATTTTTTATCCTCCTCTTACTTATCAGCAAATGGAGCACCCATAAGTGAAAGCAGCTCCTTTGCCTCTTCGTCAGTTTTTGCAGTTGTGATAAAGTTAATATCCATACCACGAACCTTATCAATCTTATCGTATTCGATCTCAGGGAAGATCAGCTGCTCTTTAAGACCAGTAGAGTAGTTACCTCTGCCGTCGAAAGAGTTAGGGTTGATGCCTCTGAAGTCTCTTACACGAGGAAATGCTACGTTGAAAAGTCTGTCAACGAATTCATACATTTTCTCTGCTCTCAGTGTTACCTTAACACCGATGATCTGTCCATCTCTAAGCTTGAAGTTAGCAACGGACTTCTTTGCCTTACAAACGATCGGCTTCTGTCCTGTGATAGCAGCCAGATCAGTCATGATAGCGTCGATAACCTTCTTGTTATCCTTATCTGCACCGCAGCCCACGTTGATAACTACCTTATCAAGCTTTGGGATCTGCATAACGTTAGCGTACTGGAATTTCTTCATCATAGCAGGAGCTACGTCGCTAACATAATATTCTTTAAGTCTAGCCATCGTAATATCCTCCTAATTAAAATTCTTCGCCGCAGTCTGCGTTCTTGCAGACTCTTACTTTAGTACCGTCCTCAAGGAACTTATGAGCGACTCTTGTTGGCTTGCCGCACTTAGGGCAAACTGCCTGTACCTTTGATGCGTACATTGCAGCCTCTGCCTCAACTATGCCGCCCTGCTCGCCCTGACGTCTTGGCTTAACGTGCTTTGTAGCAATGTTAAGACCTTCAACGATTACCTTTCCCTCCTTTGGGGAAACTTCCAGGACCTTGCCCTTTTTACCCTTGTCCTTACCGGAGAGGATAACGACGGTGTCGCCTGTTTTTACATGTACCTTATTCATTGTTACGACACCTCCAATTACAGAACTTCCGGAGCAAGTGAAAGGATCTTCATATAATCCTTCTCTCTGAGCTCCTTAGCTACTGGTCCAAATATACGAGTACCTCTTGGGTTCTTGTCTTCTTTGATTATAACAGCTGCGTTTTCGTCAAAACGGATATATGTGCCGTCTGCACGACGAAGACCCTTAGCTGAACGAACGATTACTGCTTTAACAACGTCGCCCTTTTTAACAACTCCGCCTGGTGTTGCCTTTTTAACAGAACAAACTACAACGTCACCGATGTTTGCATACTTTCTGCGTGTTCCGCCGAGTACCCTGATGCACATGAGCTCCTTTGCTCCGGAGTTATCTGCTACCTTCAGGTAAGTCTGCATTTGTATCACAGTGCGTTCCTCCTTTCAGAATTTAACGTGCGGTCGGCAGAAGTTATCTGCCACCTGCACTATTGCGTTTTAATTACTTAGCCTTCTCAAGAACGTTAACAAGACGCCATCTCTTGTCCTTTGACAGAGGTCTTGTTTCCATAACTTCAACCTTGTCGCCTATATTGCAAACATTGTTTTCGTCATGTGCCTTTAGCTTAACTGTTCTCTTGATGATCTTCTTGTAAAGAGGGTGCTGTACGTTATCCTTGATAGCAACTACGATAGTCTTATCCATCTTGTTGGATACTACAACGCCTACTCTAGTTTTTCTCAAATTTCTCTCTTCGCTCACAGTTAATCCTCCCTTCGAAAATTACTGAACATTGGACTCTTGCTTACGAATGAATGTCTTAACACGAGCAATATCCTTCTTCACAGCCTGAAGTCTCTTAGGATTCTCCAGCTGATTTACAGCGTGCTGGAAACGAAGGTTAAAAAGCTCCTGCTTGAGCTCAGCGAGTTTGCTGTTGAGCTCATCGACTGTCATATCCTTGATTTCATTAGCCTTCATTATTGCTCACCACCCGTTTCTTGAGTATCTCTTTTAACGAACTTACACTTGATCGGCAGCTTGTGCATTGCAAGACGCATTGCCTCTCTAGCTGTCTCTTCAGGTACTCCTGCGATCTCGAACATTACTCTGCCTGGCTTAACTACGGCTACCCAATACTCAGGTGCACCTTTACCTTTACCCATTCGAGTACCAAGAGGTTTTCTTGTTGCAGGCTTATCTGGGAAGATCTTGATCCAAACCTGACCGCCACGCTTGATGTATCTTGTCATTGCGATACGGGCAGCCTCGATCTGGTTTGATGTGATCCAAGCAGGCTGAAGGGCCTGAAGACCATACTCACCGTGAGAAACTGTATTTCCTCTCATGGCCTTGCCTGTCATACGGCCACGGTGCTGTTTTCTAAACTTTACTCTCTTTGGAAGCAGCATTACTTGTTACCTCCCTCTTTTTTAGCCTTATTGAAGTCACGCTTACCATTTCTGTTCTGGCGTCTTCTGTCGTTTGACTCTCTCTTGTCTGAAGCAGCAACTTCGCCCTTAAGAACTTCGCCTCTGTATATCCATACCTTAACGCCGATCCTACCGTAAGTTGTGTGTGCCTCAGCTGTACCGTAGTCGATGTCAGCTCTGATTGTCTGGAGCGGAATAGTACCCTCGTGGTATGTTTCTGCTCTTGCGATCTCAGCACCGCCAAGACGGCCGCCGCATCTAACCTTGATACCCTTTGCACCGAGTTTCATAGCTCTGCCGATTGACTGTTTCATTGCTCTTCTGAATGAAATTCTGTCCTCAAGATCATGAGCGATCTTTTCTGCAACGAGCTGTGCGTTGATGTCAGGCTGCTTTACCTCAACGATGTTGATAGCAACGCTCTTGCCTATCATCTTCTCAACGTTTGCACGGAGCTTTTCGATCTCTGCACCGCCTCTGCCTATTACGATACCAGGCTTTGCACAGTGGATGTGGATTCTTACCTTCTGACCGCCGTCTTTATCGGCAAATCTTTCGATCTCTACTTTTGGAACGCCGGCGTATACGCACTTATCTGCAGGATTCTTTGATCTTGTATTCAGCTCTTTAAGAATGAAGTTACGAACGTTGTAATCCTCAACCAGTGTATCGCCGAAAGTACCCTTTTCTGCAAACCAGCGGGAATCCCAATTCTTAATCACACCGACACGAAGTCCGTGTGGATTTACTTTCTGGCCCATAGTTTACCTCCTCTTTCAGCTTATTCCTTTTCCTTGAGAACGATCGTAACGTGTGATGTTCTCTTCAGGATTCTATATGCTCTGCCTTGTGCTCTTGGCATGATTCTCTTCATTATCGGTCCGGGACAAACATAGCACTCTGCAACGTAAAGGTTGTTCTTATCCATGTTATGATTGTTCTCAGCGTTGTGAGCGGCGGACTTCAGAAGCTTCTCAAGATATTCACTTGCAGCCTTTGGTGTATGCTTTACTGTTGCCATTGCAACATCATAGTCTTTTCCTCTGATCAGATCGAGAACGATCTGTACCTTACGAGGAGCAATACGAGCATTTCTCAGAATTGCTTTTGCTTCCATTTGTATTCCTCCTTCCGCACTACTTACCGTTGTTTGAGGTCTTTGAACCTGCATGACCCTTGAATGTTCTTGTTGGAGCAAACTCTCCCAGCTTGTGACCAACCATGTCCTCTGTTACATATACAGGAACGTGCTTACGTCCGTCGTGAACTGCGAATGTGTGACCAACAAATTCAGGGAATATAGTAGATGCTCTGCTCCAAGTCTTGAGCACCTTCTTCTCGCCTGCATCGTTCATTGCCTTAACTCTCTTGTAAAGGACCTCCTGTACGTATGGTCCCTTCTTGACACTTCTGCCCATTGATCATCTGCCTCCTTTCAGCATTACTTACCGTTTCTGCGTTTTACGATAAACTTATCGGAGCGATGATGCTTAGCACGGGTCTTGTATCCCATTGTAGGCTTACCCCAAGGTGTAACTGGAGTTGGTCTACCAACTGGAGCACGACCCTCACCACCACCGTGTGGGTGATCGCATGGGTTCATTACAGAACCTCTAACGGTAGGTCTCCAGCCCATATGACGCTTTCTACCTGCCTTACCGATATTTACGTTCTCATGGTCGATGTTTCCTACCTGACCTACTGTAGCCATGCAGTTTACAGGGACCTTTCTCATCTCGCCTGAAGGAAGTCTTACGAGTGCGTAGTTGTCTTCCTTACCCATGAGCTGAGCCATGTTTCCTGCTGAACGAACGAGCTGAGCACCCTTACCAGGATAAAGCTCGATGTTGTGGATGAAAGTACCAACAGGAATATTCATCATTGCAAGTGCATTACCAGGCTTGATATCTGCGTCTGCACCAGCTCTGATTACGTCACCGACCTTCAGTCCGTAAGGTGCGATGATGTATCTCTTCTCGCCGTCCTCATACTCTACAAGAGCGATGAATGCTGAACGGTTTGGATCGTACTCGATAGTAAGAACTGTTGCGTTCATATCGAGTTTGTTTCTCTTAAAATCAATTACACGGTATTTTCTTCTTACTCCGCCGCCTCTGTGACGAACAGTGATTCTACCGTAGCTGTTTCTACCTGAGTTCTTCTTGAGTGGCTCAAGCAGAGACTTACATGGAGCAACCTTTGAAAGCTCGGAATAATCGGTAACTGTCATACCTCTTCTGCCGGCTGTAGTAGGCTTGTAGCTCTTTATTGCCATTTAAAATTCACTCCTTATCTGAGTTTTGCGAAAAGGTCAAAGCGTTTTCACGCCAAGTGCCCTTCCATACTTACGTCCTGCGGTGAAATTAACGAGCGGTCCTCGCCGCCTCGCAGGACCCTTCCGACGACTTCTCGGTATTCATGAAGTTCATCGGAGAAATGCAGCCTTACGCTGCACCTCTTTTAGAGGATATTAGAACAAGCCCTCGAAGAATTCGATTGTCTTGTCACCCTCAAGAGTAACGATCGCTTTTTTCCAGTCTGGTCTGTAGCCTACGCTTCTTCCCATTCTCTTCTGCTTACCCTTAACGCTGATCGTATTTACCTTAGCTACCTTAACGTTGAAAAGCTCTTCAACAGCCTTAGCGATCTCGATCTTGTTAGCGTCCTTAGCGACCTTGAAAGTGTATCTGTTAGCCTGAAGTCTGTCCATAGAATCTTCAGTGATAACTGGCTTTAAAATAATATCTTGAGCAGTTCTCATTATGCGTAAACCTCCTCAATCTTCTTTACAGCCTCTGAAGAAACGATAAACTTATCATAGTTCAGAATGTCGTAAACACTGAGAGTATTTACAGTAGCTGTCTTAACGCCAGGAATGTTGGCTGCACTCTTGACAACAGTCTTGTCAGACTCTGCTGTAACGATGAGAGCCTTACCCTCAGCACCCAGTGCCTTGAGCATCTCAACAACTGCCTTTGTCTTGTAGCTTTCGAGCTTGATAGCGTCAACAACTACGAGATTTTCGTCAACGACCTTTGTTGAAAGTGCAGACTTCATACCGAGTCTTCTTTCCTTTTTATTAAGTGAATAGCTGTAATCTCTTGGCTTAGGACCGAGAGCAACACCACCGTGTACCCACTGTGGAGCTCTGATAGAACCCTGTCTTGCGTGACCTGTTCCCTTCTGTCTCCATGGCTTTCTACCACCGCCTCTTACTTCTGTTCTTGTAAGAGTTGACTGTGTGCCCTGTCTCTGGTTTGCAAGATAGTTTACAACCATAGCGTGCATGATAGCCTTGTTTGGCTCGATACCGAAAATAGCATCGTTAAGCTCAGTGTCGGCAACCTTTTTGCCTGTCATATCAAATACTGAAATCTGTGACATTATGATTCCTCCTTCCACTAAGCCTTCTTAACGCAATCGCAAATTGTAACTGTACCGTTCTTTGGTCCAGGAATTGCACCCTTGATTGCGATAAGATTGTTTTCTGCGTCTACCTTGACGATCTCAAGATTCTGTACAGTTACCTTTACGTTACCGTACTGACCAGGCATACCCTTGCCCTTGAAGATCCTTGAAGGTGATGAACAAGCACCCATAGAACCTGCGTGTCTGTGTACAGGACCTGTACCGTGAGTTTCCTTAAGTCTTGAGTTGTTGTGACGCTTGATCGTACCGGAGAATCCGTGACCCTTGCTTGTACCGCTAACATCAACGATGTCGCCAGCAGCAAATGTGTCAGCCTTTACGATATCTCCAACATTGAGAGCTGATGTGTCAGCAAGTCTGAACTCCTTGAGAGTTCTCTTCATTGCAACGTCAGCCTTCTTGAAGTGACCCTGAAGAGGCTTGTTTACTCTCTTCGCTCTGATGTCGCCGTAGCCCAGCTGAACAGCCTCATAGCCGTCATTTTCAACTGTTTTCTTCTGAACGACAACGCAAGGACCAGCTTCAACAACTGTTACAGGAATTACTTTTCCTGTTTCATCGAAAATCTGTGTCATACCGATTTTCTTACCGATGATTCCCTTTTGCATTATGTTTTCCTCCTATGTGGTTATTGGTCGGACTTGTCCGACGTGACCTGCGTGTTAAATGTTTTTTGAGATCACCTGTGATCTCATTTGGAGATTACTTGATCTCCATAACAATGTTAACGCCTGCAGGAAGTTCAAGATTTTCAAGAGCTGCTGTAGTTTCCTTTGTTGGTCTGAGCACGTCGATAAGTCTCTTGTGAGTTCTCATCTCGAACTGCTCACGGCTATCCTTGTACTTGTGTACAGCTCTGAGGATTGTGATTACCTCTTTGTCTGTAGGAAGTGGGATAGGACCTGAAACCTGAGCACCTGAACGCTTTACAGCCTCAACGATCTTTGCTGCTGCTGCATCAACAACTGCGTGCTCATAACCCTTGATCCTGATTCTGATTTTTTCATTGACTGCCACTTAAATCGCCTCCTTGTGCAAATTAAAAAAGTATAGGGGGCAGCTTTCATTCACTCAAGCCTCAGTCAATTGCGTAAATGATCGAGGCGTGCCGATCGCTTACGCAATTGACAGGTTCGAGCTTTAAAAAGCTTTCTGTTGATACCCGTTTACACTCTGCCGTGTGTTTCCTGCCATTCTCATAAAAAATTCCGAAACCCATAAGGCTTTCGGACTCAGAAAACAGCGTACACAGCATCGCACACACCCATACTAAAGCAGACCTTGTCCGCTATCGCAAGAAGTATAAGCACATACTGTGTTCGGTATTAACAGTCGCCCGGTTTAAAATCGGACATACTCCACGGAAATTACCTGACCTACCGTCAGCAACCTTCCGTTTCATCGCATATCATCTTTGTGTACATTAAATACACTGTGCAGTCACGCAAGTATTATTATACACTACTTTCAAGCCATTTGCAAGCGGTTACAGACAAATTACAGTATAGAATTTTTATCAATTTTCATTTATCATTTTATGCACACTGCACAATTTTCACTTAGTGTATCATTTGCCGCTACATTTTATTCACATTCACCGCAAAAGTCGGTTTTTCGGGGCTTTAGCGTGGTAAAATCATAAAAATATACGCCATAAAAACAGGCGAGCTACGCCAAGACCTCTTACAGGACACGGCGTCCTCGACGTCCCGATCTCTCGGCTTTCTGTTATGCATTATCCCAAACAAAAAGAGCGGCACATTTCATACCGCTCTTTTTCGCTATTTCGCTATATTATAATGTATTACTGCTTAACGTTGCCCATTATGATACCACGTCCGTCAGTGCCTACATAAACTCTGCCGTAGGTCTTAGGGTCGCCGCTTATTATCTTTCTAACGTTGCCCCACTTCTGTGTATCATCGTTTATTCTCTTCCATGTTACGCCCTTGTCGGTGGACTGGTAGATTCCGTAGCCGTCGCCGTTTGCCTCGCCCATCATGTAGAGTGCCATGTAGTCGCCGTCCTTTTCAGCTTTGCCAATGCCGATAGCGTCGCACTGTGTAACGTCCTGAGATGTAGGAGCGAGAGTGCCTGTTGATGAGTCAAGATAGTAAACTCCGCCCGCACCTACAGGTATCCAAAGGTCGCCCTCTGTATCAGGACAAGCTTTCATTGATGTTGCTGAAACGAGCATATTTGCGATAGGGCTGAAAGTTTTTCCGCCGTCTGTGCTCATATAGAATGTTCCGTCATATGAGCCATAGAACTTATCAGGATTTACCTTATCTGTTTCGATAACTGCACCGGCAGGAAGTCCCTCGCAGGCTGTCCATGTTTTGCCGAAGTCGCTTGTTACATATGCTGAAACGCCAGTTGTGCCGCACTGATAGAATATTGTCTTTCCGTCAGCGGAAAGCTTTGCTGTGCCGCCTGCCTTTTTGCCAACTCCCTCTGGGAGAGTTTCAACAGCCTGCCATGTTTCAGCAGCGTCTGTTGAATAGTAAACCGAGCCGTCGCCATCGTCTGTCGCTCTTACTACTATTTTATAATCCTGTGCCGCACAGTCGATAGAAGTTGCCTTGAAGTCGCCGTAATGTTTCTGCGGAGCTTTTGTTACATCGTCATGACGGAAACCATAAAGGTCGCCCATTGTGGAATAAAGCTCAGGAGTGCCCTCGCCATTATCCAGCGGTGCAACGAAATCGAATATCGCTGTCATTTCAACACCCATTGCTCTTACTTCTATATTTACAGGCTCTTCCTTTATCTTAGAAAGATTTGTTGTGCCGAAGATCGTCGCACCTGTTGTATAGAGCACCTCATCAGGATTGAATGGATTTATCGCAACGCCTGTCATCCACCAGCCCGGCTTGAGCTGTCCCTGCCAATCGAGCCATGGAGCATTGCTTATATCAAGGGTGAAGTTGTTCTCAGGGTCGCCGCCCTTTTCATATGACCATATACCGTTCCATGTTTCGCCGCCGTCATAGGAAACGAACATATTGTCGAAATATGCCCACAGATCAAGAGTTGTGCAGACTATCATGTTAGGGTCGTTAGGGTTTACAGAGATTCCGTTATATCCGCAGGTATAAAGTCTTTCAGGAGTTATCTCTGTCCACTCGCCTGTTTTAAGGTCATACTTCTGAACTGCACCGTCAGACGCACCGTTAGGGCCTACCTTATAAGACCAAGTTGTATAAAGATATCCGTCAGAAGATATCTCGCCCTGACAAGGCTTGAGCTTTTCTATCTTATCGCCTGTAGACTCAGCCTTTGGATTAGGGATAGCAGTCCATGTTTCGCCGGCGTCGTCAGAACGATAGAGATAATCTCCCTGAGTTCCTGCTGAACCTACGATTATAGTTTTTGTAGCCTGACCCTTTTCAGAGCTTGACTTATCGAATGCCACGAATGTAAGACCGATAGAATAACCGTCCTCAGTATATCCGCCCTTTGTAGGGAAGGCAGTTACCTCGTTCCATGTTGCACCGTAGTCTGTAGACTTCCACAGACCGTCTGCTCTTGAACCGAAATAAAGTATCGAGTTATCGTTAGGGTCAACCTGAAGTCTTTCACCACAGCCTCTGCCGACCTCGTTTCCGCCCATGCCGAAAGGCATTTCGCAGATAGTCCAGTTCTTGCCGTAATCATCTGACGCAAAGATAGCACCCTTGTTTGTGGAATATGTACCCGCTGCAAGATAAACTCTGTTAGGCTCAACAGGGTCTGTTGCAAGGCTCTCTGTGCCGTTATAATTCCAGTCGTCGCCGCCGAAACAGTCTGTTATACACTCCCAGCGGTTGGTATCCTTATTATACTTATAAGCACCGCCCATATCTGTTCTTGCGTAGATAAGACCTTCCTCGGTAGGGTTATAAATAACGTCAGGGATAAATCCGCCGTCAACTATCTCGACGTTTCCCCACTCCCAGCCGGTATCAACAGGCTGAGCGTTATAATACTCCTTATTGGTGTCGCCCTTGCTGTCAGAGCCGCTTGAGGAATCTTCTTTCTTTGAGCAGCCTGCGAAAGCTGTCACCGTAAGGGCTGCGGCACAAGCCACTGCCATTAACTTTTTTAACCTCATAAAATTTCTCCTTCTAAGCTGTATTCGTTTACATTTCTGCGTTATTTAAAGGCGGAAGATCTCCGCCTTTAAAATTTGAACTTATTTCACAACTATTGTACTACAATATCTTCAAATTGTCAATAGTCTTTTGTGTATTTATCTAACCTTACCACAACTTTGATAAACGCTTTGCTCTTACACCTTTATAAAATGAAGTATCTTTGAGCAGAAGTCGCCGTAAAGTCCGTCGCCGTTCCATATCTTTGCGATATTTATGCCTGCGTTCATGAGTGCCGCACCTGAAATCTTCTTGTCAGGCTCGCTCTCCTCATAATAGTAAGCCTCAGGCTCAAGACCCTTGAGCTTGATACGTCTTGATCTTTCGTTAGGTCTTGCAAGCACCTGAACGAACTCGAAGAGTGCCTCGCTCTTATCCTTTGCAACGAACTCCCAAGCGTCCCAAGTGTTATCCTCGAACATATTGCCTATTCTGTAGTGGTCGCCTGTTCTTACAAGCTTGTTGAACTTATTGAACTCCTCTATCTGAGCAGGGATAGCGTCCCTATCCTCCTGAGGTATCCTTGTTACGTCAAGCTCATAGCCGAAAGTACCCACCATAGCAACGTGACCTCTTGTTTTGAACGGAGTGTTTCTGCCGACTGTGTGGTTAGGGCAGTCAGAAACGTGAGCACCCATTGCTGAGCATGGATAGCACATTGATGTGCCGTGCTGTATCTTCAGTCTTTCGATAGCGTCTGTATCGTCAGAGCACCATATCTGTGGGCTGTAGTAGAGCATACCAGGGTCAAATCTTGCTCCGCCGCCTGAGCAGTTCTCCAAGAGGATATGAGGATAATCTGTAGTAAGTCTGTCCATAAGGTCATAAACGCCAAGGACGTATCTATGCCACAGTTCTCTCTGTCTGTCAGCAGGCAGGGTAGCCGAGCCGACCTCTGTAAGCTGTCTGTTCATATCCCACTTGATGTACTCGATATTTGCACTGTCGAGTATCTTTCTCATCATACCATAAACGTAATCTCTGACTTCTTTTCTTGAATAGTCGAGGACATACTGCTCTCTGCAAAGTGTCAAAGGTCTGCCCTTTATCTGGATAGCCCAGTCTGGGTGAGCCTTATAAAGCTCAGAGTCAGGGGATATCATTTCAGGCTCGAACCAAATGCCGAACTTCATGCCAAGCTTATTTACCTCGTCAACGAGATATTTAAGGCCGCCCTTGAGTTTCTTCTCATAAACGAACCAGTCGCCCAGAGAAGAATTATCCGAATCTCTGTGGCCGAACCAGCCGTCATCCATAACGAGCATTTCTATACCAAGCTTTGATGCCTCTTTGGCGATATCTATAAGCTTGTCTGTATCGAAGTTAAAGTAAGTTGCCTCCCAGTTATTAATGAGTATCGGACGTCTTTTATCCTTATACTCGCCTCTGATAAGGTTATTTCTATAGAGGTCATGGAAAGTTCTTGACATTTTGCCGATACCCTCGTCAGAGTGCACCATAACAACCTCAGGGCAGGTAAAGCTTTCGCCCTTTTCAAGCAGCCACTCGAAGTCAAGAGGATTGATACCCATAAGGAAACGAGTTTTCTTATGCTGAGTAACTTCAGCCTGAGCATAGAAGTTGCCTGAATAAACGAAATTGAAACCGAACACCTCGCCCTTATCCTCGTCGGCGTTATTGTCGCAGAGGGCAACGAACGGGTTGTTCTGATGAGATGACTCGCCCTTGCAGGAATCAACAAGCTGCTTAGCGTGGTGAAGTCTGCATCTTTCAACAGCTCTTTCTCTAGCCCACGAGCCGTTGAGGGTTATCATATCCATTTTATCAGTATCGAAATCAACGCAAGCGGAAAGTGCTCTTGTTATTTTGAAAGGCTTTTCGCCCTTATTTGTGATAACGGCAGAACGTGTGATAACGTCCAACTTATTGAAGGCTGTATAGATAAGAACGACTTCGATATCGGCATACTTATCATACATTGTTATTTCAAGAGTTGAACAGCCGCTCTCCTCGGTAGCGAAAGTAGCAGGCAGACCCTCAAGCTTTGGTTTGCCCTCATACATTTTGTGAGAAACGTATCTCAGGTCGCAGGTAGACATACCGTTAGCGTCCATTATTTTGAAAGCAGACTCTCTGTAGTCGCCAATACCGAAACATGGGTACTCAAAAGGCAGGGTATCCATAAAGCTTGCTCTGTCACGGTCGTTAGTGGCAGGTGTGAAAGGGCTTTCGTCAAGACGGAGGAGGTAAGTGAGGTCCTCGTCAGGGACTTTATTTCCGTAATAGATATGAGCGAGGTAGCCCTCCTCGCAGACCTTCATCATATAGTCTGTATTATTGGCTCTCAGTTTGAAAGCCTTGTCTTTTTCGTTGTAAAAGATATTGATAATTATCACTCCTTGCAAAAATCTGAACCTTGCGGCTCATTGATATTATAACACATAGAAAAAATAATGCAACAGGGTAAAACGATTACTTTGAAAATTTTTTTGTTAATTTTTCTTGATAATGCAAATATTTGAACATTGGTAGTTCAAATTGTGAGAATATACAAAAAAGGGACTCGTGCCAAAGCACAAGTCCCTTAAAAATTCAATATTTATCTGTTATCAGATTAGTTGCCGTACTTAGCAGTGCTGATCTTGATACCAGGGCCCATTGTAGAAGCTACAACTACGCTCTTCAGGTACTGACCTTTAGCAGCAGCTGGCCTAGCCTTTACAACAGCGTCGATAAGTGTGTTGAAGTTCTGCTCAAGCTTTTCAACACCGAATGATGCCTTACCGATAGGGCAGTGAATGATGTTTGTCTTGTCAAGACGATACTCGATCTTACCAGCCTTAGCCTCTGTAACAGCCTTAGCTACGTCAGGAGTAACAGTTCCTGCCTTTGGGTTTGGCATAAGTCCTCTAGGTCCGAGGATCTTACCAAGACGTCCTACAACACCCATCATGTCAGGTGAAGCAACTACAACGTCGAAATCCATCCAGTTTTCCTTTGTGATCTTCTCAACGAGATCCATGCCGCCAACATAGTCAGCACCAGCTGCCTTAGCAGCCTCATACTTGTCCTCCTTACAGAATACGCAAACCCTTACAGACTTACCAGTTCCGTTTGGAAGTACAACTGCACCTCTTACCTGCTGATCAGCGTGTCTTGAGTCAACACCCAGACGAATGTGAAGTTCGATAGTTTCGTCAAACTTCGCCTTAGCACCCTTAGCTGCAAGTTCCAGAGCCTCAGGAGCGTCATATTGCTTAGCCTTGTCGATAGCCTTGAAGCTGTCAACATACTTCTTGCCATGTTTCATTAATATTTCCTCCTCATTAAGTGGTAATACCGACAGTGAATATCTAGTCGGTTAGCGGAAAATTCCTCCCACCATTGCCGTGCATAAATGCACAGTACGATTGATTAGTCCTCAACTACAACGCCCATTGAACGGCAAGTACCAGCGATCATGCTCATAGCACTCTCGATGTTTGCTGCGTTCAGGTCAGGCATCTTCTGCTCAGCGATCTTCTGAAGCTGCTCTTTTGTGATAGTTGCGACCTTAGTCTTGTTAGGAACACCGGAACCTGACTCGATCTTGCAAGCCTTCTTGATGAGAACTGCTGCCGGAGGAGTCTTGGTGATGAATGTGAATGATCTGTCTGCGTAAACAGTGATAACAACTGGAATGATAAGACCGATATCGTTCTTAGTTCTCTCGTTGAAATCCTTTGTGAACGCCATGATGTTTACACCGTGCTGACCAAGTGCTGGACCAACCGGTGGTGCAGGAGTTGCCTTTCCTGCTGGAATCTGAAGCTTAATATAGCCTACTACCTTCTGTGCCATTTGTTCGCACCTCCATAATTAAGTGGTAAGGCGAGCGTCATACGCTCTCCCACGTTTCCGGAAGCCGTATATCCGAACCGTCATCGACGGCTTTGCTTCCATTTTCACGAATGTTTGCGGGTTTTTACCGCCTTTTTCCTTATGCCTCAGGCTTTATCTGTGTAAGCGGCATAGTAACTGTTGTTTCTCTGCCGAGCATAGATACTCTGACGTCAGCTGTCTGTGCCTCCATATCGAATTTCTCCACAGTTCCTGTGAATCCCTCGAATGAACCTGCTGTTACGACTACCGTGTCGCCTTCCTTAAAGCCGACCTCAACATTTGCAGATCTCTGTGTATCAACGCCCAGTGCTGCGACCTCTTTATCAGTCAGCGGAACAGGTTTTGACGCAGGGCCTACAAATCCGGTAACGCCTCTGGTATTTCTAACGATATACCAAGAATCGTCCGTAAGCACCATTTTCACCAGCACATAGCTTGGAAAAAGCTTTCTGTCGCCCTTCTCGATCTTATCCTTCTTTACCTCGGTAACTTCCTCCATAGGGATCATTACCTCAGGGATAAGGTCCTGAAGGTTTCGGTTTTCAACAACCTTTTCAATATTGCTTTTTACCTTATTCTCATAACCTGAATAAGTGTGAACAACATACCACTTTGCTTCTTCTGACATGTCTTTTACCTCCATATTGATGTTGTAAAAACCGTTTTGACGGCTTAGCCGCCGATCTTAAGGATAGCCTTTATGGCTGCACCCAGACCTGAATCAACTCCGAAAAGGAACAGAGCCATTACCACCATTACAGTGAGTACAACTCCGGTATTCTTAGTGACCTGCTGTCTTGTAGGCCAAACGACCTTTCTCATTTCAGCTTTAAGCTCTCTAAAATACTTTCTTATTCCGCCCTTTTTCTTCTGATCCTTGCCGGTATCCTTCTTTGAAGACTTAGTAACATCTGTTTTTTTAGCCATTAGAAATAGCTCCTTTCAATATTACTTAGTCTCTTTGTGAAGAGTGTGTTTCTTACAGAACTTGCAATACTTGTTCATTTCAAGTCTGTCAGGGTCATTCTTCTTGTTCTTCTTAGTGTTGTAGTTTCTCTGCTTACACTCAGTACAAGCAAGTGTAATTTTTACTCTCATTTCGGCACCTCCTGACGAAATTTATACCCCGCAAGAACATTCAGGGTACGTCTGCCTCCCTCATACGTTTTCACGCAAGCTGTCATACAGCCCTGAGGTAACTTATGCTTTTCTGCACCTCATAAAAATGGGCACAAAAAAATAGACCTCATAAAGAGGTACTACAATTATAACATCTCTATTTCTGTTTGTCAATCATTTGTCAAAGGCAAATATTAATTTTCTGTAAATTTTATCGTTTGGTTGAGTGAGGAGTGAGGAATTATGGTATCGCCTTGCGGCGATGATTTTTTTCTGTAAGGGCGAACACTTTTCGCCCGCTTTTGTTTATCTGTCCATACATACGTTATCCGCACAACGCCCTCTGCATTTCACAAATCATGTAGGGGACGGCGCCCTCGACGTCCCGCACCCGTTTGCCCGCTCAATCCTGCGTTATCCGTAAAACGTCTGGCACATTGTTTCAACGCACCATGGCACATCGTTTACCATATGGCACGTCTACACAACCTTGTAATACCCCAAAACCTCGTCGCTCTCCAAATGGGCTGTCGAGGGCGCCAGCCCCTACAGCTTCTTCGGGCAAATTTGCTATGCCGCAAAATCGCTACGCTCGGTGCTGACTTCTACTTTATACTTGTGCACAACTCTGGTCAGCTATGCCAATTCCTCACTCCTCATTTCTTATTCCTCACTTAACTGGGAACTTTCCGTCCTCCACGATCTCATCGGCGATATCTCTCATCTCGTCCCAATCATGAGAATAATGGTCATTCAAGCAAGCGACTGCAAAAAAGCCCCCTGCTTTCGCTCCTTTTATGCCCTCGACGATATCTTCATACACCACGCAGTCCCGTGCCTCAAGTCCCAATTTCTCAGCCGCCAGTTCATAAACGTCAGGAAATCCTTTTCCCCTTTTCACCTGCTCCGTTGACACAAAACAGTCAAAGCAATCCAAAATGCCGTTTCTTTTGAGCACAGGTCTATAAAGTTCCTCCGTTGACGCAGTCGCCAATGCTATCTTCCTGCCCTGATCTTTCAATCTGCGAACATATTCCCCTGCATTTCCGCAAAGCCCGATAACGTTCGTATACTCATACACCGCCATATCGAACCATTCTTTCATTATATCCTGAATGTTCTCCCCCAGCGAAAATCTATCGTTGGTATAAACGGCAGCCTGCTCGAAATTCATTGCAGACACCTGCTTGAAATAGTCCTCAGGCACTTCTATCCCACGCTTGCCGAGAAAATCCTCGTCTATCTTTGACCAGACGTGATTTGATTTTGTCAGCGTGCCGTCCAAGTCGAAAATGTGTCCCTTAAAATCTTTTATGTCCATTATGAAGTCCTTTCAGAAGTAGTCGTCAGAGAGCCTGAAACCCTCGCCTATTATCTCGCTCACGTCCCCAACAAGTACGAAAGCCTTTTCGTCAGTTTCCGCCGCTATCCTGCGGACGTCGGTTATCCTGCGTTTGCGGACAGCACAGAGCACAAGGTCCCTGTCCTCGCCTTTATAGCCTGTTCGGGCTTTTATCACCGTACAGCCCATATTGCCCTCCGTAAGAAGTCGCCGTAATATCTCGTCTGCGGCAGGGCTTATTATCAATGCAAGCTTTCCTCTGTCGCCGCTGTAAAGTATCATATCCAGTGTTTTTGAGAACACCCACAGTGTAAAGAACGAATACAGTGCGTTGTCGATACTGCCGAAAACAAATCCGCTGAGCACGCATATCAAACCGTCGGCAAGCATAAATATCTGACCTGCCGCCATATAAGGCTTTTTTCTTTTTATAAGCTTAGCGGCGATATCTGTTCCGCCAGTCGTGCCGCCTGAGCGAAAGACCACTCCGCAGCCCACGCCAATTAAAATGCCGCCTGTTATGGAACTGAGAAAAATGTCATTGGTGAGGGGCGTGAAAAAAGAGCATATATCCGCTGTCAGACCCGACACCGCTATAGCGACCACCGTGCCAACAAGAAAATGCCAGCCGAACACATAAAGGCTCACCGCCAGCAGCGGCAGATTTATCGCCATTGTCAGCGAACCCACGCCCAGCGGCAGGAATCTTGACAGCATCACTGCCAGACCTGACGCACCTCCGGGTGCTATCTCATTAGGGTTTAAAACCAGTCCAACGCTTATGCCGTATATCACAGCACCTACCAAAAGCAGAGGATAATCCACTCTGCCCTTTGCAGATCTTTTTGACGAAAACAATTTATTCAGAAGTATCATAAAAGCCCTCCAAGCTATGCAAAAGCAAAGATAGGCTTATTTTTCCCTTGATACCTCGTAAAATACATCAAAGCAATGGTGCAAAAGTTCTGAGAATGACCGACATGAACCTTGACCAGAAACTGCGGTTATTTATATCGTCATGAGTTATCCTATGGCAGCGGTTTTCAAACATATCGTCAAAATCCGCTTTTATATCCTTTATACAGCTTGTCTTATACATATAAGTTGCACACTCGAAGTGGAGATACAAACTTCTGTAGTCAAGATTTATCGTGCCCACCACAGCCGACTTATCGTCTGACAGGAACATTTTAGCGTGGTTGAATCCGCCTTTATACTCATAGACTTTTACGCCCAGCGTTTCAAGATCTCTGTAGAAAGACTTTGTTATAACGCTCACATACCATTTATCAGGTATCTCAGGAGTTATTATCCTAACATCGACGCCGCTTTTCGCCGCATAGCCCAAAGCCGTGAGCATTTCGTTGTCAGGCACAAGATACGGAGTAGAGATATAGATATAGTCCTTTGCATTATTTATCATATCCATATAGACAAGCTCGCCCACATTTTCGTCATCGAGAGGGGAGTCGCCGTAAGGGATAACATAGCCGTTGTTCACAACATTTTTTACAGTCGGGCAGTACATATTATACTCAGTTTTATCCCCTGAGATGACCTCCCACATTTGCAAAAACATCATAGTAAAGTTCCAAACGCCGTCGCCTTTTAGCATAACTGCGGTATCTTTCCAATGGCCGAAACGCTCCTTGCGGTTTATATACTCGTCGGCGATATTAACACCGCCGTTGAAAGCCACGTTGCCGTCGATAACGAGAATTTTTCTATGGTCACGGTTATTTTGAATCGTAGAAAGCATAGGACGGAAAGGGTTGAAAACAAGGCATTTAACCCCTTGGTCTGTAAGCTTTTTCTTATATCTGAAAGGCAGTGTGAACTGCGAGCCCATGCCGTCATAGAGCAGTCTTACTTCCACGCCTGCCTTAGCCTTTTCCAAAAGTATCTTAACTATCTCACGCCACATTTCGCCGTCGTCGATGATAAAATACTCCATGAAGATAAACTCCTGGGCCTTCTGAAGTTCCTCCAGCATAGCCTTATACTTATCCTCGCCCAGTGGAAAATACGTTACCTCCGTATTGCCGCAGACAGGATATCCGCCTGACTTATCAACATAATTAGCGAGCTTATAAAATTCAGGCTCATTCTCACGGAGATAGCTCATTATCTGTTCATTTGTTTTAAGAAAAGGTCTTGTATTGGCGGATTTCTTAGCATAAAGGTTTCTGACCTTTCTTGTTGAAAACTGATTTTTGAGTAATATATAAAGCACCACCGTAAAGATAGGCACGATAACGAGCGGCACTATCCACGCCAATTTATATGCAGGGTTCTCGCTGCTGTTAAGGATATAAATAGCCAGCACGATAGCCACGGTAGAAAAGACGATATGAAGGTAGGCATAATGCACGGCAAAGCTTTGGAAGATAACGAATATGAACATCAGCTGCAAAGCGAGGAGAATGATGATAGTCGTTTTCTGAGAGAATATCATATTGATAAGTTTTTTCGGTTTTTTCTTTTGTATCTTTTCGCTTATTTTTTCCGCCACATTACCCACCTGCCTTTCTGAAAATAGTGATACATAATTGATTATAACATTTATTTTTAGTTTTTGCAATACACAAAATGCAGTTAATCTGCTGTATTTTTGTCGAAATTCTGTTGCAAAGCCACAGGTTTTGGGGCAAAAGAAAAGCGGCAGTATTTATCCGCCGCTTTATTTCTGATATTATTTTTGTGGTGTTTGGGTGCAATGGTAGGGGTGGAAAGATAACAAAGTAATTGTCACCCCCATGATGCAGAATTGTTTTGGGATACATTATTGTGATGTGTTCCAATAATTCAACTGGCGAGAAATATCGGGACGCCGAGGGCGTCGTCCCCTACAATTCTAAACATAACGCCACACAAGATCCCACAAAAACAAAGGCAGACGGCTTTTTTCTCCCCGCTGTTCCCACAGCCGTTCTCAAAAAAAAGCACATCTGCCATAAGGCAACACCGCACAAAGCCGCTAGGCGGTCCTTGTGCGGTGTTGCCTTAATATATTGACCTCTTGCTAAAATTCTTAAAATTACTCAGTATAGCCGAATGCAAGCACTTCTCCGTGCTTGTCCTCGTCGCCTGCCGCCATTGATATCTCCACTGTAAAGTCAGTGTCCTCAGGGAGCATAGCGATATTCTGTATCTGAGCGTTGCCCCAGCCTGACGGGCTTATGGTGCTATAGTCGCTCTCGTCATACAGCTCGCCGTCAGCAGTGACCTTGACGTGCAGTTTGCCGAACTCGCCCTGCTTTACCTCTTTGTATATCATATAAAGGAACTTTTTTCCCTTGAACTCGAACACTATCGGACTGTTGTCGCCTGTGTTGTCATAAGTCCAGCCCTTTGTAAAGCTTGCGATGCTTGAGCCTTCTTTCCAGCTGCCAAGGCTTGTTGGAGTAAGGCTGTCGCTCTCATACATATGGGCGTCCACCTCTCGTGGTGAGAAAACAGTGTCCTCAGGCATAACATAATCGCCCTCAGGTTCAACGTCCATAACAGTGTCAAAATAGTAGTCTATCATTGACGCCACAAGCTTGTGACCCTCAGTGTTAGGGTGCGACTGGTCATCGGAAAAGTCCTGCCACGTCATTCTATTGTTTGCGAAAAGATATCTCAGTGCGTCGCAGTATGAAATCATCGGCAAGTGATAAAACTCGCCTATCTGTTTCATATAATCCTGAGCCGAGTGGTCATTTTCTGCCACCGAGAAAAGCAGTACAGGCGTGATATTCTTCTGCAAAAGCGTTCTCACTATTGACTCATAAGCGTTCTGATAGTCAGCCTCCGTGCCGTCATTTACAGCAAATTCGATAAAGCAGATATCAGGCTCATAAGCCAGCACATCTCTGTCAAGTCTGAGTATACCAAGCTTTGACGGCGTTCCGCTAAGACCGGCGTTCACATACTGAACGTTGTCCCCCGTGCCGAATTTCTGTGCGAAATAGTCATAAGTGAGCTTGGCATAACAGCCCTCAGCACCTGCAGAGATACCCTCCGTGATAGAGCCTCCAAGATACGCCACCGTTACCTTTTCACCCGACTGTGCTTTCTTTATAACATTCTGCATCATTGAAGTGTTTCCGTATGACACCATAGCCTTGTCATACATAGCCTGCGTCCATTCCTCGTCAGTTTCAGGCATTTTCTCCGCCTGCGAACTTGACTGTGCGGCACTTTCCGCCTTTGAGCTATCCGCACTGTTTCCGCAGCCTGCCAAAACCCCTCCGCACATTGCAACGCTTATAAGCACTGCCAGAAGTCTTTTCATTCCCATAAATATTCCCTTTCCTGTCTATGTTTATCGAAAACGGTTTCACACCGTATAAAACACAAAAAGTACGGACAAAGCCGTACTTTTTGGTTATATCAATGTGATATTTTCTGCAATTAGTTAAGAACTGCCTTCTCAGTTTCCTTATCGAAGATATGGATTCTGTTAGGGTCGATAGCAACCTTGAGCTCATCCTGTGGACGTACGTCAGAACGAGGTGAAACTCTAGCTGTGAGCTGGATACCCTCGCAGTTCAGATACAGATATGTTTCAGCACCCATCATTTCAGTTACTTCAACAGTTGTGTTGATAACGCCTGTTGTAGCCTGAGCAAGGAATGCAGGCTCGTCATGGATACACTCCGGACGAACACCAAGAACAACTTCCTGGTCAACCAGTGGCTCAAGAACCTCAGGGTCAACCTTAGACTCTGGAACTGCTACCTGATACTTAACGCCTCTCGTTGTCTTTGTATCCTCAGAACCGAACTCAACAACATACTTGCCGTCGATCTTGAGCAGCTTAGCGTCGATGAAGTTCATCTGTGGTGAACCAATGAATCCTGCAACGAACTGGTTTACTGGATCGTTGTAAAGATTTGTTGGTGTGTCGATCTGCTGGATGTAACCATCCTTCATAACTACGATACGGTCACCCATTGTCATAGCCTCTGTCTGGTCATGAGTTACATAGATGAATGTTGTACCGAGTTTCTTATGGAGCTTAGAGATCTCAGTTCTCATCTGTGCTCTCAGTTTAGCATCGAGGTTTGAAAGAGGCTCGTCAAGAAGGAATACCTGTGGCTCACGAACGATAGCTCTACCGAGGGCTACACGCTGTCTCTGACCACCGGAGAGAGCCTTTGGCTTTCTGTCAAGAAGGTGAGCGATGTCAAGAATTCTTGCAGCCTCCTCAACCTTTCTTGCGATCTCGTCCTTTGGTACCTTTCTGAGTTTCAGACCGAATGCCATGTTCTCAAATACTGTCATGTGAGGATACAGAGCGTAGTTCTGGAATACCATTGCGATATCTCTGTCCTTAGGAGCGATGTCGTTTACAAGTCTGTCGCCGATGTAAAGCTCGCCTTCGCTGATCTCTTCAAGACCTGCGATCATTCTAAGTGTTGTAGACTTACCGCAACCAGAAGGACCTACGAGGATGATAAACTCCTTATCCTTGATCTCAATGTTGAAGTCGGATACGGCAATAACGCCGCCTGCGTACTTCTTATAAATTTCCCTTAATGATACACTTGCCATTAAAAAAGGACCTCCCTATTTAAATTTTACTAATATCCTAATTAGCTATGCTATTATCATAACAAATTTTTAACAGACCCGCAAGAGTTTTTTTTACTAAACTTTATTATATCTCATTATGAATATTGACGAAAATTCACATAGAATAGGTAATTACTTACATTCAAACGATTTCGCCGTCAATAATCTTTCAACATCTTTGTGCATTATCTCCAAACACGAACCTAGCGGTAAATCGGGGTCCAGCGGCAATTCTCCTATTTTCACACGCTTTAAAAAGGTCACTTTATTTCCCAGTTTTTCAAACATTCTCTTGACCTGATGATACTTTCCCTCATGGAGCACAACAGTACATTCATCGGGACAGTTCACATTTCCGACAAATTCCGCCGGCAGACATTTCTCGCCGCCGTCAATAGTCATGCCCTCAGCGAAAGCCTGAGCATAATTTTCCTGCCACGGGTCACGAAGTCTGACGAAATAAGTTTTTGGGACATGGGTCTTTGGTGACAGCATTCTGTGAGCAAGACCGCCGTCATCGGTGAGCAGAACAAATCCCTCCGTATCCTTATCGAGCCTGCCAGCAGGGAAAAGCCCCTCCCTGAACATTTCAGGCGGCACAAGCTCCAGAACGGTTTTGGATTCACCGTCACGAGTAGAGCAAACCACGCCCTGAGGCTTGTTCATCATGATATAAACATATTTTTTATATGATATCTCCACGCCTTTCACGGCAACAACATCGTTTTCGCTGACCTTAGTATCCGCAGCCTTTGCGACCTTGCCGCCTACAGTCACAAGTCCTTTTCTGCAAAGTTCCCTGACCATGCTCCGTGAAATATCGTTACGCTGTGAAGAAACAAATTTATCAAGTCTCATAGCAAAAGCCTTTCTGACAATTTTCTTATAAAGATTATAGCATACGATACCGCCAAAAGTCAAATATGCGAAAAAACCTTGACAAAAAAATGCCTGCAGATATGCTCCACAGGCGTTTTATTACTATTTGTATCGGTTTTTTCGACCTACGAAACATTAGTTTACCCTTATTCATAATGCCGACGTTCCACGCTCAGATGCCTACTTTTTCCTCAATCCCTGCATAAATCCGTCCAGTTCCGCTGAGCACACATCTCCACCAATAAGCTGTCCCTCACAGACGATAAGGTTCGCTCTGACTTCCTGTTTCTTATCCCCATAATTCTTCACCGTATATGTATACACCTCAGCCGTTTTGCCCTTATAGTCCTCCAGGTCAAACCCCTGCTGTTTCTGCAATTTATTGTACTTCTCATACACTTCATTGAACTCCTTCGGTATCGTCACTGCCTTACATTCATCGTACTCCTCCGACACCTCCCAGCCCATGTCTTTTAAAAAGGACTGCCGCTGTGCCTCGCTCTTCATCTCGTATACCACCGGTGAAGATATCCTTACTACCGTTATCACTATCACCGCCAGCAGCACCACCGCCGCCAATACCGCACCTACTGCCGCAAATGTCGGCTTTTTTACTTTTATCGTTTTTATGAACATACCCTTTTCCTCGCTTTCTTATTTCAAAGTTTGTACATTTATATGTGTTGTCCCACGAAATATAACTACCTGTCCGATTTTTGTTATATAATTTTCAAAAATAATTTTTATAGCATTAATAATCTTATTGTATAATATTTTTATCGGTTTGCTATGATTTTTACCTACTCACTGCTGCCGTATCTTATTTCGCTTTTGTGCCGCACCTTTCATATTAATGTATACGTTGTGCAAAATAGCCAAAAGGCAAAGTGCAAATTAATGTGAATTAACGATTTTGTACTTTTTTGTACAAATGTCTTTGACAATTTCAAAATATGTGGTACAATATTATTAGGTAACGCCATACCACCGCTGTGTATTTAACGGTCGGTACTGAAACGTTTTCTTTGGTAAGTTTCCCGCAGTTGATGTCAGGGAGATTTATTAGCGATAATGCGTTCTGCGGATAGCCGCAGGATTGATATATGAAAGGAGCAATGAGTTTTATGTCAAAAATTATTGCAGTTACTTCCGGTAAAGGCGGAACAGGTAAATCTTCTATAAGTGCCTGTCTCGGTTACGCCCTTGCCAAGCAGGGAAACCGTACTCTTATCATCGAGCTTGACTTCGGTCTGAGATGTATGGATATCATGCTCGGTATGCAGGGTAATATTACATACGATCTTGGTGACGTTCTTGAAGGCACTTGTGATGTATACAAGGCTACCACAACAGTAAAGCTTGCGTCGAACCTGAGCGTTCTTTGTGCTCCGTCTGACCCGTTCGTACAGCTCAAGGCTGAGGATATCGAGAAGATCACACAGGAAATGAGAAAGTATTTTGAGTATATAATCATTGACACCTCCGCAGGTATCAACGGTTCTGTATTTGATATAGTTACGAACTCTGACCTTATCCTTATAGTAACAACTCCTGACCCTGTCTGCGTAAGAGATGCAAGAATGATGTCAGACGAGTTCTATAAGAGAGGAAATCAGAAACAAAGACTTGTTATCAACAAGGCAAACAAAAGAATATTCGAGTTTGACGAAATGGACGACCTTGACGCTATTATCGATACAGTCGGTGTACAGCTGCTCGGCGTTATCCCTGAGGACAGTGCTATCCCGCTGGCAACAGGAAAGGGAGCACCTCTTTCTTCAAGCTCAATGGGATTCCTTGCATTCTCTGCTATCTCAAGGAGGATCAAGGGCGAGCATATACCCCTCTCTATCAAGGTCTGAGCACCTTGTCAGCCGTGCTGCGTGAGGGGATCAGTGCATAGTTCGGCTGTTTGACACTATGAAACTTATTTATCCATTAATATAATACACTATATAAACGGGGGGTTTCCATTGAATATTGCACTTATAGCTCATGACACTAAAAAGGAACTCATGGTACAGTTCTGTATCGCCTACTGCGGCGTACTCAGCAAGCACAATCTTTGTGCCACAGGTACGACAGGAAAAATGGTAGCCGAGGCGACCGGACTTAACGTTCAGCGTTATCTCAGCGGATCACAGGGCGGCGACCAGCAGATCGCAGCAAGAATATCTTGCAACGAGATAGACCTGCTGCTGTTTTTCAGAGATCCTATCTCAGTAAAGCCGCACGAGCCTAACGATATGAATCTTCTCAGACTTTGTGACGTGCACAACATTCCTGTAGCAACGAATATAGCTACAGCTGAGGCACTTATCCACGCCCTTGAAAGAGGCGATCTTGACTGGAGAGATATCGTTAATCCTACCAAGATATAAGCACAATTTCATATATAAAAACTATGAAGGGGAGAGTATTCCCGTCCTGATGTTTCAGCGAGAGCCGTTGGTGAAAGGGCTTGCATAAAGGGCAGGAGGAAGGACACCCCGAAGTTTCTGCCTGATAAAGGGCGGACGTAGTGCTGCGTTAAAGCATTTGAGTGATCCGATACAAACACGTTCGGATAATTAGGGTGGTATCACGGTAAAAGTCGTCCCTTGTCAGGGGGCGGCTTTATTTTTTGTTCGCCCGTTTCGCTCCCTCGTATCTCTAAATCAGCATACAAAAAAACAAAGGTGGTACTCCCATGAAAGCCAGCCAGCTGACAAAAGAAAACATCTCACCCGAAATAGTAGATAAAATGCTGTTTCAGGGGCTTGACTACAGCGGCGAAAAAGCCGACGTTATCATAGTCCTTGGCAGCCGCAAAGCCTGCGACTACCGTGTTCCGCTGGCAGCAAAGCTTTTTCACGAGGGAAAAGCCCCACATCTCATATTTTGCGGCGGAAAAGTGCAAAATACTTCACAAGGCGAAATGGAAGAGTATAAAGCCATGCTCATCGCCGCCGAAAAATGCGGCATACCGACCTCCGCCATAACGGTGGAAACACACTCTCTTGATACCGTGGAAAATCTGCAAAACGCAGCCGAGCTTGTAAAAAAGCATTTTCCAAACTGCAAAAGCATCATAATCGTCACAACCGCCTATCATATGCGGCGTGCCGCCATGCTTGCACAGCACTTTTTCACACAGAAAATTATCCCCTGCCCTGCCAGCCGCGGCAGCACACAGCGAAATAATTGGTCAATGACCGAAAAAGGCAGCACAACAGCACTTGACGAATGTCTTAAATTCGGTTATTATATAAAAAAAGGTCTTATCAAGGATTTTGAAATTTGAAACGTTGTTGTAAAACATTAAGTCAATTTGATGTAGGGGCGAACAGTGTTCGCTCGTTCCTTAACAACGTTCCGATATCACAGCTCTTTGAACGATATCGGTATTCAAAAAAACAAGACAAAATACAGAAAGGATTGTTATTATATGGCATTGATAGTTAAAAGACCAAAAGGCACAGAAGACATCGTTCCCTCAAAGGTCTATAAGTGGCACACTGTAGAGAAGATAGTTTCCGAAGCTGCCGAAATATACGGCTTCAAAGAAATAAGAGTACCAACTTTTGAGGAAACAGGACTTTTCGTGCGTTCTGTTGGCGAAACAACAGACGTTGTTCAGAAAGAGATGTATTCAGTTTCCGCAGCAGGCGACTCAAAGTTCACACTCCGCCCGGAGGTAACATCAGGCGCAATGAGAGCAGTTCTTGAAAACGGCATCCTCAACGAGGGTCTGCCGCAGAAGGTCTATTATATCCTCTCATGTTTCAGACACGAGAATACACAGAAAGGCAGACTCAGAGAGTTCCACCAGTTCGGCTGTGAAATGGTCGGCTCTGAAAGCCCAAGAGCAGACGCAGAGGTAATATCTCTTGCAAAAAGCGTTCTTGACAGAGCAGGGCTCAGAAACATCAAGCTCAACATCAACTCTATAGGCTGTCCAACCTGCCGTGCAGAATATCGCAAGGCTCTGAAAGAGTATTTTGCCGCAAAAAAGGACGACCTTTGCGAAACCTGTCAGGAAAGATTAGAGAAAAACCCAATGAGAATACTTGACTGCAAGTCAAAGGAGTGTCAGGAAATAGGCAAAGACGCACCTGTCATACTGGATTATCTCTGCGACGACTGTAAAGAGCACTTTGAGAAATTGCAGGAATACCTCTCCGTAATGGGTATCGAGTTTGACATCAACCCTAAGATAGTAAGAGGTCTTGACTACTATACAAGAACAGTTTTCGAGTTCATCACCGATGAGATAGGCGCACAGGGCACAGTCTGCGGTGGCGGACGTTATGACGGACTTATCGAGCAGCTTGGCGGCAAGCCTACCCCTGCCCTCGGTTTCGGACTGGGACTTGAAAGACTTCTCATGGTAATGGAAAGTCAGGGCTGCGACTTTATGGAGCCAAAGACCTGCGACCTTTATATCGTACCAATGGGCGAGGACGCCGCAAAGAAAGCAATGGGCATCGCCGCCGACCTCAGACAGGAAGGCTGCTTTGTTGAGTATGACCTTATCGGCAGAGGTCTGAACGCTCAGATGAAGTATGCAAACAAAATAGGTGCAAAGTTCGTTATGGTGCTTGGCGACAACGAGATAGAGTCAGGCGTTGCAAAGCTTAAAAACATGACCACAGGCGAGCAGACAGATATCAAGCTTGACGGAACTATCGCCGAAAGCTTTTCAAATGCACTTATGGCAGATATGTTCAAGGATATCGACGCCGATATCGAGAAATTCATTGGAAAGGAGAACTAAGCAATGAGATGTGAACAGTGCGAAAAAATACCTCTGGTAGAAATACACACTCCGCAGGAATATATGCTCTGCATAGGTTCTCTTGCAAGAATGCTGCTGGCAGGGGACGTTGAAATGACCTATCAAACATGCCCCCTTGATAAGATAATGGATAACGACAACAAGTGGTATGCTGAAAAGCTTTTCCACCAGTTCAGGTGTACAAAATGCGGCACTATCTATGGTATGCTCTGCAACACCCACACAGGCGGACAGATAAAGATAAACGACAAGGTCTTTGACCCTGCCGACTATCCTGATAAAAAGGAAGATAAATAATGCTTGCAATAAGACCCATGACCTATGAGGTGGAGACCTCACTTTCGCCGAAAAGAGTTCTGAGAAAGCTTGACGGCGACCTTATCGAGCATAGACCCACCATAAACATTCTCTCCCAAAGCAAGTTCATGAAGAACCACCGTGACGATACCATTTTTTATGGCTACCGCACAGACGCCGAAAGCTTTCAGATCTTCCACCATACCGCCAAAAAGCGTGACGGCGGCTCAACAGGCTTTTACGGCAAAGTGGAAAAGACCCCTAACGGCTCAAGGATATACGGCAAGTTCAGAAAGCCTATCTATGCCTATGTTGTGGGCGTCATATGGACAGTACTGGTGCTTTTCCTCACCCTTATGCTTGTGGCACTGGAAGAGAAAACAGGTGCAGCCTGCTTTGCCGCAATATGGCTCGTGGGATTGTTCCTGATGTTCTGGGACAACAAGAAAAAGTTCGTCAGAGCCTATCTTGACAGCTTTCCGCCGGCCGTGAGCAAAACAGACGAAAGCGATGAATAATTATTATCCATATAAACATAAAGAAAAGGAAGTAATGTAAAATGAAACTTGATACCATGAAAGGCCTCCGCAGAACGCATTACTGCGGCGAAGTGCCTGAAACCGAGCAGGAAGTCGTTGTATGCGGCTTTGCCGACAGAGTAAGAGATATGGGCAACCTTATCTTCATCAACCTCCGTGACAGAACAGGACTTGTCCAGCTTGCATTCAATGACGAAACTGACAGAGCCGTTTTTGAAAAGGCTCAGCTTGTAAAAAGCGAGTATGTCCTCATGGCAAAGGGCGTTGTACGTCCTCGTGAGAGCGTGAACGAAAAACTTAAAACAGGTAAGATAGAAGTTGCCGTAACAGACCTGAGAATACTCTCAAAGGCTGAAACGACGCCTTTTGAGGTAACAAACTCAGATAAGGTGAACGATGAGCTTAAACTCAAATACCGCTACCTTGACCTGAGAAATCCAAAGCTCCAGAAGAATATCATCACCCGTCATAAGATAGCTCAGATAACAAGAGAATATTTCTATGACAACGGTTTCCTTGAAATAGAAACACCTATGATGATGAAGTCTACCCCTGAGGGAGCAAGAGATTACCTCGTTCCTTCAAGAGTTCACGCAGGCAAGTTCTATGCACTTCCACAGTCACCACAGATATACAAGCAGCTGCTTATGATATCAGGCTACGACAGATATATCCAGCTTGCGAGATGTTTCCGTGACGAGGACCTGAGAGCCGACAGACAGCCTGAGTTCACACAGATAGACCTTGAGATGTCCTTTGTAGATCAGGAGGATATCCAGGCTTGTATCGAGGGCTACATCGAAAAGCTTTTCAAAGAGATCCTCGGCGTAGAGGTAACGCTCCCACTGCCAAGACTGACCTTTGCAGACGCCATGAGCCGTTACGGTTCAGACAAGCCTGATACACGTTTCGGCATGGAAATTCAGGATATCACAGATACCGTCAAGGATATCGACTTTGTGGTATTCAAATCAGCTATCGAGGCAGGCGGCTCAGTTCGTGCAATAAACGTAAAGGGCGGAGCAGCCACATATACAAGAAAAGAGATCGACAAGCTCGTTGACCACGCAAAGGGAATAGGAGCAAAGGGTCTTGCATATATCCGCTGGGCAGACGAGCCAAACTGCTCGTTCAAGAAGTTCCTTGGCGAAAGTGACCTTGAAAAGATAAACGCAGCCGTTGGAGCAGAAAAGGGCGACCTCGTTCTTATCTGTGCCGACAAGAACAAGGTAGTTCTTCCAACTCTCGGAGCACTCAGACTTATCTGCGGAAAGCGTCTTGGCGTTATCCCGGAGGGCAAGTTCAACTTTGTATGGATAACAGAAATGCCATTCTTTGAGTATGATGACGAGAACGACACATGGGTAGCAGCACACCACCCATTCACAATGCCAATGGAAGAGTGCCTTGACTATCTTGACACAGACCCTGCAAACGTCCGTGCAAAGGCGTGGGATCTTGTCCTCAACGGCACAGAGCTTTCATCAGGTTCAATGAGAATAACAGACTTTGAACTTCAGCAGAAGATGTTTGAGGCACTTGGCATGACCGATGAAGAGATAGAGGCGAAATTCGGATTTCTTGTTGACGCCTACCGTTATGCAGCACCGCCGCACGGAGGCATGGGCATAGGACTTGACAGACTTTCCATGATAATCTGCAATGCAGACAGTCTGAGAGATGTAATAGCCTTCCCAAAGGTACAGAACGCCAGCGAGCTTATGAGTGCTTGTCCGTCCACAGTAGATGCAAAGCAGCTTGAAGAACTGCACATCAAGACCACAGAAATAGAAGAATAATCCCTAAAGAGTGAAACAGGGCAGCATTATATATGCTGTCCTGTTTTTGTTTTATTGCACAAATCCTAATGACCGCACAATGTATATGTAGGGGCGAACGGTGTTCGCCCGTCGAAGTAACAAGCCACGATGACAACATTGTCCGATAATCGCAAAAGCTCTCCCCTACATCTTATTCGGGCAACTTCTTCCGCCGCAAAATCGCTACGCTCGGTGCTGACTTTTACTTTGTGCTTGTTCTTTACTCTGGTCGGCTTTGCCCATACTCCTCACTTATACTCCTCCTCATAAAAACTTGAAACCCGCAGCCGAATTTCTCCGACCACGGGTTCCAAGCTATAATTTATAAGTGGGATGGGGGCAATTTCTTATAGGGTCATTACCCTTTCATCTTTTACGCTTAATCGTCCTGAAGTGCGTCATATCCCTCTTCGTTCGTTCTGATCTTTACTACGTTCTCAATGTTGTATACAAAGATCTTTCCGTCGCCGATATGACCAGTGTAAAGTGCACTCTTCGCAGCGTCGATAACTGCTCTTGTAGGTACTTTACAAATTACTACTTCTACCTTTACCTTAGGCAGCAGATTTGCCTCAACAACTGCACCACGGTAGTATTCAGGCTGACCTTTCTGCATTCCGCAGCCAAGTACGTTCGTTACCGTTACACCTGTTACATCAATGTCCTCAAGTGCTGAGATAAGATCGTTCAACTTCTGCTGCTTGCATATGATAGCCACCT
This sequence comes from uncultured Ruminococcus sp., assembly GCA_900539095.1. Classification (GTDB taxonomy): domain Bacteria; phylum Bacillota; class Clostridia; order Oscillospirales; family Ruminococcaceae; genus Hominimerdicola. The sequence goes on from UQAR01000001.1 coordinate 53,673, forward strand.
TTGTGATCTTTGGTGTGCCGTCCTTGTTAGGTGTGTCTGTTGCATAAGATTCTACCTTGATAGCCTTCTCTACAGGAACAACAGGTTCTGTTGTCTTGTCTACCTTTACAACGCTCTTTGCGTCGTCCTTTGTGTAGCTGAGCGTTGCCTGTGACATTGCTGGTGCAAAGTCTGCGTATGATGATACAAGACCATGTTCTGTGATATCAAGACCAAGTATCTCTTCCTGCTCAGATGCTCTAAGACCGATAGTGTGCTTGAGTATCTGGAACACGATTATCATTGTTACTGCAACCCATGCGATTACTGATACCATACCAAGGAGCTGTACGCCAAGGAGATGTGCTCCGCCGCCTGTGAAAAGTCCCTTTTCGCCGCAAGTACCGTCAGAGAACAGACCTACTGCGATAGTGCCCCACATACCGTTGAGCATATGAACTCCGCAAGCACCAACCGGGTCATCTATCTTGAGTACCTGATCGATAAATTCTACGCCTACAACTACGAGGATACCTGCAACGATACCGATTATAGCTGCTGATGTAGGTGAAACAGTGTCGCAAGGAGCTGTGATAGCTACAAGACCTGCAAGTGATGCGTTAAGTGTCATTGAAACATCAGGTTTCTTATACTTTATCCATGTGAATATCATTGTTGTGATAGTTGCAACAGCTGCTGCAAGGTTTGTTGTTACGAAGACTTTACCTGCAAGCGGGATAGCGTCGCCTTCCATAGAAACTGTTGAAGCACCGTTGAAACCGAACCAGCAGAACCAAAGGATAAAGCAGCCAAGTGCACCAAGTGTAAGCGAATGACCTGGGATAGCCTTTGCCTTGCCGTTCTTGTCATACTTGCCGATACGAGGACCAAGGATAGCTGCACCAACAAATGCTGCAACACCGCCTGCCATATGTACACAAGTTGAACCGGCGAAATCATGGAAACCAAGGTCTGCGAGCCAGCCGCCGCCCCAGATCCAGTGAGCCTCGATAGGATATACCAAAAGGCTTATAACTGCTGAATAGATACAATAAGAAATGAACTTTGTTCTTTCTGCCATAGCTCCCGAAACGATAGTTGCTGCTGTTGCACAGAACACTGTCTGGAAGATAAGGAATGCAAAGAAAGGCACTCCGTCTGGAGCAGCTGAGGCATAAGTTGAATCTGCGATGCCCTTATAAGCTCCGATAAACTTTCCGTCGCCGAACATTATACCGAAACCGAAAAGCCAAAACAGCGGCGTTCCGATACAAAAGTCCATTAAGTTCTTCATGATGATGTTACCTGCGTTTTTCGCACGGGTAAATCCTGTTTCCACCATTGCAAAGCCTGCCTGCATAAAGAATACAAGTGCAGCTCCCAACAGCACCCAAATAGTATTGACGGCACTGAAATCAGATTTTGCAGCCAATACCGATACTGTATCGATCATATTTCTTCCTCCTTAAAAATACAAAAAAGTGTATGACAGCCAGAGCCTTTCAGCTTGGCTTATCATACACTTCATTGTGCATTCTGAATATTTGTAAGTATGTAGTGGGTCTAAGTGGTAGATATATTAGTAGGAATGATAGAAAATAATTGCTGTATCAAAAATTAGATCTGTCGATTATTTAACATAGAACAGCAGGTCGCTGTATGTTGGATATGGCCAGTACTCCTTGCCTACGAGAGTTTCGATCTTATCAGCAGGAACTCTGAGAGCACCCATATCTGCGAAGATAACATCGTGGAAGTAGTTTGCCATTTCCTCTGTATCCTCGATCTGATGAACCTTCTGTACGTCAGCCTCAAGAGTACCAAGAGCCTTGTACATCTCAGTTGTAAGAGCGGAAACTTCCTTAACTGTTTCTGTTTCAAACACAGCCTCAGCACCGCAGCTCTTTGCAAGCTCAGCTGTCTTAGCAAGATCCTTTACATACTTTGCAGCTGCCGGAAGTATCTCCTTCTTAGCCATATCGATCATTGTAAGAGCCTCGATATTGAGTGTCTTGCAATATTCATCAAGAAGTATCTCAACTCTTGACTGAAGTTCTGTTTCTGTATAAACGCCGTACTTTGAGAATACGTCGATATTCTTCTGTGCAAGGAATGCAGGAACGGCAGCTGGGGTTGACTTCAGGTTAAGAAGTCCTCTCTTTTCAGCCTCAACAGGCCACTCGTCTGAATAACCGTTGCCGTTGAAGATGATGTTCTGGTTTTCCTTGATAGTTCTCTTGATAAGATCGTCGAGAGCGTCCTGGAAGTTGTCAGCCTTTTCAAGCTCGTCAGCGAACTGGTCGAGAACGTCTGCTACGATAGTATTAAGAACTGTGTTAGGACCTGCAACTGAAAGCTTTGAACCAGGCATTCTGAACTCGAACTTGTTTCCTGTGAATGCGAATGGTGAAGTTCTGTTACGGTCTGTTGTATCCTTAGGGAAGTGTGGCAGAACGTCAACGCCGATCTCCATTTCAACTCTCTTGTCCTCATACTTAACGCCGTTTACGATAGAATCGAGAACTCCTGTAAGCTCGTCGCCAAGGAAGATAGAGATGATCGCAGGAGGTGCCTCGTTAGCACCAAGTCTGTGGTCGTTGCCTGCTGATGCAACTGATGCTCTCAAAACGTCCTGATAATCATTTACAGCCTTGATAACAGCTGTGAGGAACAGGAGGAACTGAGCGTTCTCGGCAGGTGTCTTACCAGGGTCGAGAAGGTTTACGCCTGTGTTTGTTGAGATAGACCAGTTGTTGTGCTTACCTGAACCGTTGATACCTGCAAATGGTTTTTCATGGAGCAGGCACTTGAAACCGTGCTTTCTTGCTGTTCTCTTCATGATCTCCATTGTGAGCTGGTTATGGTCGGTAGCGATATTTGTTGTACCGTAGATAGGAGCAAGCTCATGCTGAGCAGGTGCAACCTCGTTATGCTTTGTCTTAGCGTAGATACCAAGTTTCCAGAGCTGCTCGTCAAGGTCTTTCATATAAGCCTGAACTCTTGTCTTGATAGTTCCGAAGTAGTGATCCTCAAGTTCCTGACCCTTTGGAGCAGGTGCACCGTAAAGTGTTCTGCCTGCGAGGATAAGGTCCTCTCTCTTTGAATACATCTCTCTGTCAACGAGGAAGTATTCCTGCTCAGGACCAACGTTTGATGTAACTCTTGTTGCGTCTGAGCCGAACATTTTCAAAATTCTCAGTGCTGATTTATTGATAGCCTCCATTGAACGGAGAAGTGGTGTTTTCTTATCCAGTGCCTCGCCGTTATATGAGCAGAAAGCTGTTGGGATACAGAGAGCTTTTTCCTTGATGAAAGCATATGAAGTAGGGTCCCATGCTGTATAACCTCTTGCCTCAAATGTTGCTCTCAGTCCGCCTGAAGGGAAGGAAGATGCGTCAGGCTCGCCCTTGACAAGCTCCTTACCTGAAAATTCCATGATAACGTGACCGTCCTCAGTTGGTGAGATAAAGCTGTCGAGCTTTTCAGCTGTAAGACCTGTCATTGGCTGGAACCAGTGAGTATAATGTGTGCAGCCCTTTTCAACTGCCCAGTCCTTCATTGCGTTAGCAACGATGTTTGCTACCTCGATATCCAGTGGGTCACCGTTATCGATAGTCTTTTTCAGAGCCTTGTAGGTAGCCTTTGGAAGTCTTTCCTTCATCACTGATTCGTTGAATACGTCTGAGCCGAAATATTCAGGAACGTTTGCCATATTAAATTCCTCCTATTATAAATTATAGTTTTCAAATAAAAAAAGACACTGCGAACCTAAGTGGTTCACAGCGCCTTTGCTGTTTACAGTTATGAGTATAAACCTTTTGCTCCGATTTGTCAAGGCTTTTTTTGATTTTTATAGACTTTTACAAATGAACACGAAAATATTTGTTGAAACTTGTGTGATTATACATGATATCAACAAACTGCACATATTTCCGTAAATATTTACATTATAACGCACATTCAGATATCTATATAATGATCCTTATCGGGTCTGTCTTTATATTCTTTTTTCATAAGTTTCTTTACCTTTTTGAGTTTTGAGCCTGCGGTAAAGCAGCCGAAAATATTCGTCACGCCTGAAACGAGCAATGCGACGCCCAAAACTATCATTGCAGCCTCGCCCAAAATAATAGGGTCAAAGAGTAGGAGTATTCCCACCAAGGTGGTGACGGCGGCAGAAATGCAGCTGACGTTCCAGCTTTCCACGCCTGCACGTCTGAGGTTAAGCGAATCCTGAATATTGACTATGCCGCTTATGAGCATATAAAGTCCGCAGACAATGGCGATGACTTTCGGGATAAAGTCAGGTCTTATGATAATAAAAATGCCTATGGCTGCAAGCAAGATACCTCTTATAAGGCTAGAGGAATAATATGCAGGGTCATCTCTGCCCATGACAAAATATCTTATAAGCTCCACTGCACCGAATGCGGCGAAAAGTCCGCCGATAACATAGCCTATGGCGTCTGTAAAGAAATTCGGGTCTATTATCAGTGCTATGCCGAGCACAACGCAGAATATAGACAATATCCAATAGCTCCTGAATACTTTTTTGATATATTCCATTTTTATCTTTCCTTTCCTGTTTTATAATGCTGAAAATTGGCAGCTTGGTACAATAAATGCGTTTTGTCAACACAAAAATTATCCTAGCGGTACAAAAGTGTCGCATTAATAAAATTATGGCGTGAAGTGCCAGTCACGGCGAGTGGCCGCCCCCACAATAAACAAAACAACGTTGAAAAGCGGGCTGTCGAGGGCACCAGCCCCTACAATAACATTGCAGAAATTACGCCACGCCATTACAAATATCATTTTGCCGACTTTAGCTTTGCCGCCTTTATTACTTTCATTCGTGAGAACTCTTCTCTGTCCTTTTCTTCAAGAGAGTCTGTGATGAATTTCACTATGCGTTCGTTTCTTGGAATGATTATATTTTGCAGAGCGTTTGCTCTACGCTGGGTCTTTTTTATGGCGACAGACAGTCTATAGATGCTGTTTTCCACTTCTGCAAGGACTGCTGTGGTCTGTTTTACCTTTTCAAAGGCAAGATACGCTCTGTCAAGCTGCGAATCGGTCTGAGAAAAGCCGTAGGTGACTTTCAGTGGGCGTTCTTTAAGCGTGACTTTTGGCAGTTCAACTCCCATTACGCTCCTTGTCCTTATCTCGACACCTGTTTCCACGGGGATACAGTTAGCGTAAGGTGTAACAAGTCCCATGGAGATATTTGCAAGCTGTAGGGCACTATATGCCTCCTTATAGGTATCTTCTATACTGCCTCTCAACTCCCCTGCTTTATCAACAAGGCTCATAAGTTCTCTTATAAGGATATTTCTTTTTCTGTCCAGAAGTTCATAGCCCAATGCGGCAAGTTTCAGAGCCTTTTTATAGAGTATCAGATTTCCCTTTGTGGCAAAGACCTGCTGTTCAGCCATTGGTCACACCCTCTTTCTATTATATCACTGTATCATTAAAAAATCTAGTATGGTCTAAAGATCAAGCAGGGGCGAACATCGTTTACCCGATTTTTTATCATAATTGTTTTATGCGGTGCAAATATGTCGCATTAACAAAAAGTGTAGCGTAAAATGCCCGTCACGGCGAGTGACCGCCCCTACATAATTATTTGTGCGGCACTGAATTTTAGTCCTCTGCAAAAAGTGCCTTAGCTTTTTCGGCACTGTAATAATGCTCAAGGTGCTCTTCGTCAACACGGTCAAGCTCTGATTTCGGCAGTGTGGAAAGCAAGCTCCAACCTAGGTCGAGAGTTTCGTCTATGGAACGGTTCACGTCAAAGCCTTGGTCGATAAAATGCTTTTCAAAAAGCGTGCCGAATTTCAGATAGGCTTTATCGGTATCGGAAAGCTCTTCTTCGCCGATAACAGAGGCAAGACTTCTTGCGTCCTGAACCTTTGCATAGGCGGCAAAAAGCTGGTTCGACACCATTTGGTGATCCTCTCGTGTATAGCCCTCGCCTATGCCGTCTTTCATAAGACGTGAAAGGCTCGGCAGGATAGAAACGGCAGGATACACGCCTGTTTGGTCGAGGTTTCGGTCGAGAACTATCTGTCCCTCGGTGATATAGCCTGTAAGGTCAGGGACAGGGTGGGTGATATCGTCATTCGGCATGGTGAGTATCGGTATCTGCGTAACAGAGCCTTTTGCACCTTTTACGATGCCTGCTCTTTCATAGATAGACGCAAGGTCGGAATAGAGATAGCCCGGATAGCCTTTTCTTCCCGGTATCTCGCCCTTTGATGATGAGAACTCTCGCAGTGCCTCGGCATAGGAAGTCATATCCGTGAGGATAACGAGAATGTGCATATTGTGCTCAAAGGCAAGATACTCGGCACAAGTCAGGGCACATCTTGGGGTGAGGATACGCTCTATGATAGGGTCGTTTGAAAGATTCAAAAACATTGCGACCCTTTGCAAAACGCCTGTTTCCTCAAAGCAGCGTTTGAAGTAATCTGCGACGTCGTTTTTTACGCCCATTGCTCCGAAAACTATTGCGAAATCCTGTCCGTTTTCGTCGGCAATTTTCGCTTGCCTTACTATTTGCACGGCAAGCTTGTTATGAGAAAGTCCCGAACCTGAGAAGATAGGGAGTTTCTGACCTCTGATAAGGGTAGTAAGGGCGTCTATGGAGGATATGCCTGTATTTATATAGTTTCGAGGATATGTTCTTGAAACAGGGTTAAGAGGCGAGCCGTTTATATCACGGTATTTTTCAGGGAAGATATCTCCCAATCCGTCGATAGGCTTGCCTGCTCCGCTGAATATCCTGCCCAGCATTTCGGTAGACAATGCAAGCTCCATAGGCTTGCCCTGAAAGCTTGTGGTAGTATTTACAAGGGAAAGTCCTTTTGTTCCCTCGAACACCTGCAAGACGGCTTTATCTTCTTCCACCTCCACAACTCGTGCAAGGCGGCGTGTGCCGTCATCAAGCTTTATTTCAGCCATTTCGTCATAGGAAATGCCGCTTACATGGTCAAGTGCAACGAGCGGGCCGTTTATTTCGCTTAGTCCGATATATTTTACGTTCACGCTCCTGCACCTCCTGTCAAAGCCTCCATATCGGCTTTCATATTCTTTTCGTATTCGTCAAAAAGCTCTATCTTATCGTTCGGTATATCATACTTGACTTTGATAAGCTTTTCTATCCAGCCGCAGCCTATTATCTTATCAACGTTCACGCCCTGTGAAAGTGCTTTCTTTGCAAGGGCATAGAAATCTGTGATAAGTTTCATCATGCGGTACTGCTTATCAAGAGGGACGTAGGTATCCTCTTTATGATAGGCATTTTGCTGCAAAAAGCCCACTCTTACGGCTCTTGCAGTTTCGATAAGAAGTTTCTGATCGTCAGGGAGGACGTCTGTACCCATGAGTTTGACTATCTCCATAAGGGTATTTTCCTCAACGAGGATATTTGATATCTCCTGTCTTATTTTCATGAAGTTCTCATTGACGTTTTTATTATAATAATCTGCAAGGTCTTCTGCATACTCGGAATAGCTTGTATTCCAGTTTATTGCAGGATAATGTCTTGCATAGGCGAGGGATTTATCAAGTGCCCAGAAACAGCGTACAAAACGCTTTGTGTTCTGTGTGACAGGCTCGGAAAAGTCAGAGCCTTGCGGAGAAACTGCTCCGATTATAGTAACAGAGCCTTCCTTGCCGCCCAGTGTTTCAACATAGCCTGCACGCTCATAGAACTCAGAGATCCTTGACGGCAGATATGCAGGAAAACCTTCCTCGGCAGGCATTTCTTCAAGTCCGCCTGATATCTCACGGAGAGCCTCTGCCCAACGTGAGGTGGAGTCTGCCATTATTGCGATATGATAGCCCATATCACGGTAATACTCGGCGAGGGTTATGCCTGTATAGATAGACGCCTCACGGGCGGCAACAGGCATATTGGAGGTATTTGCGATAAGCACTGTTCGGTCGGTGAGCGGTCTTTGTGTTTTCGGGTCGATAAGTTCGGAGAACTCCTCAAGCACCTGCGTCATTTCGTTTCCACGCTCGCCGCAGCCTATATAGACGATGATATCTGCGTCGCACCACTTTGCAAGCTGATGCTGTGTCATGGTCTTGCCTGTGCCGAAACCACCTGGGATTGCGGCTGTTCCGCCCTTTGCAACAGGCAGGATAGTATCAACGATACGCTGACCTGTTACCAACGGTTTTGTGATAGGCAGGCGGTTTTTGCATGGTCTTGATGTTCTGATAGGCCATTTCTGACAGAGGGTGAGTTCCTCCACTGCACCGTTTTGTGCTTTTATTTTTGCCACAACGTCGTTTATGGTATAGTCGCCGTTTTCGGCTGTCCATATAACTTCGCCGCCTTTTGACAGAGGAAAAAGCATACACTTATGCGTGATAAGGGGCGTTTCGGGGCAGGTGCAATATATATCCCCTGCGGAAAGCTTATCCCCTGTTTTCACGGTCATTTGGACGGGATACTTTTTCTCTGTATCAAGCGAGCTTACGTCTGCACCGTCGGCGATAAAAGCACCTGAGACTTCTTCAAGCTTTTTGAGAGGTCTTTCGATGCCGTCAAAGATGTTGTTTATTATTCCGGGACCGAGGGTTGCGGACATTGGTGCACCTGTTGAGATAACAGGCTCGCCGGGCATAAGTCCTGTTGTGCCCTCATAGACCTGAATGGTAGTAAAATCGGACTGCACTCTTATGACCTCGCCGATAAGACGCTTTTTGCCAACATAGACCATTTCCTGCATGGCAAAGCTTTTCGTATCCGCTACCTTTACTACAGGTCCGTTTACCGAATATATTTTATCCATATAAAAACTCCTTATTACCCAAGCACAAGCTCGGCTTTTTCAGTAAAGGCGGAACGCTGCTGCTCAAAGGCTGAATCAAAGGTATAGTCAAGGGCTATGCCCATATCGTCATAGACTGCGAGCACGCCGCCAAGTTCTATAGAATCTCTGCTTTTCACCTCAAAGCCTGCAAGCTCAGGGGCAAAGGTCATATCCTCAGGGGAGAGATACAACACACCCTTATGCTCAGGATAGGTCTGTTTGCATTTTTCGGCTTTTTCTTTGAGCCACAGTTTATATTCTCCGCTTGCTTTGAAAGCTGCAAGCCTATTTTTTACGCTGTCGAAAACGCTGTCGATAAGCTTTTCTCTATGGCAGAGCACGTTTCTTTTAGCCTCAAGCTGTTTTGAGGATATTTCCCTGACGGCTCTTGCCTCTTCATTTTTATCGGCGGCGGCTTTCTTTGAATCTGCGAGGCTTTGTGCCTCTATTTTCGCCTGAGCAAGCTCCGTTTCACGCTGTTTATCCGCAGCCTCAGTTATGAGCTTTGCCTGCTTTTCGGCGTCTTCAAAGACTGCCTGCTTGAAACGCTCCAGTTTATTTGTCTGATTTTCCATTACTAAACTCCTATCAAAATCACAGCTTTATTCCCACTGCCTCTGCAAGATAGTGGGAAATGGTATCAGATATCTTTGATGAGGCATGGCGGTCGGGTATTTCAACTATGAGGGGTGTTTCTCTGGTGAGCTTATAGTCATAGACCTTTTCTCTGCACTGCTTGACTGCAAGCTCTGTCATAAGCACAACGCCAACGTCTTTCATTTCCATGGCTTTATCAAGTGCGTTTGACACCTCCTCGGAGGTATGGACGACCACGCCCTCGATACCTGAGAGCCTCATGCCCATTTGGGTATCTATATTATCGCTGATAAGATAAAATCTCATATTAGATGCCCAGTGCAGTGCCTACGTTAGAGATGATAAGGATAGCGATAAGAAGTCCATAGAGGGCGATACCTTCGCCAAGGACAACGAAGATAAGTGCTTTTACGAAATTCTTAGGGTCTTCAGATGTTGCACCGATAGCGGCCGGTGCACCTGCTGCAACGGCTATACCTGAGCCGACGCAGGAAAGTCCAACGGCGAGGGCTGCTGCAAGGTAGCCAAGGCCTGCACCTGTTGAGAGGGCGGCTTTCACGCCTTCTTCGCTGGCTGCGGAAACAAAGTTGCCAACAGGGACGATGAGTGCACAGAGCATTATGCCTGCAAACGCACAGAGGTTTCCTACAAAAGCACCTTTAGGGGACTTTCCGTTCTTTATTTTCTTTGCGGTGAAAATGAATGGCACACAAAGAAGTGCGACTGCTATAAGTGGCAGCAGAAAATAGATAAGCATAGTTGATTCCTCCAAAAAAATTATTTTAGTCTTTCAAGACATTGTTTTACGTTGGGTTTTACGGATCAAATTGTATGGGGTGCGGATAATGGCGTTGGGTAAAATGCCCGTCACGGCGAGTGACCGAACGATGTTCGCCCCTACACAAATGACGTAATCCCGTTTGTTTAGGTAACATTACGAATTAAAATGGTTTTACTCTGTTTGTGCGGTGAATTTTACGCCAACAGGCTCGAATGGTTTTCCTCCGCCTTCATAGAAACGGGAGAATATCTCATAAAATTCAAGTCTGATTATCTGAATGGCAACTATCATTCCCTCCATTACCATTACAAACAGGTTGCCAAGCACAAGCACGAATGGCTGTGCGGCGGCGGAACACATTTCCATAAGGGTCATTACCACGAGCATCATGCCTGCGTGAGAAAGGACAAATCCGCCTACACGGAGAAATGACATGGTATTTGAAACGTAGCTGAGCAGGAACTCGAACATTTCAAAGAAGTTCTCAACGATAAAGTTGCCAACGGTCATTTTTTCCTCGTCCTCAGACAAACGCCACTGTTTATACTTCACGGCGATAGAGAACGGTGTTCGGCAGAATATGCACACAAGCGGTATTACTATAAGGAAGATTATGAACGGAGCGGACATGACTTTCACATCGAACATGAGCGTTCCGACGAGGCCTGCTGCCACGGAGCTATAGAACACAAGTCCTGCGATACCGTTACAGCCGAAAATGGCTTTTTCGTAGTCCTTATTTTTAAAGCCGATATAGATATTCAGTATCATCGAGATAACGATAAGTGCAACGCCTATTGCAACGGCGGTTATCAAGATAAAGTTCGTTTGCTTGAAAACCTTTAGAGGCAAAAAGTCAAGTCCTATATTCTCAAACACTGGGTCTAAGAGTTCTTCATAGCCGAAGAATGAGCCATAGAGAGTGCCGAATATCATACTTGATATTCCAAGGCGTGTGACCAAGCCGCTTGTTTTTGCCCCCAGCTTTTTCTTCAAGGCAAGTCCGCCAAGGACGATAAGAAGTCCTTGACCCAAGTCGCCGAACATTATGCCGAAAAGCAGGGTATAGGTTATTGCCACGAAAGCGGTCGGGTTATAGCCTTTATACTCAGGCAGGCCGTACATTTCCACAAGCATTGTGAAAGGTCGGGTCAGGAAATTGTTTTTAAGCACTGTAGGCGGTTCGCAGGAGGCGTCTGCGTCAGGCGGCAGGTAGACCACTGACACTGACCGCATATCAGAAAAGAGTTTACCAAAGCGGTCTTTTTCCTTTTCGGGGATAAAGCCTTTAAGATAAAACTTATCGTTAAGGGCGGCTGCGTTTCGCCGCAGTTCAAAGGTATCATGTATAAATCTCAGCTTTGAGAAAGCTTTTTGCAGTTCAGGCTCAGCCTTTGCGGCAAGCTCGTTTATCTGCTCGGTGAGTTTTGCGTTTTCAACGGTATCGGAATCTATGGTCTGTTTCAGCTTTTCCAGAGCCTCATCGGCATCGCCTGAAACATAGGACGGTATCCGTATCCTTTCAAAATACATTGAGCGGAAGATATCATCAACACGCTGTTTATCACGTTCGGGGACGAAATACATTCCCCAGCAAAAGCTTTTTCCTGTTTCAAATGGGACAAAGAAGAAATTCTCGTCATAATAATCAAGCTTTGCAAGGTTATCCACCGGCAGCTTTCCGATACGGACGGAAACATACTTCATTGAGAAAAGCTGCTGAAAGTCGCTGTGCATACCTTTCAGGTGGTCTATCTGTCTGACCGCTCCTCCCAACTCTGAGATACGCTGGGTAAGCTCCAGCCGCTTTGCATTAAGCTCACTGAAAGTGGCATTATACTTTTCAAACACCGACTGAAAATCCTGCGGAGCTGACAGATCGCAGTCGGTAAAATCGGTCTCTTTTAGAGTTATGCCAAGCTGTGTGGAAAGCTGGGCAAGCTCTTTCAGTGGGCGGTCATACTCGTTTTTCTCGCTGAGCGGTTTCATTGCACTGTCAGGGGAAGAGCCCGCAGGCTCTATATGAAAGCAGCCGCTTTCGCAGCACCTTTTCAGGGTGGCGTCAAGCTCGTCCATTAATCCTGCTATATTCACAAGGAACATTTTTTCTATAGCCAATCACATTATCTCCTTTCCTGAGAAATCTACCGCTCAGGCGGTGGTAATGATAAGATCTTTTTCAACTGCCGACGGGTCGGCGTTATATCTTATCGTTTCGATTATATGCACGATATTAAGGACCTCTGTGCTGCACAGTTTCATAAAGGCATAGAGGGAAACCGGTGCGGCGGTGCTTTGGGCGAGGATATGAGAAAGATAGGCAAACTGTGAACTTCGGACTATACTTTCGATATACTCAGAGGACTGTTTTCCGCCCTTTGAATATTTTGATCTTTTCACCCATTCGAGCATATCCTCAGGGCTTTCAAGCTCATAATACTTATCAAGTCTTTTAGCTGAGCCTGAGGCTGTTTTTATTCTTATCTGCCGTTTTTTTATCTCCTCGGCGGAATAGCCGAAGAAGGCTTTCATACGGTAGGCATTTATTATATTAAGGCAGTCTATTTCTCTGCCTATCATTTCGGAGAGCTGTTTGCTCTGCATTTCGGAAAAATCGTGCTTTGCGGTATTCAAAAGCTCGGTATAATAGGCTGTTCTCAGTCTTAGCTCGCACTCGGTATAATCCGCAGAGCCGTCCTCAAGGGGCGGTATTTTCACGAGTATCTTATAATAAGGTGTATTCCTGAGTATCTTTAGCAGCTGTTCAAAGGATCCTGCTCTGCTCATTTCAAGGAGGCTGACCTTTGAATGTTTTATGACATAGCCCGGTAGGTCGTTAAGATAGGAATTATCAAGTCCTGAATTTATATTGTTTATCATGGACAGAATACATTCTATCTCCTTGCTTTTGATAAGGAAGTCATAAAAAGGCAGCTTATCAAGTTCTTGAAATCTGCACAGTCTCATATAGGTATTGAAATTCTCTCTTTGGAGAAGTTCCTCCACAAAACCTCTATGGACGGTATTAGGGTCAACGTCACGGAAGGCGTCTTTATATCTGGCTGAATGAGCAAGATAGTCTGCTGCCTCGGGGACTGTTCTTCGCATGAGCATTTCATGATAGTTCTCCTTTGTGAACATTCTGCCGTGGATATATTTTATTTTCGCCACTGTTCCGTTGGCAGACCAGCTGTCAAGCATATTTTTTCAGCCCCTTTCACGGAGAATTTTTGCTCTACTTCGGAGAGATGATACTATCAAATATCTCATTCTCCCACTGAGTATGTTTTTCTTCAAATATTTTATCGAGAGCCGCTGTTTTTTTGTTCTGTGCGGCGGTTATTTTTTCGCTTTCGGCGTTTATACGCTCTGTGACCTCACGGGCTTTTTCATTTTTATAGACCTCGGCGTCACGGCTGGCATTCTCTTTAAGCTCGTTTATTTCTTTCACGGTCTGCTCAAGGAGCTGTGTGCTTTCCATATCGGCTTTTTCAAGCTTGCCTGCGGCGGCTTTATCAGTTTGCAGTATCTCTGCTATCATATCCATTATATATAATTCTCCCCTTTCATTCGGGATAGTTTCATGACTTTAATTGTACACCTTTTTGTCTTAAATAGCAAGTTTGGCGGGTGATAGCCGAAACTATTTGTATACTTTGCACTATCTATATGACGTTTCTTTGGACAAATTGCTCTATGTGTAATAATTTTAGTCAGAATACACATTTTATTTTGCCCTGGATAGGGAAAATTAGTTGAATATCTGAGGTCAGGTCACTTGACAAAAGGGGGCAAAAGTGGTAAACTTGTATGTATCACACACACATCTGTATTTTGGAGGTGGACTAAATTTGGAGAACGGGCAAAACAGACTTGTTATTGTAAGCTCTGACGTTCTGCCTGACATTGTGCTCAAGGTACTTGCTGCAAAGCGTATGAGGGCACGGGGCGAGGTATCGACTTCTTCTGAGGCTTGCCGCAAGGTGGGGATATCGAGAAGTGCATACTACAAATACAAGGACTCCGTATTCAACTATGAAGAGCAGCTCACGAACAACATCGTTTCGGTATACTGCATACTGAGAGATGAAAAGGGTGTGCTTTCCTCCATTATATCACGGCTTTACGAGCTGAACACAAATATTCTGACAATAAACCAGAATATCCCTATCGATTCGGTGGCGACGGTGACGTTCTCGGTACGGTTCGAGCATGACGCACTGAGCACAAATGTGCTGACAGAGGAGCTTTCAAAAGTTCCTGGCGTTGTTGAAGTCAAGATAATATCGGGCGAGTAAAAGTAAAATAAAATTTGAACATTATATAATTTATTAGGAATGAGGATTTTTTATGTGTAAAGTAGCAGTTATCGGTTATGGCGTTGTAGGCTCAGGCACGGTGGAACTTTTTATGAAAAACCGTGAGTCTATCTCAAAAAAAGTTGGCAAGGATTGCGACATCAAGTACATTCTTGATCTGAGAGATTTCCCTGATTCTCCGTTTGCGGACAGAATGATAAAGGATTTCAACATCATTCTCAACGATGATGAAGTAGAGGTAGTAGCTGAGGTAGTAGGCGGAACGACATTTGCTTATGACTACACAAAGAAACTTCTTGAGCACGGCAAGAGCGTTGTAACTTCAAACAAGGCTTTGGTAGCGGCAAAGGGTGCTGAGCTTTTGAAGATCGCAAAAGAGCACAACTGCAACTATCTTTTTGAGGCGAGCGTTGGCGGCGGTATCCCTATCATCAGACCTTTGAACAAGTGCTTGGCAGGAAACGAGATACTTCAGATATCCGGTATCCTCAACGGAACGACAAACTTCATTCTTACAAAGATGATAAAAGATCAGATGTCATTTGACGACGCACTGAAAATGGCTCAGAAACTTGGTTATGCTGAGGCTGACCCTACGGCTGACGTTGAGGGTGAGGACGCTTGCAGAAAGATATGCATACTTGGCTCACTTGCATACGGCAAGCACATTTATCCTGAAATGGTACACTGCTCAGGCATAACAAAGATAACTCTCGATGACGTTGAATATGCTGCTAATGCAGGATATGTTATAAAGCTTATCGGCTCGGTAAAGAAACTTGATGACGGCAGAGTGAGTGCTATCGTTTGTCCTAGACTTGTGCCAAAGTCAAATCTTCTTGCGTCTGTTGACGATGTATACAATGCTATCAGCGTAACGGGTGACGGTGTTGGCGATGTTATGTTCTACGGACAGGGTGCAGGCAAGCTGCCGACGGCATCTGCGGTAGTGGGCGACATTATCGACTGTCTGAAACATCATCACAGGGTACTGGCTCTCACATGGGACGATTGTGATGACAAGAACTTTGTTGCACCTTACAAGGACATGGACGTTTCTATGTATGTTCGCATAAAGGCTGAGAATGCTGAGGCTCTCAAGTCCTCCATTTCTGAGATGTTCGGCAAGCTTATGTATATCGAGCGTTCGGGCAGGACAGAGAATGAGCTTGCGTTCATCACGCCAAACATGAAAGAGGCTGACATTGACGCAAACCTTACTATTCTTTCACATTCCGCTGAGATCGCAAGCAAGATAAGGATATACTAAAAACTACGAAACCACGCAAATGACGTAGATACGTTGTTTTGTGTAGGGGCGACCTGAGGTCGCCGCTGATCGTTAGATCATTCAAAAAAACCGGGGCGGACTTGATGTCCGCCTTTTTTATAAAGGAGTTTTTCACCATGATAAAAATACAGATACCTGCAACGTCGGCTAACCTTGGTGCCGGATTTGACGCACTGGGTCTTGCACTTACATACTACAACTACATTGAAATGGAAGAGCATGACACCATAGACATAACTGCGGCGGACGGTTTAGACATTCCCACTGACGAAAAGAACCTTATTTACATATCTGCCAAGGACCTTTTTGCGGTCTGCGGAAAAAAGCTTGAGGGACTTAAACTTATCCAAACGAGCAATATTCCAATGGCAAGGGGACTTGGTTCTTCCTCTGCCTGCATAATCGCAGGACTGGTGGGAGCGAACAAGATGCTTGGCGACCCTCTCACGAAGGACGATCTTGTTGACCTTGCGGCTCAGATAGAGGGACACCCTGACAACACTGCTCCGGCACTGCTGGGCGGAATCGTTACGGCGGTATTTGACGGAAGAAAGGTGCACTGGGTAAAGCAGGAGGTATTCACAAAGCTGAAATTTGTGGCGATAATACCTGATTTTGAGCTGAAAACAGAAGAGGCAAGGGCTTGTTTGCCTAAGGAAGTTTCCCACAAGGACGCAGTTTACAATCTTTCCCGTGCGGCACTTTTCTCGGCGTCTTTGCTTACGGGCAAGTTTGAAAATCTTAAAACGGCTGTTGATGACAGACTTCATCAGCCTTACAGAATGAAACTTATACCGCACTGCTCTGAGGTATTTGACATTGCTTACACTCATGGTGCATATGCGGCATACATAAGCGGTGCAGGCCCTACTATCATGGCTATTGTGGACGAGAGCAATCAATATTTTGCAGGCAAGATGAAATTCTCCCTTGACAACGCAGGGCTGAGAGGCTGGCAGGTAAAGGAATTCCGCATTGACAACGAGGGCACAAAGCTTATATGAACAGGTGCAGCTGGTGTGATCTGAAAAATCCAAAGTATGTGGAATATCACGACAAGGAATGGGGAGTTCTCAGGACTGATGACAGATATCTTTTTGAGATGCTTTTACTGGAGTCATTTCAGGCAGGGTTATCGTGGGAATGTATACTGAACAAGCGTGAGAATTTTCGCAGGGCATATGATGATTTTGACATTGAAAAGGTATGCGGTTACGGTGAAGAAAAGGTCTTGGAGCTTTGCGGTGACAGTGGGATAATAAGGAACAAGCTGAAGATAAGGGCGAGCATCAAAAACGCCAATATTTTCAGGGATATCATAGCAAAGCACGGGTCTTTTTACGGATATCTCTGCACTTTCACCGGTGGGAAAATCACATATGAAGTTGGGAAGGTAACAAACGAACTTTCGGACGGCATTTCGGCTGATCTTAAAAGGCGTGGAATGAAGTTTGTGGGAAGTGTTATCATATACTCCTTTTTGCAGGCGGTGGGGATTATTTATTCTCACGAAAAAGGCTGCGGGCTTTACAGAGAGGGGTAACAAGGCAGAAAAAACCGTGGATACTGGGGTATCCACGGTTTTTGGTTATTCTACGGATTTAAGTGCGTCAAGCATATCGACGTTTCTTACAAATCTATATAATTTTCTATAATGAGCCTGATACTTTCCTTTTGCTTTTTTGACAACTTACGGTAGTTGTTCATAAGAGCCGCCTCATCTTCGTTCAGGTCATAGCTGGATACTGTTTCCATGACGTGGTTTATATCGGTATGCCCGACAAGGTAATCCACGGAGGTATCAAAGTAATCGGCAAGCTTAACAAGGGTTTGGATATCAGGTTCTATCTTGTGATTTTCATATTTATTTATGGACTGTTGACTAACTTCTATGGTGTCGGCTAACTTTTGTTGGCTGACGCCTTTTTGGTTTCTGAGTTTTTTCAGATTCTCGACCATATCATCACCCCTTACTTCTATCATAACATCTGGAGGGAGTTAAACAAAACACTATATATTAGTCATTGACAACAACCTATGGTTGTGATATAATTATGACAATAAAATGTATTTTTAGGGGGAGAAATGTCTATGTTCTGTTCTAAATGCGGAAATCAGGTCAAGGAAAATGTAAAATTCTGTCCTTATTGCGGTGCGGCATTGGGTGATGAGCAAGCAGTTGAAGAGCAGCCTGCTGAACCTGAGGAGCAAGTGATAATTCAAGATATCGAGGCTGCGGCGGTCAAAAAGGTATCAAAGGGCAAAGTGGCAGCTATTATAATTTTGATATTTGAAATAGCTCTCATATGCGGAGTTTTCATCTTTTTCAGCACCTACGATTTTGGTGGTGACAGTGGAAACAGCAGCGGAGTGAAAAAAAGGACGGACTTTTCATACTCTTTGAACAAGGCAAACAAGAACGCTGAGCTTGCATATGGTGCGGTCAGGGAATATTTTGATGAAACTTTTCATATTGAGGACTCTATTGCACATGGAGAGTTTATTGGTGCTATCGATGTTCAAAACGGCAGATTGAAGGACGTTCTGGAAGATGTAATCGATGACGGATATGTAAGGATACTTTTTCAATCGGAGGAGTATCATGACACGAGTTTTGTTCTTCAGTGGTGTGGGGATAAGTCAGGCAAGGAATTTGTGGGACAGTATCCTGATCCTATTGACAAGGAATATGAAAACGATGTAGTTTTCGGCAAGACCTTTGACCCTGATGATATTTGGAGAGCACAGAACGATTTCTCCGTAAACTTTGAATCTTATTTTGATTATGAATACACCGAAAATGGAAATATCATAATCACAAAATATAAATATAAAGATGCTCCTAAAGATGTATATATTCCGGAATCTTATAACGGCAGCAAGATAGTAGCAATAGGCGAATTAGCTTTTAGTAATAATATCGGCAGAAACGACTGCCAAATTGAATCTGTAACGATACCGAGCAGCGTTAAAGAGATAGAATATTTTGCATTTGGCAGATGCAGTACTTTAAAGACGGTCAATATGGCGAACGGCGTTGAGATAATCGGTGTTAATGCTTTTTTGGACTGCGGTTTTGAAAAAGTGGAGCTGCCTGAGAGCGTTGAAAAAATAGGTCCTTGTGCTTTCGAAGGCTGTAGCAATTTGAGAGAGATCAATATTCCAAGCAGCGTTGATATCGGAGGTTCTGCTTTCAGTTACAGCCATAAACTTGAAAAGGTAGACGCTGAGGACGGCTGGGACTTCGTATTCAGCAATCTATTCCATTTGCCTAGTATATTCTTTGACACGTTGATATTCTATGAGTATCTTTCCAAAGTGATAGCTATAGGTATATTTGTTGTCACGGTAATAATAATGCTTATCATACGTCATCACAAAAAGAAAAAAGAGCGTAAAGCTACAATAATGCTCAATGAGGAAAACCCCTCATAAAAATACCAAAAAGTAATTAAAGGCAATACCTCTGGGTCGTGCCTTGTGCGGTGTTGCCTTCAAAATATTTTATAATTTTATAGGAGGATAACTATTATGAAGAAGAAAATTTTTGCGTTTCTCATGCTTGGGGTGATGGCTTTTCAGCTCACTGCTTGTTCTCTGTCACCTGAGTGCAAAGAAGACGGCTGTCACGAAACAGAAATTTACGATGACGGTTACTGCAAGAAACACTATTTTCAAAATGTTGAAGAGAACCTAAAACAGGATGTTAAAGGAATCTTCAATAACTAGGGGGTCGGTGAAATGAAATTCTTTGTTATCACGTTGATAGCATCTGTTTTGCTTTTCTTCTCCGGTCTTCTCCCTGACCTTACTCACGGGCTGATAGGTTCGGGATACATAGGCTTTGCAGTGGTAACATCTATTATCATTTTTGTTTATTCTATAGTTGCTATCTTCGTTATTGCTGTGAAGAAAAAGGACTGTCCAAATGCAGATGAAGTAAAGGCGTTTGAGAAAAAAGCAATTTCAATATTTCTCATAATACTGGCATACATTCTAGCATACAATTTGGTTGGTCCCCTTATAGGCAGAGGTGCTATCCTTTTGCTCATCTTGGTTTCTTTGATAGCTATTCCTTTTATTATACATAAAAGATATAAGAGCAACGAGAAAAAAGAGGCAAATAATGTTCTTGAACAGCTTTCTAACAGCTACTGGGAAGATAAAAAATAAAATCAGGAGGGATATATAATGTCAATACTTTCAGCGACAACAAGTATCTTAGCAGAATACAGTTATGTTTTGACACTGCTTGTTGCCATAGTTGCTTTTATCGTGCTGATAATCTCAATCATCATGGTGGCGGCTCACAAGAAAAAGAAAGAGAACAAGGCTGCAATGCAGCTATTTGAAGATATCCAAAAAGATAGTTTGGAGAATAAAAAATGATAGCATTATGTATACTTTTGGCTTGTTTGAACCTGACTTTGCCTGTTTTGATGTTTTTGACCCGTGCAGGCAAGATCGGAAACAACCCTATAGACGATTCTCAATGGCAATTCAATGACAAGATATTTGATGTCATTCGCAATAATTTTATTGCAGACAAGCAGGAGATAATAGAGGGACTGCTTGGAAAAAAGTCTGTTCTTGAGATAATTTCCAAAAAGGACAGCAAGAATGGATTTTGCTTTGTGACAAATAAGGCATATTATTTTTTAGGCAGCGTTTATCAAGGTGCTTTAGGGTCAGTACACCACAAGGCGAACGTACAGCACAGGATAAATGCAGATGAATTAAAGGGCGTAAAAGTAAAGCGTATCTTTTTATACAGGACGCTGTTTTTCTTCCTGCTTTCTATCGCTATATTCGTTTTAGACGTTGTGGTGGATATCAGGATGTATTATAAGATGATGAACGGCACTGATGAAGAGAATGTCTTTACTATAATATTCATAATCACACAGATAATTTGTTTTATCTTGATATTCGCAAATCTGCTTTTCATGATATTCAAACGCAGGACGGTTCTGAGCTTTGAATTTGCATCTCTTGATATTTATTTCCCTGTTGGTATTCTTGGCAAGCAGGAAATAACGGATTTCTACAGGGCTGTCAGCAAGGTGCAGAGCATCATAAGCAGGCAGGTTAAGGCTGAGCCAGTCAGGGCAAGTTATCATGACACGGCAAGTGCTACAGTTGGAAACAAGGTAGGACAGCTTAAAGAGCTTTCGGCACTTTTAGAGCAAGGGAACATCAGTGCTGAAGAATTTGCTGCTTTGAAAGCGGAGATAATGGGCGACAAAGAGGCTACGATTATCTGCCCTGAATGTTCGGCGGAGATACCTTCCGATGCGAAATTTTGCAGAGAATGTGGGCACAAGATGTGATGAAAATTTTTACTGAGCTTAATAAATAAAGACCGCCGCAGTGCATTTTATTGTACTGCGGCGATTTATTGCTTTGTTTAGAAATGTGGGGATCATTCCCACTCCACCGTTCCCGGTGGCTTTGAGGTTATATCGTAAACTACTCTGTTTACATGGTCAACTTCATTTGTTATCCTATTTGACACTCTTGCGAGAACGTCATATGGTATCTTTGCCCAATCGGCTGTCATGAAGTCGTCTGTTGTTACGGCTCTGATAGCTATAAGGTGGTCGTAAGTTCTGTGGTCGCCCATTACGCCTACAGTCTGGACGTTTGGCAGAACGGCAAAGAACTGGCTCAGGCTGCTTTCAAGTCCGCTTTTCTTTATCTCGTCACGGAAAACGGCGTCTGCGTCCTGCAATACCTTTATCTTATCTTCTGTTATCTCGCCGATTATTCTTACGCCAAGTCCCGGGCCCGGGAACGGCTGACGCCATACGAGTTCCTTTGGTATGCCGAGCTTTTCGCCGACTTTTCTTACCTCGTCTTTGAAAAGGTCGCCAAGAGGCTCTATAACGCCGTCAAAGTTGATGTCCTCAGGCATTTTTACCTGATTGTGGTGGGTCTTTATTGTGGCAGCGTCGCCCTTTCCGCTTTCGATACGGTCAGGATAGATAGTGCCCTGTGCGAAAAATCCGCCGTCTGCCTCTTCTCTTATCTTATCCCAGAACACTTTATAGAACTCTGTGCCGATAGTCTTTCTCTTTTCCTCAGGGTCTGTTATGCCCTTGAGTTTTTCGAGGAACTGTTTCTGACAGTTTACTCTCACAAATCTCATATCGAAAAGTCTTGTGAAAGTTTCCTCAACAAAGTCGCCCTCATCTTTTCTCATCAGTCCCTGATCTACGAACACGCAGGTGAGCTGCTTGCCCACTGCACGGCTGATAAGTCCTGCCGCAACAGAGGAGTCAACTCCGCCTGAAAGTCCCAGAACTACTTTCTTATCGCCTATCTGCTCTCTCAGCTTTGCAACGGTGTTCTCGATAAAGTTATCCATTACCCAGTCGCCTTTGCAGCCGCAGACCTCATAGAGGAAGTTTTTCAGAATGACATTACCATACTCACTGTGAGTAACCTCAGGGTGGAACTGGACGGCGTATATCCTCTTCTCCGCATTCTCCATTGACGCACATGGGCAGTCCTCAGAATGGGAAGTGATAACAAAGCCCTCAGGAGCTACGCTGACATAGTCGGTATGGCTCATCCATACTATGCTCTTCTCAGGAACGTCCTTGAAAAGCTTGCTCTCTGCGGAGGCTGTTATCTCTATCTTGCCGTACTCGCTCTTTTTACAGCCCTCTACCTTTCCGCCGCTCATCCATGAGATAAGCTGACAGCCATAGCAGATACCGAGGACCGGTATGCCAAGGTCAAGTATAGCTTTATCATAATGCGGGGAAGTCATATCATAAACGGAGTTTGGTCCGCCTGTGAAGATTATGCCCTTATAGCCTGCTGCTTTTATTTCTTCAAGTGGAGTTTCAAAGCTTTTTATCTCGGCATAAACGTGGTGATCTCTCACACGTCTTGCGATAAGCTGATTATACTGTCCGCCGAAGTCAAGCACCAGTATCTTCTCATGTGACATATATTTACCTCTTTTCGTTTCAATTTAAAATACATAATTATTATAACACGTTGCCGCTCCTTTTTCAAGTACAATTTACACACTCTTTAAGGCTGTGGGTAAATTAATTGTGAACACTTCACAACGAAGTGGAAAATAATTGTTTATAAAAGCCGTTGAAATTTGTAAATAGCTGTGTTATAATGAATGGGTATTGTAAAATGCGAGTAAAATATAAACAGAAAAGAGTATATTATAATGGAAGAAAAAAATAATGTTCCTGCTGAGGAACAGGTCGCTGAAAAGGGCGGCGTAGTCAAAAAGATAAAAGGGTGGTTTTCATCGCCTGACGGTATGCAGACGCTGAGGTTCGTCAGTGCACTGGCGGCTATCGTTATAATCGGGGTGATGATGTCCCTTATCGGCGTTTACATGGACAAGGAGAACTATCTGCCTAAGGAGAGAAACTATGCTCTTATCGCTGCTTGTTTCATAGACCTTGCACTTATCTTCATAATCGCAGAGTTTTTCACCATGACGGGCAGGCTGAAAAAGAGCGAAACAAAGGGCGGCATCGACCCGTTCACGGCGGCGTTCATGCTGGGGCTGAACTCTTATTTTCTCCCTGACTTTGTGATGAAGTCATATTTTCCGAAGAGCAATTTTCTTTACATCGTTCTTGGAATACTTCTTTGCTGGCTTTTATATTTAGTGGGGTCGGTGATATTTCCAAAGCCGCACGCTTATTTCTGCGTTGTGAACGCTGTTTTCACCATATATTCTCTGGCACAATATTATGTCACTGAGTTCAGGGGAAACCCTGTGCAGTTTGCAGACCTTGAAAACCTCATTTCTGTTTCGGCGGTGAACGGAATGTACACGCTGTTCTTTGACAGCACGGTGGCTTTCATCATTGTGAACTTCGCACTGACGACGGCTGTTATCGTGACAACAAAGTTCAGGAAGATAAAGGCACGCAGCAGGATAATTTCAGGTGCGGCGTTGGTGGCAGGCTGTTTCGTTCTTTTCTACGGAGGCAGATTTGCTTATGATCTTGGTATAAAGAACAGATACATACGCCTGAACTTTTCGGGTGCGGAAAATGCTGACACATACAGATGTGTGGGATATGACCTGATGTTCTGCTTTGACGGAATGTACAACCGTGTGACAAAGCCTGAGGGATACTCCACGGAAAAGGCTGAGGAGATATTAGATCAATATGAAACGGCTGTTACCAACAAAAAGCCGACTATCATTGCTATCATGAACGAATCCTTTGCGGATTTTGAGCACATTTCTCAGTTTGACACAAACAAAGATTATCTGCCAAACTATCACAGACTTCAGGACGAGAGCATAAGCGGATATGTTTCTGTATCTGCATACGGCGGATACTCATGCAACTCAGAGTATGAGTTTTTGACAGGCAACACTCTCGGTTTCCTGCCGTCTGGAAGTGCGGTATTCACACAGTATCTTGATGAAAAGCAAAACGGTCTTGTAAGCTGGCTCAACGAGCTTGGATACAACACGCAGGCACTTTCACCATGCTCGGAACTGCTTTGGGAGATAGGCAACGCTTATGAGCAGCTGCAATTCAAGAGCAGGATATTCAACTGCGGCGACTACATTTCAAACTGTCAATACATAAACAACAATATGTCAGACAGCTCCCTTTTCCACTACATTGAGGCACAATACGAGAGCAACAAGGATTCGCCGTATTTTGTATGGACTGCCACGATGCAGAACCATGGTCCATATGATGACCTGAGCACTGTTCCGTCTGAGATAACATTTGAGGGCTACAACAACAATGAGGCTTTGCAGTATATAAACGCCATTTATCAGTCTGACAAGGCGTTGGGAGAGCTTACGGATTATTTCAGGGACAAGGACGAAGAAGTTATAATCGTAATGTTCGGCGACCATTATCCACACATTTTAAGCTTTACGGAGCATCTTTACGGCACGGACATTGCTCTGCTTTCAACGGAGGATTATTCAAGGCTGCGTCAGACGCCTTTCCTTATTTGGAGCAACAAGGGACTTGAGCCTAAGGAGATAGAGGACATAAGCCTTAACTATCTTTCAAACGAGGTCATGGAGGCGGCTGGTCTGCCTAAGTCGAGATATCAGCAGGAGCTTGAAAAAATACGCAAGGAGATACCTATAATAAGCTCTTACGGCTACAAGACGGCAGACGGCGACTGGTATTCTGTGAATGACGTTGCGGACAAGTATGAGGATATCCTCAACGAATACAAGACCGTGCAGTATTACAGAATGTTTGATGATAAACGGGACAATAGTATAAACTAGGTCATAGCAAACATAACATAACGTACAATAGCGGGCGACCTAAGGTCGCCCCTACATATTTACAAACAAACGGACGAGGTTTTTACCTCGTCCGTTTGTTATATCCTTATTATTTTATCCTGTGACCTTTTTCTCGAACATGAACATTCCCATTACGTCGTTCATAATGCTGTCCGACGCCATTTTCTTGCCGTTCTTTGTCATAAGTCTTACAATGGTCTGACCTTTCTTTTTGCCGAAGGTCATTGTATACTCATCTCCGCTTTCGGACGTTCCCTCATAGGAGACCTGATTTTTGAAGATGTTATACTTCCACTTGCCGCTCTTGAAATATGCGTCAAAGGCCTCGCCGTAGTTCTCGTTGGCAAGCGTCATTTCGGTATCGAACTTATAGGTGGAATGTCTTACGCCAAGTATCCTTACAAACGCCAGAACAAAATATATCAACGCCAATATCACGGCAAATTTGAGCACGGTCTTTATTATCTTCTTGCCATTGCCGTAATTTTCCTTGCCGCTGCTGGAATGTTCGGTAGGTGTACGTCTATGCTCCTGGGCACTCAGCTCTCTGTTTCTCGCTGTTTCACGGGCACGTCTTGCGTTTCGAGCCTCCTGCTCACGTCTCATTCTTTCTTCTGCCTCGGCTCTTTTCGGGTGCTCATAGACACGCTTTGGTATGCCCTGTATCCTTGAACGGTCTATATACTCCTGCTCGCCTCTCTTTTGCACTGAGGAGGCAATAGGTACCATTTTTCCGCAGTTGGTGCATATCTTAGCCCCGTCTTCAAGCTTAGAACCGCAGAATGTACAATGTCTGCTCATTATTACCAATCCTTTACACATTTAAAACTGTTTTGTTTGTCGAAATTTTTTCTATATCTATGTCGGACTATCCGCCCGTTTTCTTTAATGACACGGGCGAACGCTGTTAGCCCCTACAGATCTTCTTTATCTATATTTACAGATATCTTACAACGCCAACGACTTTTCCTAATATTTTTACCTCGTCAACAATGATAGGGTCCATGGTATCATTTTCAGGCTGAAGTCTGAAATGGCCGTTTTCCTTATAGAATGTTTTTATGGTCGCTGACTCGTTATCAACAAGTGCACAGACTATATCGCCGTTTTCCGCATACGGCGTTTGCTCGATAACAACGATATCCCCATCAAGGATAGCGGCGTTTATCATTGATTCGCCCCTGACTTTAAGGGCAAAAAGCTGGTTGCTGTAATGTCTGTCAGGCTGAAAGCTTATGTAGTCTGTGATATCCTCTATAGCTGTGATAGGCGTACCTGCTGTGACAGTTCCCACAAGGGGTATCTTCATGCCGTTGCCGCCTGTGAGCCTTATGGCTCTGTTCTGGTTGCTGCCTTTTTCAAGCAGTCCCTTTGCGGTGAGGTTATTGATATATCTGTGTGCCGTAGAAGTTGATTTATATCCGAATTTTGCACATATCTCTCTAACTGTCGGCGGATAGCCTTCTTCTATGCGTTCTTTTATAAACTCGAATACCATTTTTTCATTCTCGGTTACTTTTCTCATAGCTCCGTCCTTTCATTTTAGGATCTTGTGAGGTTTGCCTTACAGCTCCTTTGCAAGCCTTTTGGCAAGCTTATAGACATCTCCGCAGCCGAGGGTTATAACAAGGTCGCCCTCTTTGCAGTTTTTCTTTATATAGTCGATACACTGTGAGAAATTATATTCTTTCTGCTGTGCGGTCTGCTTATCCACAAGCTCATGGTCGGTCTTGAACCAAACTGCATTAGGTATCTTCTCTGCAAGCTGTTCAGCATATACGCCGTCTGTATTCTTTTCACGGCTGCCCATGATATCTGTTACGACTGCGATATCCGCAATGGAAAGTGCTTTAACGAAATCGTCCATTAATATCTTTGTTCTCGAATAGGTAAAAGGCTGGAAAACTGCCCAAACTCTATTAAAGTCAAGACCCTTTGCAGCTTTCAATGTGCACTCTATCTCCTTAGGGTGGTGGGCATAATCGTCAACGATAGTAACGCCTTTGACCTCTGCTATCTTCTCGAAACGTCTTATTGCACCGAAGAAAGTATCAAGTCCCTTTTCGATGCCCTCCCATGAAACGCCTGAATATCTTGCGGCGGCAATGGCTGCAAGGGCGTTCATGACGTTATGGTCGCCCGGAACGTGGATAGTAAGTTCTCTGACAAACTCGCCCTTATGATAAAGCTCAAAGCGTGTCTGCAAGCCTTTTTTCGACTTTATGACGGCGGAATAATCGTTTTTCTTATCCCAGCCGAAAGATATCTTTTCTTTTTCAATGCCCTCAACAGCTTTCAGGGTATTTGCGTCGTCGCCATTATAGATAACAGCTTTGTCAGCCATTTCAGCAAACTTATGGAAAGACTTTATGATATTCTCGATATTCTTGAAATACTCAAGGTGGTCTGCGTCAACGTTAAGGATAATTGAAACGTCAGGGAAAAGTCTGAGGAAGTGATCCTCGAACTCGCAGGATTCGCAGACCATGGTCTGTGATGAGCCTGCCTTGCCTGAGCCGCCTATGCTAGGGAGCTTTCCGCCTATAACGCAGGAGATATCAGTGCCCTCCTGAACGAATATCTGTG
Organism: uncultured Ruminococcus sp.; assembly: GCA_900539095.1. Lineage (GTDB taxonomy): Bacteria > Bacillota > Clostridia > Oscillospirales > Ruminococcaceae > Hominimerdicola. Next base: position 81,337 of record UQAR01000001.1, read on the forward strand.
TGAGCATGGAAGATGTGGTGGTCTTTCCATGAGTGCCTGAAACGCAAAGTGCGTTTGTATACCAGCTTGTTACAAGTCCCAATATCTCGGCTCTCTCGCAGCATATGGCACCGCTTGCTTTTGCGGCGATAAGCTCAGGGTTATCTGACATTATTGCGGCGGTGTAGATTATAAGATCTGCACCCTTGATATTCTCTGCTCTCTGACCGAGAAAGACCTCTATGCCAAGTTTTCTTACAGCCTCAAGAGTTTCGGTTTCATTATTGTCAGAGCCTGTGATGAAATATCCCTTTGAATGGAATATCTGTACCAGCGGATACATACCTGAACCGCCTATGCCGATAAAATGAACGTGCTTTATATTTTTCAAAGTTTCATTTGATATCATTTTAGTAATACTCCTTAGAATACTCAGAATGTATGTTTATTTTATTATATAACATTTTGAGAAAAAAATAAACCCCTTTTTGATTATTTTTCAAAAAAAGAGGCAAAAATATTACTGCACATCATCATCACAAGAAAGGACGCAGAAAAGAATGACTATAACAGAGGTAAAATTCAGAAGATTTATAAACGAGGGCAAGCTCAGGGCTGTGGTGAGCCTGACATTTGACGGCAGCTTTGCGGTACACGATATCAAGATAGTGCAGGGAGAGGAGCGGCTTTTTGTGGCTATGCCGAGCCGACGTGATGACAACGGAGTTTTCCGTGACATCGTTCACCCTATCGACAGTGTGCTCAGGAACGAGATAGAGGGGGAGATACTTTCTGCTTACCGCATGGAGCTTGACAGGCAGGCGGCAGAACAGCAGGGGATAAGCTGACTATAGCAGGGTAATAAGTGCAATAATGACGCACAGAAACGATAAGTTTGCGTAAAAAACGGGCGAACAGTGTTCACCCCTACAGATGCTTTTAAAGTCTGTGTAGGGGGAGTGCTGTTCGCCCTATTATTTCTATCTTTTAGCTTTTAGCCCCAGATCTTATCGCCCATATTTGAGAGATAAGCTGTGAGTTCTTCTGCCATTTCATACTGTTCAGGCAGTCTTGGATGACCAGGGGTCGCCCTGCCTGTTCTTGTGAACATGAAGTGTGAGATCTTCTCGTCATTAAGCTCGGCGGCGATCTCGTCAACGGCTTTATCCCACTCTTCACCGTGGCAAAGGACGGTCAAAAGGAGCACGAATGTAGCGTTTGGATATTTGTTCCTAAGGTCAAGGATAATGTTTTTATAAGCATTTTTCCACTTTGCTCTGTATTCAGGGTCGGCGATATCAAAATCTTCATGGCCTTCGTTATGAGGGTCGTTCTGACCAACTGCAAAAAGCACAACGTCAGGTGTATAAAGGTCAAAATCCCAAGGGGTCACGCCCTTTGCTCCCTCTGGGAAATAGCAAAGCTTGTCATAGACTGACTCCATGCCGATAAAATTCGGTGCATGATAATAGCCTGTGTTATCAAATATAGCGATACCGCCCTGTGCGATGTTATGTATCTGTGCACCGAGATTTCTTGCTGTTATCATTGCATAGCTATGCCATGCGTTATCGTAAACGCCCTGATGATCTTCAGGGTCGCAGCTTGCAACAAAGTCCACAGCCTCGCACACTGCACCTGCGGAAACAGAATCGCCGTAGCACTCAATTTTTCTTGCAGGGAGAGGAGGATTTTCGAGAACTTCTCCGTCGCTGTCTATCTCAAAGCCAACGAACTCAAAGTAATGGGAGGCGTCCTGTCTTTTAAAGAGAGTAACGGTATGAGTGCCTTTTTCAAGGTCAGCTGCAATATCAAGGGTGATATCCTCGTCATTTTTATCAAAAGTCACCTTGCCCTCTTTGCCGTCGATAACAAAGCCAAGCTCCTGAATGTTGAAATACTTATGGTTTTTTATCACGGCGGACACGCTTGTGCCTGTGAAAGTCATTTTTACATTTGAGCCTGCGTAATAAAACTCAGGGCGTGTTTTGTCGGAAAAGTCTATTCTGCCCATATATGTGAGCAAGCTGTTATCTGCTTTGATAAGCTTTTTATTATCTGTCATTTTTTCATATCCTTTCGATACTATGTTTTTTTGCATATGTTTATTTTAGCTTTTCGAGGCATTTTTGTCAAGGATATAAAACGTTTTCAGAGAAATATTTTTACACGGAGCGAATATACATAGATAAGAAAAATATCAGGGGGTGCTTTTATGAACGATACTCAGGGCAGGCACAATGCCATTCTTGAAAACAGACAGCGTTTACAGCTTTCGGGCGTGACGGACGTTGACAGCTTTGACGAGGAGGAGATAAGGCTGTTCACACAGCTTGGAGAGCTGACTGTCAAGGGGAAAGACCTGCACATAAACGAGATAAGTGTAGAGTCGGGAGATGTTTCCGTGGAGGGGGACATTTGGGCTTTGGTCTATGGGGAAAAGGACAGAAAGAAAAAGCTTTCGGCGATAGGAAAGATATTCAGATAACATATGTAGGGGCGACCTTAGGTCACCCGTTGGCTGACCGCTACTTGTGGTCGGTATATCCGCTTTTTTGTTGGATAGCTATTCACCGAAAAAACCGCGAACAGGCGGGCGAACGCTGTTCGCCCCTACAAGTGGGGGTGTGTATTCGGGCTGTTTTTAAGCCAAAAGTATATGCAATGTCATTGCACGGTGCAAAAGGTTGGAGAAAGGGGAAAGATATATGGAAAAAATGCAGTTAGGCATAGAGCTTGAAAGGGAGCTTTTTTTGCTGGCGGTGGTGCTGGGCTGCGGACTGGGGCTTTTATATGATATTTTCAGGGTATTCAGGGCGGCTTTGCCTCACGGAAAGATACTCACTTTTTTTGAGGATATCCTCTACACCTTTCTCTACGGCTTTGCACTTTTTACCTTTTGCACTGGACTGACAGGGGCGATAAGGGCGTTCGTTTTGGTCGGTATGCTAATAGGGTCGCTTTTTGAACATCTTACGGTGGGAAACGCTGTTGTTTTCGTGCTGAGAAAGCTTTTCGGGACGGTCAGAAAGCTGCTTGCTAAAACGTTTTCGCCAGTGGCAAAATTAATTACCAAATGGACGGGCGGTTTGACGGACGGTTTTGTGAAAAAGTGCAAAATTTCTTTTAAGCGAAAAAAAACTTCCAAAAGCACTTGAAAACTATCTTTTAATTAGTGTATAATAATAAGGAATATAAAATGTCGGTTTTGTAATCAAAAAGGAGTACATAATGTTAGGTTTTAAAAATAAAACGTCCGATGCGGCTGTGACCGAAAAGGACGCTGCTGAAAAAAATCCAAAGCCGAAAAAATCAAGATTTGTGAAACTTCTGACCATTTTTGCAGTGGCTGCTCTGGTAGTCTATTCGGGAGTAACTATCATCTCCCAGCAGGCTCAGATCGCTCAGCTGAAAAAACAGTCAGACGCTATAGAGAAAAAGATAACCGCCGCAAAGCAGCTCAATGATGAATACACAAGGCTACTCAGTTCTGATGATGAGGCGGAATACATGGAGAAGATAGCTATTGAAAAGCTGGGCTATGCTTATCCCAATGAACGCAGATTTTATATCGTGAACAACAGCGACTAAGGCGAACACGGTCTTTTGACCGTTTATATAGCAGAATTTTTATTGCAGAGAGGACATAAAAATCAGATGCAGCTTGAAGTAGGAAAAATTTATGAAGGAAAAGTAACAGGTATCACAAAGTTTGGAGCATTTGTGGAGCTTGACAAGGATACAACGGGAATGGTCCACATTTCGGAAGTTGCGAACACGTTCGTAAACGAGATAAAGGATCATCTCACTGAGGGTCAGACCGTTAAGGTAAAGGTACTCAGCTTGGGCGACGACGGAAAGATATCACTTTCTATCAAGAAGGCTCAGCCTGCACCTCAGAGAAGGCCAAGAGAAAACGGTCATCAGGGCGGCAGAGACGGCAGACCTAACGGTGGTCAGAGAAACTTCAACCGTCAGGGCGGCAATTCTCAGGGCAGACCTAGAAATGACTACAACAGGGACAGGACGCCGCAGGATTTTGCTAAAAATCCACCGCCGGTATACAATGCTGACAGCAATTCCGGAAATGCTGATTTTGAGGATATGCTCAGCAAGTTCAAGGCCTCAAGTGAAGAGAGATTTTCTGATCTGAAGAAGGTCATTGACAACAAGAGAAAATCTCCGTCAAGAAGAAAGTAGATACTGATACATAAAACAGAGGATATTCAGTCATGAAGAATTTCAAAAAGACTTTTGCGTTTATATTTTTCATGCTGGCGGGAATAATACTTGGTGCGTTCATAGCCTACGTCTGTGAGGGCAAGGATTATGTTGGCTGGCTTGCATGGGGAAAAAATGTAGGCGTTGAAAGCTTTGCTATAGACCTGTATGTGATAAAATTCAATATAGGTCTTATGGTCCATGCCACTATCTCGCAGATAGTCACCATAGCTGCGGCACTTATAGTGTTCTCAAAGACCTGCAAGGGGCTTTAAGGAGAGTAAAATTTACAATGAGATTTCTGAAAACAGCGGCAGCAGCCTTAACAGCGGCTGTCTGCCTTTTCTGTTCTTCCTGCGGCACGCCTGAGCTAAAGCATGACACGCTGGTTTATCAGGCAAGGGAGGACTATGCGGCATTGGATTCCGCAAAGGTCGTTATAACAAATGAGGACACTGGCAATATCGAGCAGGAGTTCACCTTCAAGTATGACGAAAAGGACGTGCTGACCTATTCCTACTACGGCAAGAACAGCGGAAAGGAATATGCACAATACAATGACGGTGTAGAAAGTTACACCTATGACAACGGAGAATATTCTCACGCTGTAAGGGGCGACAAGGGATTTTCAAAATACACGAGAAAATCAAAGCACCCACAGGCTGACGAAGGTATGCTCATGTTTGCACCAAAGGCTGTAAGCTCTGTTTCTGACATTATCGGCGATGACGGTTCGGTTACGGTGACATACGTTTATGACGTTTCAAAGCTTGGAAAAGACGCTGAGGAGATAGGCACGACCGGATTTTCCACCACCTACTTTTTCGACAAGGACGGCGGTCTTGAATACTTCACGGAAAACACCACCACCAAGGACGCTCAATACAACTATCGTGTCGACATAACGGAGAAAAACTCTGTAGACAAGATAGAAAACAAGGTAGAGCAATACAAAGACAAATAATTATTGCATACAAAATGTAGTGGCGACCTGAGGTCGCCCGTTGATTTGATACTTTTTAAACATTCCAAACAGGCTGCAAAAACAGCCTGTTTTATTTTTGTCAAAAAGCGGGCGAACACTGTTCGTCCCTACACAAAATAAGCGTATTTACGCCATTATCAAAAAAACGCCCCAACTTAATGGGACGTTTTTATTTTTTTATAATGTGCACTCTGCAAGTATTTTTTGCGGTCTGGCAAGCATTTGCTTTGCCTCCACAAGAGTTTCCCTTATCTCGTCATTGTCATAGACAGTCATGAGCTGCTGAGCCTGATTAAGAGCCTCTCTGCCCATTTCCACCTGATACTGATAAAGGCTGTCGAGCCTTGCGGCTGCCTTTGTTTCAAGATCCTGATAAACGGTCTTTATATCCTTGACGATATTATTTCTAATATCGTCATAGTTTTCAAGGGCGATATCAATGATATCGGTCTGCTTTTTCTTTTTCAGGATAAGGCTGAAAACTGACATTGTTGCAGGCGGGAACGTTTCGCTTGTACCAAAAAGCTGAACGCCCATAACAGAACGTGTTACATTCTTGTTCAGGGAGGTCATTATCATTTCAACTGACGGTGCTTTTGCCGCCTTTGAAAGGTCGTCGATACCAAGTGCAGAGGCAAGCTCTCTGCCTGTGCTCTCCACTATCTCGGCTATCCTATCCCTATGGCTCTCAATACAGTTTCTATACGCCTCGCCGACCTTTTCCATAAGGAACGAATAGAAATACTTTTCTATATCCTCAGGGCTGTAAAGGTCATTGCCGTCGGCATCTTTTCCACGGCAGTCCAAAATGCTTGCTCTCAGCTTTGAGAAGAACTCATACATCCAAGCCTCTGCCTCCTGCTGCATTTCGATAATAGAAAGGTGCAGGGCAGGTTTTTTCTCTTCAAGTGCCTTTGAAAGCTTTTCGCACTGCTCCTCAAACTCTTTTGCACGGTCGGCAAGCTTTTGCTTATCAAGCTCTGCCATATCGCTTATAAGTCGAAGTTTTGCGGCAGTTTCGTCACACATCTGCGAAAGCATCGTGAGCACACGCTTTGAACGGATAACGTCCTTTTGCATGATTATATCACGCTGCAAAGACAGTTCAAACTGGAAGAACTGCGTTTCATAAAACTCTCTTGTGCCTTTATCTATCGGTCTTTCTCTTCCAAGCTTTCTGCTCAGTTCATCAGCACCGCTTATGCCATAGACGATAGCGTTAGGGACTATCCTCTCGGAAATGTTTCTCACACGCTTTAATATCTTATCGGCGTCCTTTTGAGAGTTCATTGCGTCTATCATATTCACAAGGATATAGAGCATACCGAACCTCTGCGGCCGGACGTGGCTTGCGAGAAAGATCTGCTCCGTTTCAGAGAACGGCAGCAGGCATGACGCTGCATACATGATAGCGTCTGCATTGACGATATAATCCATTACCTGCTTGTCGAGAGTTTCCAAGTCGGAAAGGCCCGGAGTATCGACAATCCTTATCTCTTTGAGTATAGGGGCGTTGTCCTTTATCTGGACGTAGCTTATTTTTGCAGGAAAGAGTTTCATTCGCTGCTCAAGCTTTTCCCTTGTGATATCCTCAAGAGCCAGCGGCACTCTCATGCCGTTTTCCAATATCGCCTCCACATACTGTGTATGTCCGAAGGATATCTCATTTATGGTATAAGTTTCAGGGGTCACGTTTATGGGAGCAAGCTCCTTGCCGAGAAGAGCGTTTATGATAGTGCTCTTGCCCCTTTTGAACTCGCCAAGTATGACCAGCGTAAAAGGCTCTTCGCTTTTTTTCTCGATAAGTGTCTCCCACTCGTTCATTTCGCTGACAAAATCCTTGCCGAGCATTTTGGCTATCTTTTCATTATCCACGAAGGCTTTGAGATCGGCTCTTACCTGTGCAATATTCTGCTCTGCTGTGTTCATATTCGCACTATCCACCTATCACGCCTCCGTTTCCGATTATAACGCTGCTGCGGACGTCGCATATCTGACCTGAAACAAGGTGTCTGTCAGAATCCTCGGCGTCTTTTCGCCACTCGTAAAGCACCGCACAGTACAGAAACTCAGTCACGGCGATAACAAGCTTTTCAAGCTCGCTCATTGAATTTTCTGTTTTCAGATTTCTTGACGCCACTGCATGGACGCTCTCGGCTTTTTTGATAAGCTCGTTGGTATCCATATTTTTCTGCTGTCTGCCATAAAAGTCGATAAAGCCCTTGTTATAAAGCCCTGTTATGATGCTTATGAACATTCCCGGCTTATCGAGGCAGATAATGCCTGCTCTGTTTGCTGTTATATCTGCATATTTCACCCACTGCACAAGAGCCGTATAAAGCTGATTATTTACAGTCTGCTTATATGATCTTTCAATGGGTCTGAAAGTGAATTTATTATAATTCAGGTATGTGAATGCCATATTATAGGCACAATGATTGTTCTGTATCCTTCCGCATTCGCAGCCTATAAGGAACATAAGCTCCTCACTGCTGCACATTTCCACAAGCTGCTTTGAAAGCACGATACAAGGCTCGATTATGTCGCTTGCGATAGAGTAGATCTGTGCTTTGTCCATATCCCCTCTGACAAAGACGATAGGCACGACAAGCTCAAGACGCTCGGCACACTTTTTCACGATGTCATATATATCGGGATATTTCAGCGGTCCGACCTGCTCGCATTTCAAAAACAGGTGCTTTGCCTCAGCAGAAACGTCCTGCGAGCCTGCCGCCTTGACGAGCTTTCCCCAGCCGCCAAGTCCCATTATCTTCTGCCTTACGGCAAAATCGGACTCGAAAGCATAGTCGAGCACGCCGTCAACTATATGGTTCTGATAACTTCTTGTATAAGCATTCAGATAGGTGCGGAAACTGGTGTCAATCTGTAGCAGCGGATTTTCCCTTTCCGTTGTATTTGTACTCATGACCTGTCCTCCCTTGATCTTAAAATGATATCCTTTTGTTTTGTCCGTCAGCTTTCCATAGCCTCGGTGAGCACACGTCTTACCTGATATGCCTCCTGAACTATTGCACTTGCACTCTCGGCAATATCATGCAGACGCTCCATTTCCTTCTGAGAAATGTTGCTCTTTTCAGTTTTAAGATCGTTAAGATTATCAAGTGTTTCCTGAGTATCACGAAGGATTATCTCTGTTTCGCTCTCGATCTTGCCCTTCAGTCCCTCAAATGCTGAGAATACCTGACGGCGGACAGTTTCAGTGAAGTCGTTATTGAGTTTCATTTCGTGGAACTGCTTTCTCACCTGAGTTTTGAAGTTTGACTTATACTTATCTATTCTTTCCTTGACAAGTATCTTATCAACGGCAAAGTTTGAAGTAAAAGTACCTGCTATACCTGCAAGAGCCATAAGGCAGAGGGTCACTGGCAGGGTAGCGGTTATGCCAAAAAAGCCTGCAAAGAATATAGCGGTATAATAAGTAGCATAGAATCCTGCAAAGCCGGTCGCTCCGCCAAGAAGAGCACCCTTTACACCGGATTCTCTGAATCCCAAGAACAGTCCGCCGACGCCGTAAGAGCCGATAGCGACGCCTATTATCTTATCCATAACGCCGCCGTTCTTTGAAACTCTGTCGGAGATAGTGAACATCTGCTGTATCTTTGTAACGGATTCGAAGAACTCGTCCTCAAATTCCTGAAGTCTTTCAGCCTCGCAGGAAACAGCGAAGTTGATGCTGTTTTGTATCTGCTCGCAGATTATCTGTGCTCTTGCCTCGATGCTCTCTTTTATCTTCTCGGTGAGCTTTGCGGTAACAAGCTTGAGCTGGTCTTTCTTGAAATCGTCAGAGGACATCTGGAAGTTGTCTATTACCTCCATAGCGGTCTGCTCGATATTCGTCCAATAGCTGTCCAAAACAGGCTGCAAGTCATTGAACACCTGATTTGCGGCGTCATTGATCTTGACAAATTCCTGTCTTTTCTTGTTTCTGATCTCGCCGATCTCCTTGATAGCGTCGTCATACTTTTCCATGAACTCGTCATTAGCCATCATAAGGGCGTTTTCCTGCATAACGACACTTCTGAGTATCTCAGTACCCGAATTTGTTATCTTATTTGCAAGTATCTGCAAGGCGATAACGCCACGCTCTTTTGTGAGCATGGTTTCAAGAGCCTTTTCAAACTCAGGGAAGTTACTCTTTTCAAGAGCCTCCTTATCCCCTGACTCCTTAGCCATAAGGGCCTGCTTTGCATAAACGCCGATAACTCTCGGAGTTCCTATTTTTCTCTTATAGACCGCAAACTCACGGGAATCCTCGCCCATGACCTTTTTAGCCTTTTCCATAACGTATTTTCCGATACGTCCTCTTACAGTTTCGACTATCTTATTCTCGTCTGCCTGAGAGAATGTACCGAAACAGTTTACAACGAAAATAATCCTTCCCACATCGGAAGTGAGCATTTTCTTTTCAAGAAACTCTTTTTCAAACTGTGAGAAAGGGGAGTTTGCACTGATAACGAAAACGGCTGCGTCTATTTTCGGCAGTATCGACAGAGTAACGTTAGTCATCTGATCGTCATCGTTAAGACCCGGAGTATCTATGATATCGACATTGTTCTTACAGAACTCGGTATCATAATAAACAGTAGCCTCTTTGACAGTTTCGGCTCTTTCCTCCGACTCTGCCGTGAGCTTTGTTACATAGTCCTCCAGTTTGTTTATATCCACCTTTTCGCTTTCGCCGTTTTTGTATTCCACCTGAACATACGGTTCTTCGCTATAGGTCACTCTGTTAAGGGTAGCCGTTGCAGGCAGCACGTCAGCAGGCAATACCTCCTGACCGAGCATTGCGTTGATAAGGGTACTTTTACCTCTCTTGAACTCGCCGACGATAGCGACCTCAAAGTGCTCCTCGGCTGTTTTCTCCAATGTTTCCCGAATAGATTCCGCAGTATTGACAAGAGCGATCTCCTCGCTCAGCCCCAGCAGCGATTTCAGGTTCTCGGTAAGACCTTTTACGGTTTCCTTATAGGACGCATAGCTGCCGTAATCAATTTGCTTTTTCATTACAAGCCTCCGTTCCTCATTTCTAAGGTAATATCTATATCATATTCCATTCATTACCGTTAAGACACACAAATATTACCGTGACATTATTTTAATTATAACATATTATTAAAACACAAGTCAAGAATTTACTTATAACAAGTACAAAAAACTACCCTTTTGTACAAATTAGCATTATCATAATATACATTTTGCACAATATAGGGGCACAGGCACAAAAAAACGCCCCGAAAAATCGGGACGTGAGAGTGTTTATAAAATATAAAATGAACGGAACAACGGGCGACCTAAGGTCGCTCCTACACAAAATAGGATATATGCAATTTAATTCTGACCGTAATATGCGTTCTTGCCGTGCTTTCTGAGGAAGTGTTTATCAAGCAGCTCCTGCTGCATATGACCGATCTCAGGGTTCATCATCATTGCGTGGAAATTCATGAACGCAGCCTCTTCAAGGACAACTGCGTTATGGACAGCCTCTGCTGCATCCTTTCCCCATGTGAACGGGCCATGGCTTTTTACCAGAACGGCAGGTATCTGAGTTGCGTCAAGACCCTTGAAAGCCTCTATTATAACAGTACCTGTTTCCTTTTCATACTCTCCTGCTATCTCCTCAGGGGTCATTGCTCTTGTGCATGGTATCTCGCCGTAGAAATAGTCTGCATGAGTTGTGCCCATTGGTATTATGCCCTTTCCTGCCTGAGCAAAAGATGTTGCCCAGCGGCTATGGGTATGGACTATTCCTCCGATATCAAAAGCTTTGTAAAGTTCCAAATGCGTTGGAGTATCACTTGAAGGCTTATATTTGCCCTCCACTACCTTTCCGCTTTCAAGGTCAACTACCACCATATCATCGGCTGTCATGCCCTCATATGGCACGCCTGACGGCTTTATGACCACAAGGCCTTTTTCTCTGTCAATGGCGGAAACATTTCCCCATGTGAACGTAACAAGACCATATTTCGGCAGCAGCAGATTAGCCTCGCACACCTGCTGTTTTAATTCTTCCAGCATAAAAAATTCTCCTTTCGCTGATTTGGTAAATGCACCTTTTGTCTGCTCATTTTCCGTACAAGTGAATAGCTTACCGACAGTTTGAGTGGGCAGGCGGGCGACCTCAGATCGCCCCTTCATTTTTTTCTATGAATTTCTATGATTTTTAATCAGAACTGTGCAGCTTTTTCTGCCGTCAATCCGTTTTTATATCTTTCTAAGAATGTTTTATAGCCCTCTGAGCCTGTCTGTTCAGGCTGAGAAGTTGTCACTTCCATATCCACAAAGACCTTTTCGTCAAGGAAGTCGGCAAGCTTTTTGCCCTCTGAAAGCTCCATATAAGCTGCTAAAAGAGCCATGCCCCATGCTCCGCCTTCGCCTGCTGTTTTCATTACTGAAACAGGGGTTGAAAGTGCGTCCGCAATAAGCTGTGAGGCAACTCCGCTGACTTTAAAAAGTCCGCCGTGACCTGTTATCTTTTCTGCCTTTACCTTTTCCTTATCAAAAAGTATATCCATGCCGATCTTCAGTGCAGTGAAAGCGGAATAAAGCTGTGCTCTGAAAAAGCTGCCCAAGGTCAAAGTGCTGTCAGGGGTGCGGAAATACATTGGTCTGCCCTCATCAAGCTTTATGACAGGCTCGCCTGAAAGGCAGTTATAGGCTGTCACGCCGCCGCATGAGCTATCGGCTGTCATAGCGTTTTTATAGAGCGTTTCGTAAAGGCTGCTTTTGTCTATCTCGTTGCCTGTGAGCTTTGCGAACTCGCCGAACATATTAACCCATGCGTCAAGCTCTGAGCAGCAGTTGTTGCAATGCACCATTGCGACAGGCGAACCGTCAGGGGTAGTTACAACGTCTATCTCCTCATAAACGCCTTTCAGCGGCTTTTCAAGGACAAGCATTGCAAATATTGAAGTGCCTGCGGAGATGTTTCCCGTCTTTTTCAGAACGCTGTCTGTTGCAACCATGCCGGTGCCTGCGTCGCCCTCAGGAGGGCAGACCGGCACGCCTGCTTTGAGGTGTCCCTCAGGGTCAAGGAACTTTGCACCCTCTTCTGTAAGGACAGCACTCTTTTCTCCTGCGTTTCTCACAGCAGGGAGGATATCTTTCAGCTTATGGTCAAAGCCTTTTTCCGCAAGGCTTTTTTCTGTAAGCTCCAAATACTCTTTTTTATAGCCTATGCCCTCTACAGGGAAGATACCTGACGCCTCGCCGACGCCTACTTCAAAACGGTCTGTGAGCCTTTTGTGCACATAGCCTGCAAGAGTATTTATATAGGCAATATCCGCAACGTGAGGCTCTTTGTTCAGCACTGCCTGATAAAGGTGAGCGATGCTCCAACGCTGTGGGATATTGAATCCAAGCAATTTTGTAAGCTCTTCAGCCGCCTGAGCGGTCATGGTATTACGCCATGTTCTGAACGGCACAAGCAGTTTATCGTTTTTGTCAAAAGCCATATAGCCGTGCATCATTGCAGAAATGCCCATTGCACCGAATGTTTCAGGATAAACGCCGTACTGTGCCTTTACGTTCTTTGCAAGATCCTTATAGCACGCCTGTATGCCGCCATGGATATCATCAAGAGAATATGTCCAGCAGCCGTTTTCAAAGCGGTTTTCCCACTGTTTTGAGCCTGAGGCGATAACGGCAAAGCTATCGTCTATAAGAACAGCCTTTATTCTTGTTGAGCCAAGCTCTATGCCAAGATAGGTCTTGCCCTGCAAAATTTTATCTTTTACTGTCATTTTGGGCTCTCCTTATAAAATTTTATTTCATTGTCACTACCGCTACGGAGCATTTTGGCAGGTCTATCTCAAAGCCCTTTTCTGTCATTTTCGCACTGTACTCTCTTGGTGCGACCTTATCACAATTATCAAAATCGTTATAGTCCCTTACATCATTGTCAAGTATCCTGCACTCAATGTTCTGATAGTTTGAACCTGCGATGTCGCAGCAGATATGAGCGTCATCGTCTATAGAGCAGTTTGCTATCGTGACAGTAAGAACGCCGTCCTTTACTGAGGCAGACTGTGATATCATTGGTATCTTGCCGCCTGCCTGACAGTTGTCGGCATGGCTATAGCAAAGCTCGCCGCCCTGATGAGTTTTGAAAAGGTCAAAGACGTGATATGTAGGCGTTTTTACCATTTTCTCGCCCTCTGTGAGGATAAGAGCCTGCAAAACGTTCACTGCCTGAGCAAGGTTCGCCATTACAACTTTGTCACTGTGGGCATTGAAGATATTAAGGTTGCAGGCAGCCACGATAGCGTCACGCATTGTGTTCTGCTGATAAAGAAAACCAGGGTTCGTGCCCTCTTCAACGTCATACCAGCAGCCCCACTCGTCAACGATAAGACCTATTTTTCCCTCAGGGTCATGGCGTGACATTATCTCGCTGTGGCGTTTTATAAGCTCGTCCATGTAGAGTGTCTTTGATATGGTTTCGTAATACTCCTCATTTGAGAACTCTGTCGCACTGCCCTTTTTGTTCCAATCCCCTGTAGGAACGGTGTAATAGTGCAAAGAGATAGCCTTTGTGTGCCACTCCCCAAGGTTTGACATTACAACGTCCGTCCAGTTATAATCGTTGGAATTTGGTCCGCAGGCAACTTTGTAAAGCTCATTGCCGCTGAAATTCTTGCAAAAGCTCTGATATCTTCTGTATTCGTCGCAATAATACTCAGGACGCATCGAGCCGCCGCAGCCCCAGTTTTCGTTGCCGATACCAAGATATTTCAGTTTCCACGGCTTTTCTCTGCCGTTCTTTCTTCTCAGGTCAGCCATGGGGGAAACGCCGTCAAAGGTGATATATTCTATCCACTCTGCAAGTTCCTGAACAGTGCCGCTGCCGAGATTTCCTGCAAGATACGGTTCGCAGCCTATCTCTTCGCACAGGTCAAAGAACTCATTTGTGCCGAAAGAGTTATCCTCTGTCACGCCGCCCCAGTTTGTGTTTATCATTTTCTTTCTCTGGGATTTTTCGCCGATACCGTCTTTCCAGTGATACTCGTCTGCAAAGCAGCCGCCCGGCCAGCGGAGAACAGGCATTTTTATCTCCTTGAAAGCCTCGATAACGTCCTTTCTAACGCCGTTTATGTTCGGTATCTCTGAATCTTCGCCAACATACATTCCGTTATAGATACATCTGCCAAGATGTTCGGAGAAATGTCCGTATATCTCAGGGTTGATGTGGGAACGCTTGTCTGCGGTATTGATAAGCATTGAAATGTTCTTCATTGTGACCTCCTAAAAGTGTATGATTTTAGTTTCAATTATATTTTATCACTTGACAAAAAAACAACAATGATATATCCTATTATTATACTGATACATCATACGAAATTAGAAAGGATAAACCTATGGAACTTCACGCTTTGGGACTTAACTACAGCCATGACGGTTCTTTCGATATCCGCCGTCCAAACGGTTCGGGGGACAATCTTCTGCTTATATTCAAATCCTCTGCGGTGGTGCGTTTGCACGGCAATGACTACACAGTTTCGCCTGACAGTGCCATACTTTACCGAAAAAGCTCGCCGCAGATATACCGTGCCTGCAAGGGTTTTTACATCAACCACTGGCTGCATTTCGACTGTGATGACGCTCTAACGCAGGAGGCGTCACTCCCATATGATACGATTTTTTCTCTGTCAGATGTGGCAAAGGCTGAGGATATCTTATCGGTGGTGAGCAGGCTCAGCCTTTCAGAAAGCAGCAGGCGTGAGGACTATATCGAGCTTATGCTGAGAATGTTACTCGTAAGGCTTGGTGAAGAATACGCACTTGGTCAAAGCGGAGAAACGCCGAAAAAACGCAGCCATTATGCGGATTCTCTTGAAAGACTTCGTGCGGACATATACAGCTCGCCGGCAGGCAGCCGCAGCATTGCAGACATGGCAAAGTCCCTTAGCGTAAGCCCCTCACATTTTCAGTATCTTTACACCTCACGTTTCGGGGTGAGCTGCTATGAAGACATTTTATGTGCGAGAATGAAAAACGCTGAATACTATCTTCTCAGCACTGACATGACGGTGAAAAACATTGCCGCTGTATGCGGATATGAAAATGACGTACATTTCATGCGGCAGTTCAAAAGGCGATACAACATGACACCCTCCCAGTTTCGGCAGAAAAACAAAAAATAGGCATATGCAAAAAGCGGACGAAAAGAACTCGTCCGCTTTTATTTTGTCAAATATCTATTGAAAGGCGGGCGACCAAAGGTCGCCCATACAAAACAGCTTAATCTTCTATCTCATACTGATCTTCAATGACAACAGGGTGGCCGTCATCGGTCATTATCATATCCCCTGCACTGCACTGAACAGCCGTTTGCTCTGCGGTTATGTCATTGGGTTTGAGTTTGAACCTTATCGCCTGCTTGCAGTTTTCTATCTCAACATATGTATGCTTTCCGCCTGACTCTCCGTCCAGCGTCCAAGGAACTTCGTTCACGCTTGTGAAAGTGACCTTTGAAGTCTTGAAAGTCACAAAATGCTTATCGTTGAGCTTGTTGAGCACCGCCTCGTTTATTGTGTTGCTAAGCTCGATAGCGTTCTTAGGGGTCTTTACCAAGACCACTTCAAACAGTCCGTCATCAAAGCATACGCCTGATGCGATAAGCTTTCTCATTCCGCCTACAGAGATAGTATTTGAGATAAGGCCCAGTATAAAGCTGCCCTCTACTACCTCGCCGTCATGCTCAACTCTCATCTGCTGACCTGTTATCTTTGACAGCCTTTTTATGCCCTCAGCCACATATGCGGCATGACCGAACTTGTTTTTCAAGGTCTGTGAAGTTTCATAGGACACGTCGGTGAATGCACCAAAGCCTGCTACATACACAAAATACTGACCGTTGAACTTGCCAACGTCATAGTCAAAATACACGCCGTCAACTATCTCCCTTGCAGCGTCAAGCATTTTTTTCGGTATGCTCAGCGACTGTGCACAGTCGTTCGTCGAACCTGCCGGAATATATCCAAGCGGTATTTTTTTGTCAAAAGTCATCATAGCCTTTACAGCCTCAGACAGCGTGCCGTCGCCGCCTGATGTGACTATCATATCATAATCCTGTCCGCACTGACAAAGCTTGTTATAGCCGTCAAGCTTAGCCTGCGTAGGATAAGTAACTACTTCATAGCCGCCCTTTGTAAAAATATCCACAATGTCGCAAAGGTTATCTTTTATCTGTCCCTTGCCTGCATAGGGATTGAACACAAACAGCATTTTTTTCATTTTCCCAGCCCCTTTAAGTTTTTATTATCCTATTATTCTACTTTTTTATTCTACTTTTATCTATCTTTGTTTTTACATACATTTTATATAGAGAATTATACCACAAATTTCACAAAAGTCAAGTATTTTTGCGACAGCCGTCTAAAAATTCGTCAACACTCACAAAATAATGACAGTGGTATTCAGAGGCGGGCGAACACTGTTCGCCCCTACATATAGAAATCAAAATCATCGCCGCAGGCGATACCTTAATTCCTCATTCCTCACTCCTAACTCCTCACTTAAAGATCAGTCTTTCGCCTCATACCAGCTTTTTCCGCTGTTTACGTCCACAGTCATAGGCACAGCAAGCTTAACAGCATTCTCCATTTCGTCCTTGAGTATCTTCTCGGCTCTGTCCTTATCCTTTTCAGCGACCTCGATTATAAGTTCGTCGTGCACCTGCAAAATAAGTCTTGCGTCAAGTTTTTCTTCTCTAAGCTTTTTGTATACTCTTACCATTGCTATCTTAATGATATCAGCCGCAGCACCTTGGATAGGTGCGTTCATTGCCGCCCTTTTTCCGAAAGCCTGCAAAACCTTGTTTGACGCAGAAAGCTCAGGGATATATCTTCTTCTGCCGAAAAGGGTTGTAACATAACCGTTTTTTATGCCGTCCTCAACGGTCTTGTCCATAAATTCTGATACCTTCGGGAAGTTGTCAAGATAGTTCTTTATATATCTTTTCGCCTCTGCTACCGTTACTCCGATATCCTTTGACAGAGAAAATGCACCTATTCCGTAAATGATGCCGAAGTTTACAGCCTTTGCCGCACTTCTCATTTCAGGGGTGACGAAATCCTCCGGGATATCAAAGACCTGTGCCGCAGTTGAGGTATGGATATCTCTGCCCTCTGAAAACGCCTCCTGCATATTTTTGTCGCCGCACACTGAGGCGAGAACTCTCAGCTCGATCTGGCTGTAGTCGGCGTCAAGAAGAGTGTATCCCTCCTGTGCCACAAAGAATTTACGCATATTCCTGCCTATCTCTTTTCTTACAGGGATATTCTGCATATTAGGCTCTGTGGAAGATATCCTGCCTGTTCGGGTTTCTGTCTGCTTGAAAACAGAATGAACTCTGCCATCAGGGTGGATAAGCTTTAAAAGTCCGTCAACGTATGTGGAATTGAGCTTTGTGAGGGTGCGGTATTCAACGATAAGAGGTACGATAGGGTGCTTGTCCATAAGGCTTTCGAGAACGTCCGCATTGGTGGAATATCCTGACTTTGTTTTCTTTTTTGCCGGCAGACCCAAGTCATCGAAAAGAACCTCGCCAAGCTGTTTTGTGGAGGCGATATTGAACTCCTTGCCTGCATACATATATATCTGCGAAGTCAGCTGGTCTATCTTTATTTTCAGATCCTCGCCGAAAGCCTTTATTCCCTCTGCGTCAGCCTTTACGCCGTAAAACTCCATTGAGGCCAAGACCTCGCAAAGAGGCATTTCGATATCGTCAAAAAGCTTTGTCATATCGGTCATTTCAAGCTGATTTTTCAGGTTTTCGCTAAGTGCAGGCAGGCTTGAAAGGTCTGCAAATTCGCCCATATCTGAACGGTAAAGGCACTTATACGAAAGGCAGAGGTTTTCTACTGTATACTCGCTTGACTGTGAATTAAGGAGGTATCCTGCAAGGTCGCAGCAGAAAGCAAGGTTTTCAAGGTGCGTTCCCTGAGAAAAGGCAAATTTATGTGCGGTCTTGCCCTCAAAAGTTATCTTTTTGCAGGCTGTGCCCATGAAAGATGTTGCAAGGTCTTTATCCTCGGTGGTATAGATAATATCGTCGCAGAGGACTGAAAGCTTGTTGTCAGCAAAGATAAAGTATACTGTTTTGTCTTTATCAAGGGCAGATATAACGCTTTCGTCCAAAGTTTTCACTTCAAACTTAGGCAGGTCAGAAAGCTTTAGCTTGCTTTCCTGAACGATATCCGTATTCTCAGCAGTTTTTCCGCTAAGCCCCAGTCTATCTAAAAGACGCATCATTTCGAGGTTGGCAAGAAGTGCCTTTGTTTTCTCGGTATCCACTTCGCCAAGCTTATAAAACTCAGTAGCTTTTTCCACAGGTGCGTCAAGGCATATCTCGGCAAGGAAACGGCTGTCTATGGCGTCCTGATGACCGTTTTCAAGCTTTGTACGAACAGACGGGGTAAGCTTGATATCGGCAAGGTGCTCATAAAGGGTCTTGACGTCGCCCTCCTGCTTTATAAGTGAAAGGGCGGTCTTTTCGCCGATGCCTTTTACGCCTGAAATGTTATCAGAAGTATCTCCCATAAGTGCCTTGACCTCTATCATTTGGCGAGGGGTAACGCCGTATTCCTCCATTATCCTATCAGGAGTATATATCTTGGTTTCCTTTGTGGTGGCGAGGCGAACTGTCACAAGGTCGGAAACAAGCTGAAAGCTGTCCCTGTCGCCGGTGAGGAGATAGCACTCGTTGCCTGAATCTGCGGCAGCCTTTGAAAGCGTACCCAAAATATCGTCAGCCTCATATCCCTCACACTGTACTATCTTTATGCCAAGGTCGCCCAAAAGCCCTTTTATCACAGGCATCTGCTGAGCAAGCTCCTCAGGCATACCCTTTCTGTTAGCCTTATAAGATGCGTTCGCCTTATGTCTGAAGGTAGGGGCTTTAAGGTCGAAAGCCACAGCCACACAATCAGGCTTTACCTCGCCTATCTCCTTGAGGTAAATATTCATAAACCCCGTAAGGGCATTCGTAAACTGTCCCTTTGAATTTGACAGCAGCTTTATTCCGTAAAAAGCCCTGTTCATTATGCTGTTTCCGTCTATGGCAAGTAATTTCATTTTACCCCCTGCACCTCCATTTTGTTATTCTTATTTTTAGGATTATATTCGTCAACGTCCCATTTAAACGGGTTGTTGTGTATATAAGCTGAAATCGCAATGTATTCTTTTTCATTCCTGATGATACGGTCGTAATAAGAACGCTGAAAAATGTTAAAACCGATATCTTTGTTTATAAATCTTTTCAACATTGATACATATAGTGGAACTATCTCATTTGTAGGGGACGGCGCCCCCGACGTCCCGTTTACGCCTGTACCGACCTCAGAAATCTCATTTTCAAAATAAAATGTATGTGATTTGGCATTATTACATACTGCAATATCTTTTTATCTGAATAAACACGGTTTGCTTTGCGAATGTTATCTCTGACGATTCTGCCAAAGTTTGAAAGGAAAACTTTATTGACACGATTTGCAGAACATAACGGGACGTCGAGGGCGCCGTCCCCTACATTCGTTGACCACAACAACTCGCTGCGATCTTTCGTACATATCGTTATAAAATAAAGTCCATTTTTGGAATAATCATAATTATCCAGCCGTATTTGTTTCCGTACAGGTCTATCCATGAATTTTATTCTGAAATCTTATCCAGCGACAGCGTTGCGATGCCGTTAAGGCTTTCGTCTGCACGCCTGCCTGCTAGATAATCAAAATATCCCTGACAGGCTATCATCGCTCCGTTATCTCCGCAGTATTTGAACTCAGGCATATAAAGCTTATAGCCTCGCTTGTCGCAGGCTTTCTGCAATTTTTCTCTTACCCCTGAATTAGCTGACACGCCGCCTGCAAGCCCTATGGTAGTATACCCAAGATCTTTTGCGGCAAGCATTGCTTTGTCTACAAGAATGTCGGATATGGTGTTTTGGAATGACGCCGCCATATCGTTCACATTCACGCTCTCGCCCTTCTGTGCGGCATTGTGCACAAGATTTATTACGGCAGTTTTCAGTCCGCTAAAAGAGAAATCATACTCGCTGCCCTGTACCTTTGGGTGCGGCAGTTTATAAGCATTAGGGTCGCCTGACTTTGCGGCATTGTCGATAAATTTTCCGCCCGGATACTCAAAACCCAGCGTTCTCGCTACCTTGTCAAAACACTCGCCTGCGGCGTCATCTCTTGTTCTGCCTATGACATGATATCTTGAATAGTCAAGCACCTCAACGATATGAGAATGTCCGCCTGATACCACAAGACAAAGATAAGGCGGCTTTAGCTCAGGGTGTGAAATATAGTTTGCGGCAATGTGACCTGCAATATGATGAACAGGCACAAGGGGCTTATTTGCACTCATGGCAAGTCCCTTTGCAAAGCTTACTCCCACGAGAAGTGCACCGATTAATCCCGGAGCATAGGTCACGGCAACGGCGTCGATATCCTCCATAGTGCAGCCTGCCTCCTCAAGGGCAGCCTTTGTCACCCAAGTTATATTCTCGGCATGACGGCGTGAGGCTATCTCAGGCACAACTCCGCCATAGAGCCTGTGTTCGTCTATCTGACTTGCAACTATATTTGAAAGCACCGTTTTTCCGTCCTCCACAACAGAGCAAGCTGTTTCGTCGCAGGAGCTTTCTATTCCTAAAATCTTCATTATATTACCCTCTTTTTATTATTTCGTAAATATAAGCATATCATATACATTTAATAAGCAGACAAATTGGAGCAAGCAGGCGACCAAAGGTCGCCCCTACAAGAAATTATCATCGCCGCAGGCGATACCTTAATTCCTCATTCCTAACTCCTCACTTTTCAAGGAAGTCCGTATATCCTCTTCATCTCCGCCGAGTTTCCCCCGTCAGCCGAACGGACATACAGCGGCTTTTCTATTTGCACAAAAGGCTTTCCGCCCTTTTTGCCCTCAACTAGAATAAGCCACGGCGGACATTCAGGGTTCTTGTGAACAGTCCTCAGCCGCTTTGGCTCGATACCGTTCGCCCTCATTGCCGTCATTATATCGCAAAGCCGCTCAGGGCGGTTGCAAATGCAAAGTCTGCCGCCAAATTTTAGGTTTTTCTTTGCACATCTGCACACGTCGTCAATGGTGCAGAGCATTTCATGGCGTGCTATGGACACTGCCTCGCTGTCATTTTTTGCACCTGTGTTGTTTATCTTGTAAGGCGGATTGCAGGTGATAAGATCAAGTTCCTTTTCGCTACGCCAGTTGTTAAGGTCGCCAAGAACAGGCTGTATAGCGTCTATTTTCGACTTTTCCAAAGATATTTTCAGCTGCTCGTGAGCCTTTTCCTGGATCTCCACGGCGTATATCTTCAGCGGCTTGTAAAACTTGTGCAGCAAAAGTGCGATTATGCCGCTGCCTGTGCAAAGGTCTGCACAGACGTCTTTATGCCGTCCTGCGGAAAAATCTGCAAGCAAAAAAGCGTCAGTACCAAAACGGTGCTCATCGGATATACATATCTCGATGCCCTCCCCTAAGGACTCGAAAGTAAAATCGTTATATGTCATTGTTTTTTCTCCATAAGGCAATAATTTTCAGGGTCGAGAGCCATTAAAACGGCGTTTTCCGTAGGGTCACGGTAAAAATTCTTTCTCATTCCTACCCTATCGAAACCCAGCTTTTCATAAAAGCTTATTGCCGCATTGTTCGACTCACGCACTTCAAGATACCATTTTTCAGCCTTTGCCGCCGCAAAAGCTCTTTCAAAAAGCTTGCCTGCGATACCAATTCTGCGGAACTTCTCCAAAACGCCGATATTGTTTATCTCCGCCTCGCCGCAAACGCACCACACGCTTATAAAGCCTGCTGCCTCGCCGTCACACAGTGCAAGAAAAGATATATCGTCAGGGTTTTGCACCTGTTTTTTGTAGGTCTCAACGCTCCACGCCTCCGGCAGGATATTTGCCGCAGTTCGTGCAAAAAGCTCCACGTTATCCATTGTCAGCGGTGTTATGGTCAGCTCAGCCAACTTATTCTCCCTCTATCTTTGTGCCCACAAGGCAATACGCCTTACAGTCGCTCAATATCTTGATCTTAACATCATGAAAGCCTCTTTCTCTTGCCATTGAACGCACCTGCTGAGGAGTAAACTTATCAAAACCTGAATCGCAGTATGGCAGCTTATCAAGATATCCCTTTGTATAGAATGTGCAGATAAAATTGCCGCCGTCCTTGAGAACACGCCTTACCTCATCAAGGACTTTTGCGGTGTCCTCCCAGAAATAAATGGTGTTCACAGTATAAACGGTGTCAAAAAAATCGTCGTTATAAGGAAGTTGTTCAGCCCTGCCCTGCTGCAAAATGACCTTGTTGGTATTCACGCCGTCATGGTTCTCACGCTTTGCTTTTTCCACCATATCCGCAGAAATATCGACGCCGTAGAACTTAGCGTTTATATTCTTGCTAAGCTTTTTGATAGTCACGCCGTTTCCAAAGCCTATATCCAATATCCTTGCACCGTCAAGCTTGCAGACAAATTTTTTCACCGCTCTGTAGTGCTCTGCATTGAAAAAATTCATGAATTTTGCACAGGCTAATCCGCCCAATCCCTCAGGGTCAGCACACTGTCCGCCTATGTATTCTTTTATGCTCATAAAATCACCTCAAAAATCTAAATTGATATATAATACAAATGCAACAAAAAACAAGAAATAAACATCGCCGCAGGCGATACCTTAATTCCTCATTCCTCACTCCTCATTTAAACAAGCGTCCGTACAGCTCCCCCTTAGAAAATCCCGTTGCCTTTGCGATCTCACGGCAGGCGTCTGCTCCACGCATACCCTTTTCCACAAGGGCTTTCACCTGCTCTAATGCCTCCTCGATACTCTCCGCAGGACAAAGCTCGTCCTCCTTTGCACCCTCTATAACAAGCACAAATTCGCCCTTTGGCTTATTTGCCTCATAGTATTCCACAGCCTGCGAAAGGGTGGTGCGGAAAACTTCTTCATGTATCTTTGTAAGTTCCCTGCAAAGGGATATTTTTCTGTCGCCGAAATATTCAAGCATATCCTTTAAAGTGTAAATGAGCTTGTGAGGTGCTTCGTAGAAAATAAGAGTGTTCGTGCTGTTTTTCACCGATGCAAGATGATTTGACCTCTGCTTTTTGGTGGTTGACAAAAAGCCCTCGAACTGAAATCTTGCGGTGTCAAGTCCGCTTATGGCAAGTGCCGAAACTACCGCCGACGGACCGGGCACTACCTCCACTTTTACACCATTTTCAGCACAAAGCTTTACAAGCAGTTCTCCCGGATCTGAAATGCAAGGCATACCGGCGTCTGTGACGATAGCGGCATTCTCGCCCGCCATTATCCTGTTCAAAATGCTCTCGCCCACCTGCTTTGCATTGTGCTCATGATAGCTAACAAGGGGAGTTTTTATCTCAAAATAATTCAAAAGCTTTGCCGTTACCCTTGTGTCCTCTGCACAGATAAAATCTACGTTTTCAAGTGTTTCCACACCACGGTATGTCATATCTCCAAGATTGCCTATAGGCGTTCCCACAACATAAAGTTTTCCCATTTTTATATCCTTTCCTGCTGCTCGTTGGCAAGTATAAAGTCTATCATTTTATAAAGGTCACAAAGGGTGTCAAGTCCGCCGCAATGTGCCCTGAGTTTTGCCGAGCCTTTTAGCCCTTTTACATACCATGCACAGTTTTTTCTGGCCTCTTTCATGCCCTGACGTTCACCTTTGTATTTGCATATAAGTTCGCAGTGCTTTTTCATCACTGCCATTTTCTCTTCTATGCCCACCTCAGGCAGTTTCTCACCTGTTTCAAGATAATGCTTTACGTCACGGAAAACCCACGGTCTGCCATAGCTGCCCCTGCCTATCATAACAAGGTCACAGCCTGTCTGCTCATACATTGCCTTTGCACTTGCTCCGTCAACAACGTCGCCGTTTCCGATAACAGGTATCTTCACAGCCGCTTTTACCTGCCTTATTATATCCCAATCGGCTTTGCCTGAATAAAACTGCGTTCTTGTTCTGCCGTGACAGGTCACCGCATTTGCACCTGCCTGCTCCATAAGCTTTGCAAATTCCACCGCATTTATGCTGTTTTCGTCCCAGCCTGCACGGAACTTCACTGTAACGGGGCAGTCTGCATTTTTAACAACCTCTCTGCATATCTCCGCCGCAGTGTCTGGCAGCCTCATAAGTGCCGAACCGCTGCCGTTGCCGACTATCTTAGGCACAGGGCAGCCCATGTTTATATCAATGATATCAGGGGAATATTCGTTTAGCTTATATGCTGCTTTTCCCATATAATAAGGGTCTTCCCCGAAAAGCTGCAAAGCATAGGGGCGTTCCTCTTTCTCAATCTCGCAAAGACGTGCGGTCTTTTTGTCGCCAAAGCACAGACCCTTCGAGGATATCATCTCGCTCACAAGATATGACGCACCGTATTCCTTGCACATAAGACGATAGGATTTATCTGCCACCGACGCCATGGGTGCTAATGCGGCGGTCTTTTCTATTTCAACGTTTCCGATAAAAAAACTGTTCATCAAGTCAAATTCTCCTAATATGTTCCAATACATGAATAGTCATAGCGATACTATTTTATTATAGCACAATGCGTGATTTTTTGCAACGATAAAAAGCCATATCTTGATGCAAAGTAATAAATCGCCGAAACTCCTTGACATTTGCGGCATTTTGCTATAAAATATAATGGTAGTATTATATTTTATATAAGGAGAATGTTTCATGAATAATTCTGAAAAAACCATGGATAAGATCGTGGCTCTCTGTAAAAACAGAGGCTTTGTATACCCAGGCAGTGAGATCTACGGCGGTCTTGCAAACACTTGGGACTACGGTCCGCTTGGCGTTGAGCTGAAAACAAACATCAAGAACGCTTGGAGAAAGAAGTTCATTCAGGAGAACAAGTACAACGTTGGTCTTGACTCCGCTATCCTCATGAACCCACAGACATGGGTTGCGTCAGGTCACATCGGCGGATTCTCTGATCCTCTTATGGACTGCAAGGACTGTAAGACACGTCACAGAGCAGACAACCTCATTGAAGATTTTGACGGCACTAACGTTGCAGGCTGGACAAACGAGAAGATGATGGATTACATCAAGGAAAAGCAGATACCATGCCCAAACTGTGGCAGTCACAGCTTCACTGATATCCGTCAGTTCAACCTTATGTTCAAGACATTTCAGGGTGTAACTGAGGACTCAAAGTCTGAGCTTTACCTCCGTCCTGAAACTGCACAGGGTATCTTTGTAAACTTTGCAAATATCCAGAGAACAACAAGAAAGAAAGTACCTTTCGGCGTTGCACAGGTCGGTAAGTCATTCAGAAACGAGATAACTCCGGGTAACTTCATTTTCCGTGTTCGTGAGTTCGAGCAGATGGAGCTTGAGTTCTTCTGCAAGCCGGGCACAGACCTTGAGTGGTTCAACTACTGGAGAGGATTCTGCAAGGATTGGCTGCTTAGCCTTAACATCAAGGAAGAGAACCTCCGCCTGAGAGATCACTCACCTGAGGAGCTTTGTTTCTATTCAAAGGCTACAACTGACTTTGAGTACCTCTTCCCATTCGGCTGGGGCGAGCTTTGGGGCGTTGCCGACAGAACTGATTATGACCTTAATCAGCACATCAAGACAAGTGGCAAGAGCCTTGATTACTTTGACCCTGAAACTAACGAGAGATACGTTCCATACGTTATCGAGCCATCCCTCGGCGTTGAAAGACTGTTCCTGACTGTTGTATGCGAGGCATATGACGAGGAGAATATCGGCACAGAGGAAAAGCCTGATGTAAGAACTGTTATGCGTTTCCACCCTGCACTTGCACCTTTCAAGGCTTGCGTTCTTCCGCTTTCCAAAAAACTCAGCGAGCAGGCTGGCGAGCTTTATGCAGAGCTTTCAAAGCACTTCCTTGTTGACTATGACGAGGCAGGTTCTATCGGTAAGAGATATCGCCGTCAGGACGAGATCGGTACACCTTTCTGCATCACATATGATTTTGACTCTGTTGAGGACGGCTGTGTAACAGTTAGAGACAGAGATACAATGGAGCAGGAGCGTATAAAGATAGCTGATCTGGTAGATCATATCTCAAAGAAGATCGCTTTCTAATAAAATTCAGATATTTTTCGGGCGGACAGTGCGTTCGCCCGTTTTTATTCAATAAAACTCTTTACAAAATTGATGAGTTGTGCTATAATATATTTGTATATTTTTACGAAAGGACGTCCTTGCCATAAAAAATATATTTGACTCACATTGTCACTATGACGATCACGCTTTTGATGAGGACAGATATGAAGTCCTTGACAGGCTGCTTTGCGACCCTGACTCTCCTGTAGACAAGGTCTGCCACGCCGCAACGGACGAGCAGTCATCTCTGTTTGGCATAGAAACTGCGAAAAGATATGAGAATTTCTACACTTCTGTAGGATTTCACCCTGAGTGCATGGATACACTGCCTGAGGACTATATGCAAAAACTTGACGAGCTTTATGTAAAGGCTTGCTCCACCCATAAGCTTGTGGCTATCGGCGAGATAGGTCTTGACTATCACTATGAGGGCTATGACAAAGACAAGCAGATAAAGCTGTTTGACAAGCAGGTGGAATATGCGGTGAAAAAAAGCTTGCCTGTTATAGTTCACTGTCGTGAGGCTACTCAGGATTGTCTTGATGTGCTCAACAAATACGCTCCGTCGGGAGTTGTGCACTGTTTTTCAGGTTCTGCGGAAACGGCAGAAATAGTGCTGGGACTTGGTATGTATATCGGGTTCACGGGTGCACTTGCGTTTAAAAATGCAAAAAAGGCCAGACGTGCCCTTGGGGTCGTCCCTATGGACAGACTTCTTCTTGAAACGGACTGCCCTTATATGGCTCCGCCTCCTTACAGAGGTCAGAGGTGCGAAAGCCCTATGATAGAGGAAGTTGCAAAGGTAGTGGCTGAGATAAAAAAACTTGAACCGCAGGAAGTGCTGGACATAACAAACAAAAATGCCTGCCGCCTGTTCGGTATCGAGTATGTGAAAGGATAAAGATAACAAAATGATCGAAACTATGTATATAGTTATCCCATGCTATAATGAGGAGCAGATGCTGCCGATAACTGCCGAGGCTCTTATTAAAAAGCTCGACAAGCTAAAGGCAGACGGCCGTATTGCTCATGACAGCAAGGTCATGTTCGTTGACGACGGCTCAAAAGACAAGACATGGGAGATAATACAGAAACTTCATGAGGCAAGTCCTGTTTTCACGGGTCTGAAACTTTCAAGGAACAAGGGTCATCAGAACGCACTGCTTGCAGGTCTTATGACTGCAAGGAACTATGCTGACATCATCGTTTCCATGGACGCTGACCTTCAGGACGATATAAATGCTATAGACGGTTTTCTTGACAAAAGGGCAGAGGGCTGTGACATTGTTTACGGCGTTCGTTCATCAAGAGAAAAGGATACCGCTTTCAAGCGTGGAACTGCTCAGGCTTATTACAAGCTTTTGGAGCACATGGGAGTTGAGATAACCTACAACCACGCAGACTACAGACTTATGAGCAAAAGGGCTATCGACGCTTTGGCAGACTTTAAGGAAGTGAATCTTTTCCTGAGAGGTCTTGTGCCTATGGTAGGATTTAAGAGTGACATAGTCAAGTATGTTAGAAACGAGCGTGTGGCAGGCGAATCGAAATATCCGCTGAAAAAAATGCTCGCTTTTGCAGTGGAGGGAATAACCTCGCTGTCTGTAAAGCCAATAAGGTTCATCACAACTATCGGTATTTTGGTATTTCTGGTATCACTTATAATGCTTATATATTTCCTGGTAACATGGGCAGTGGGACACACTGTTCAGGGCTGGGCGTCAACAATAACGTCCATATGGGCGATAGGCGGACTTCAGCTTTTGGCAATAGGCATTATCGGAGAATATATAGGCAAGATCTATCTGGAAACAAAGGCTAGACCTAAATTTATAATTGAAACAAATCTTGAAGAATCAGACAAGGAGTAATTAAAATGGCAGAACTCAGAGCTAATAATCAGAAGGCTAATTTTGACAACAACCCTAAGCTTATCGAGGCTATCACAGAGATGAGAAAGAATTTCTGTGCAGACACTCAGAACAGAGTAATAAACGTAGCACTTGCTTGCACATTCCTCGTGCCTGCAATGGTAGAAAAGACAACAGAACTTGTTGCTGACGCTGAAAACCACGTTAATTTTGAGGACAAGAACAAGGCTAAGTTCATTCTTCTCAACAACAACAAGACAAACGGTACTTTCTTCCCTGTTTTCACTTCCCCTGAGGAGGCTAAAAAACTTCAGTATGACAAGCCTTTCCAGTGCTTTGCAATGAGATTTCAGGACGTAGCTGCTCTCACTGAGCAGACACCAAAGGTACAGGGCTTTGTTATAAACCCATTCGGCGAGAACCTTCCTTTCACACAGGAGATGCTGGAGTCTATCAAGCAGACCCTTATAAAGGTAGCAAAGGAACGTCAGGCTGCACAGGCTGCTGAAAAGGGCGAAACTCCTGACATCACAGTTACAAATAACGAAACAGCTGAATAATCCTCATTACTTATGACATTTTTAAGAGGACGGACTGAGTTCGTCCTCTTTTTTGTTCCCATATTGGCATTTTACAGAGTAAAACAGCGTAAGATACATGGGATTTCATTTTCAAAAATCAAGTTGAATATGGTTGACAAAAGACGTACTGTGTGTTATAATTGTAGTAATATGGTGGGAAATATGGCGTGTTATTTGTGCAGTGTTCACTATCACGCACCACGCAAAAGACTAAAAGGTTCTGCTTTTAGAAATTTTTTCGTGATCTGAGGGAGTATATATGGCTAACGAAACTGAGCTTGAAAAAATTGACCGTGCTGCCGAATACTTTGAAAGATATTTTGAGTTTGAGGACGCTGTAACGGTCAGCAAGGAAAATAAAGAATACCTCAAAACTTATATCCATGACAACGATTATGTTGTTAAAAACTTCAATATAAAAAATAAGATCGTTAAGGCTGTGGGCATAAGTGCGGCTATCGGTGTGGCGGCTTTTCTGCTGCTGTGGCTGCTCCTTGGCACAAAGCTTATTATAGTGGGCATTATTGCAGGTGCACTTATTTTTATCGGTGTAGGCGTTTTCGGTATCGCACTGAACAAATACAGACTTACAGCTGCTGAGCAAAAGCAGGTGGAGGTAAACGAGGGCATAAACGAGCAGATAATAATGCTTGACGACAGGATAAAGCAGGTAGAGCGTCAGAGGGACGATTACTACAAGGCTCTTGAAAAGAGAGTGCCTTTCATGTCACTTGACTATATGAAAAACGTTCAGCAGATAAAACAGTTTCTTGTTGACGGCAAGGCTGACACCTGTGAAGAGGCTGTGGATATGTTTGAAGAATCCATGCTTTTGCAGCAGATGACCGATATTATGACAAAGAGTGAAACTATCGAGCCTGTTAAGGACGATAAGGAGCGTTTCGGCGACCCTCTCAAGATAATAAAGGAAAACAAGAAGAAACGCAAAAAAGAAAAGAAAGCAAAAAAGGACAAGAAGTGATACCCCGACCGCAACGGCATTTTCCGCCGCTGCGGTCTTTCTGTGAAAATACGATAGATAGGATAATATATGAACGAGAAAAAAGATATTCTGACAAAAACTTGGGTGGTGGCGGCTCTTGCGTCAATATGCTGTATGCTGTGGGGAAGTGCTTTTTCCTGTGTGAAAATTGGCTACAGCCTTATGAACATCACCACTAACGACAGCGGTTCGCAGCTTGTGTTCGGCGGCATAAGATTTTTTGTGGCAGGGCTAATGGCTCTTGCCATGGGCAGCACAGCGGAGAGGAAGATATTGCTCCCCACAAAAACTTCTATACCAAAGATAATGATAATAAGCCTTTTTCAGACCATTTTGCAGTATTTTTTCTACTACATAGGTCTTGCACACACAACAGGCGTAAAGGCGGCGATAATAGTCGGTGCAAACGTTTTTATAGCGATACTGGTGTCCTCGCTTTTATACAAGCTTGAAAAGCTCACCGCTGTGAAGATAGCAGGATGCATACTGGGATTTTCGGGTATCATTGTTATAAATCTTGGGGGACTTTCGGGAGTAAGCTTTAACTTTCTCGGCGACGGATTTATTTTTCTCTGCACCTGTGCATATGCTTTCTCGTCGGTGTACATGAAACGCTACTCAGAAACAGAAGACCCTGTTATGCTCAGCGGCTGGCAGTTCGTTTTCGGCGGAGCGGTGCTCACTGTCATAGGATTTTTAATGGGCGGCAGACTCGGTCACATGAGTGCAAAGGCTTTTCTCATGCTTTTGTATCTTGCATTCGTGTCAGCGGCAGCATATTCATTATGGTCGGTGCTTTTAAAGCACAACCCTGTTTCAAAGGTGGCGATATTCGGCTTTATGAATCCTGTGTGCGGAGTGCTGCTTTCAACGATACTTCTCAAAGAAAAGGGTATATTCGGCGTTCAGGGGATAGCCGCACTTATCCTTGTCTGCTCAGGTATCTTCATCGTTCAGAGAAAAGGGAACAAATAATATTGTAACTATGCTCATATGCTTATTGCATATGAGCCTTTTTTATTCAAAATCGTCCTGAAAGCCGTTAAAACCGTTGATTTTTGTAGACGACTATGTTATAATGAATTGTGTATGGTTTTTTACCAATATATTATCAGTAAAGAAAAAGAGGACAAGACAATGTTTAAGAAAAACGGACTTCTCAAAAGCCCTGACAGCAAGCCAAAAGAAAAGTATCTGCTGCTGTTTGCGGTGGCTTTTATCGGCATGATGATCTCATTCATACCGTCAATGATAGTGAACAAGGGCATTTTTCTCTATTACGGCGACTTTAATTCACAGCAGATGATGTTCTATCAGCACTGCCATGACGCTGTTCGCAGCGGAAACATGGGCTGGGACTGGGGAACAGACTTAGGCTCAAGCTTTATAGGCTCATATGCTTTCTACCTGCTTGGTTCGCCGTTTTTCTGGCTCACCACGCTTTTCCCGTCAGGGGCAGTGCCTTATCTGATACCATGGCTGCTTGCACTTAAAACGGCTATAGCTGCCATAACTGCATATGCTTATATCAGATTTTTTGTTGACAACACAAGTGCCTGCTTTATAGGCGGTCTGCTTTATGCCTTTTCAGGTTTCCAGACCTACAACGTGTTCTTCAACCATTTTCATGACGCAACGGCGTTCTTCCCGCTTATGCTGTTGGGATTCGAGCTGCTGGTACAAAAGAACAAGAAGGGTCCGTTTGCGGTAGCGGTAGCTATATGTGCGACCATAAGCTATTTCTTCTTCGCCTGCGATGTCGTATTTATCGTTATCTACTTCTTCCTGAGATGTCTTGACAAGGACTTCGACATTGACATGAAGAAATTCGGTCTGCTTATCCTTGAGGCTGTTATCGGCGTGATGATATCCGCTGTTATCTTCCTGCCGTCGGCGTTGAGCGTAATGGGCAACTACCGTGTGAACGAAAGACTTTACGGTCTTGACCTTGTTATATACAGCGAGAATGTAAGAATACCTAGGATCATCCAGTCATTCTTTATGCTCTCCGATATGCCTGCGAGAATAAATATCCTCAACTCAGACAAGGCAAGATGGGCGTCAATGGCAGGCTATCTGCCTATGTTCTCAATGGCAGGCGTTATCGCTTTCATGAGAACAAGAAAGAAAGGCAAAGACAGCTGGCTTTCAAAGGCTATTATCGTGTTCGGCATAATGGCTTGCGTTCCTATACTGAACTCAACATTCGTTTTGTTCAATGCGTCATATTATGCAAGGTGGTATTATATGCCTATCCTGCTTATGTGTCTTATGACAGCAAAGGTCATCGCTGAAAACAAGGACGATCTTAAAAAGGGCTTTGTACCTGTTTGCGTGGTATGTGCGATATTCATTGGCATCGGTCTGCTGCCGACAAATGAGAACGGCGTTGTTTCTTACGGCAAAGTTCCTGAATATATCGAGCTTTACTACATTCAGGCTATCGTTACGATAGTGATGACGGTAATGCTTGGCGTGCTTATTTATGTGGTCGCAGAGAAAAAAGTGGATTACATGAAGGTCGCATCGGCAATGACTGCGGCAGCTGTTGTTATCTGCATGACCTCATCTATCGTATACGGCGTTACGCAGGGAACTGACAACACCGACTATATCAACAGAGCCATAAACGGCGGCGACAACATCAACATGGACAAGCTTGAATCACAGTCGGAAAACTACAACGCAGACAACAATTTCTACAGGATAGATACCTCAGAGAACGTTGACAACTGGTGTATGTTCTGGAACTTGTCCTCAATGAGATGTTTCCACAGCGTCGTTTCAACTTCTATCATGGATTTCTACGGCTCTATCGGACAGACGAGAGATGTTGCCTCAAGAATGGAAACAAAGGTTTATCCGCTGAGAAGTCTGTTTTCTGTAAAATATTATTTCAATGAACTTACAGAGAACGAGAGAAAGGGTATCTCAGAAGTTTCAACACCTGAAACTCTGACAAATCTCTACGGCTTTGAGTATGTTGACACCCAGAACGGCTTTAACGTTTACGAAAACAAATACTATATACCAATGGGATTTACATTTGACTACTACTGTCTTGACGCTGATATCCAAAAGGCGTCAGAGGTAGACAAGACTTCAATGCTCATGAAAGCACTTGTGCTTGAGCCTGAACAGGCTGCAAAATACAGTGATATCCTCAGCTACTACAGCTTTAAGGGCACTGACTATTCAACGGACCAGTATTATCAGAACTGCCTTGACAGACGTGCAAACAGCTGCTCGTCATTCAGCTATGATTCATACGGTTTCAATGCAAAGATAGACCTTGACAGGGATAATCTTGTGTTCTTCTCAGTACCATATGACGACGGCTGGAGTGCAAAGGTGAACGGTCAGGACGTTGATATCGAAAAGGTAGATTACGGCTTTATGGCTGTGCTTTGTCCTGCGGGTTCAAACGATATCCAGTTCACATATGAAACAAAGGGACTTTTCTGGGGCAAGGTCATAACTGCCGTTGGATTTGGCTCACTTATCGTTTATCTTGGTGCAGTTAGATTCACAAGCAGAAAAAAGAAGAAAAACGAAGTTCCACAGACTGAGGAAAAGAACGCATAAAACCTGAGAGGGAGGATAAAAATGTATCAGAATGAAAAGACTATAAGCGAAAAGGAAATATACAAGGGCAGAGTTGTTCATCTCACTTGTGATGATGTAGAGCTTGAAAACGGCTACAAGACCATAAGAGAGGTCATTCATCACCCAGGCGGAGTTTGTATCGTGGCTCTTGACAAGGACGAGAATGTTTATTTTGTAAAACAGTTTCGCTATCCTTTCAAGACCGCTCTTATGGAGATACCTGCCGGCAAGCTTGAATACGGCGAGGATCACCTTGAATGTGGAAAAAGAGAGCTTAAAGAAGAGATAGGTGCGACGGCTGAGAAAATGACCTATCTTGGCTGCATTTATCCAACTGTGGCTTACGATACTGAGATAATCCATATGTACATGGCGGAGGGTCTTGATTTCGGCGAGCAGCATCTTGACGAAGGAGAGTTTCTTGACGTCACAAAAATGCCCCTTGAAGAGGCTTACAAAATGGTCATGGAAAACAAGCTCCCTGACGCAAAAACTACAGCGGCTATACTGAAAGCTTATCTTCTCAGAAAGTGCAAATAATTCTTGTTGTGTGCATTTTTTACAAATATTTTGCATGATTTTTATGCTTATTGACAAATAATTTTCAATGTGCTATAATGTATTTTAAAAGGCCTAGCTGTAAACTAGATCATAAGAAAAAAACCGTAACAGCTTTGATCTCATAAGTTAAGGCAGCACCGCCAAGCGGTCCTTGCGTGGTGTTGTCTTTGTTATTTATTATCAAGAAAGTAAGGAATAGATTCAATGGATAATACAAGACAGGATCTTGAAGAAATTTACGGGAACAGAAGAGAAACAATAAACGATCTTAAAAAGAGAAACAAAAAATTTGCGGAACTCACAAGAGTTGAGTTCAAAAGAATAATACTTCACATCGAGGGCGATCTTATCGGCTTTGAGCCTGAGGATCTCACTGACCTCACTGCAAGATTTATCACGCAGGACAGGTCGCTGAGTTTTCCTGCTCAGTCATTTGAGCTTTCGGGCAGACATTTCCACCTTTGGGTGAACATGATGTCTGCAAACAAGGAAATGCCTATTGAAACGGGCAATTATATCCTGAAAATATTCAAGAAATACAAGGGCATGAACGAGCCGCAGATCTCAAGCGACGCCACAGACTATGTTCTGAGCGGCAACACGCTCTTGAAAAACACCTATGACAAAGACGGCAGATGCCTTTCAAAGCAGGTGCTTACCCATGAGTATTCCTGCATAATCTCCGACAAGGTAGAGGCTGTCGAAGATGACACAAAAGACAATCCAATGAATTTCAAGATAAGACGTGGTGCGGAAAACCTTTTCTACGCCGAGTCAAAGAGCGATCTTGACAGCTTGGAATACTATTTGGCAGTGACCTACAAGGAGCCGAAACCGTCCCAGACTCTCCCGAAAAGACTTAAAAAGATGCTTTCAAACCGTAAAAAACTCATTGTGAGAGATCTTTACGGTCTGAAAAAATGGGGATTCAGACGTGTTTTCAACCTGTTCACCCATTTTGCAAAGAAAAACGGCGACATTATCCTTTTTGCCAGCGGTTCGAGAGCTGAGATAGGCGGAAACGAAAAGGTCATTTATGACAGAATGGTGGAACGTGGTCTTGACAGCAAATTCAAGTTCAGGTTTGATTTCAAGGCGAGCATATCTGTAAACAGGTCGATACCTGCGATGATAAGATTTGCATATTATCTTGCGACTTCTGACATTATACTTGTTGACGACTACTACCCTGACATTTATTTGGTTGATTATCCAAAGCACATAAAGATACTTCAGGTTTGGCACGCTTGCGGAGCGTTCAAGTCGGTGGGCTTTGAACGTCTTGGCAAGTCGGGTGCACCTGCATTCAACACGAAGATACACAAGTGCTACACTCATGTACCTGTAAGCTCATACCATTCAGCACTTCACAATGCCGAGGGCTTTGCTATCGACATCAAAAAGTTCTATCCAGTGGGAATACCGAGAACGGATATTTTCTTTGATGAGGAATACAAAAAGAAAACAAGAGCGGAAATGCTTGAGGTCTTCTCAGAGTGCAAGGACGCAAAGACAGTTTATATGTACGCCCCGACGTTCAGAGGCGACAATGCGAACAACGCTTACTTCCCATTTGACAGGCTTGATTTAGAGTCATGGGGAAAATTTCTTAAAGAGACTGACTCCGTGCTTATCGTAAAGCTGCATCCGTTTGTAAGGCGTAAGGTGGAGATACCTGAGCAATACAAGCACCGCATACTTGACGCATCAAGCTACCGTGAAGTAAATGACATTCTTTTCATCGTTGATGTGCTCATCACTGACTACAGCTCGATAATCTATGAAATGTCACTTTTGAAAAAGCCTATGCTTTTCTTTGCCTTTGACCAGAAACATTATGAGGCTACACGAGATTTCTATGAACCTTATGAGGATCTTGTTCCGGGAAAGATAGTTCACAACTTTGACGACCTTATGACTGCTTTGAGAAATAAGGACTACGAGTTTGAGAAAATGGACGGCTTTATAAAGAAGAACTTCACCTATACTGACGGAAAGTCCACAGACAGAGTTATCGACCAGCTTATTCTTGGACAAACTCCTGACAACAAATAAAACAGCAAACAGGCGGACTTTATCGTCCGCCTGTTTTTTTTGTCTGCCCTTATAAAACAATGCAAAAAAAGAACGCTCACGCACCGAAATGCGTAAGCGTCTTTTTTATAGTAACTTAGATTACTTTTCCTCAGTATTGTAAAGCTTAGCGTATCTGAGCAGATAATCATATCTGTCCTTAGCATTCTGAACAGCCTTACCAAAGAGCTTTTCAGCTCTCTCAGGATTCTGTCTTGCAAGAGCGTTGTAACGAACCTCTCCCATGATGAAGTCCTTATAGTCAGCTGTTGGAGCCTTAGAATCAAGGATAAATGGATTCTTGCCCTCTGCCTTAAGACGTGGGTCGAATCTGTACAGATGCCAGTAACCAGCCTGAACAGCCTTCTTCTCCTCTGTCTGAGCGATTGACATACCACCCTTGATACCGTGGTTGATACATGGAGCATAACCAATGATGATCGAAGGACCATGATAAGACTCAGCCTCGTGGATAGCCTTGATGCACTGGTTGTAATCAGCACCCATTGCAACGTGAGCTACATATACATAGCCGTAAGACATTGCGATACCTGCGAGGTCCTTCTTCTTAACTTCCTTACCAGCTGCTGCGAACTGAGCGATAGCACCTGTTGGAGTTGACTTAGAGGACTGTCCGCCTGTATTTGAGTAAACCTCTGTATCGAATACGAAGATGTTCACGTCCTGACCCTGAGCGATAACGTGGTCAACGCCTGAGAATCCGATATCATAAGCCCAGCCGTCGCCGCCGAAGATCCACATTGACTTCTTTCTCAGATAGTCAGCGTCCTTGAGGATCTCCTCAGTAGCCTTGTTCTTTGTCTTCTTGAGAGCTGCGATAAGATTATCTGTAGCTGGTGAGTTCTTCTCGCCGTCGTCTACTGTTTCAAGATACTCTTCGCAAGCCTTCTTGAGAGCTGCTGCCTTAGTTGTCTTAGACAGTTCAAGAACCTTAGCGATAGTTCTGTTTCTGATAGTGGACTGTGCAAGGTACATACCGTAGCCGTACTCTGCGTTATCCTCGAACAGTGAGTTAGCCCAAGCCGGACCCTTGCCTTCCTTATTTACTGTGTAAGGAGTTGAAGGAGCTGAACCACCCCAAATTGATGAACAGCCTGTTGCGTTAGCAATGTACATTCTGTCACCAAAGAGCTGTGTGATGAGCTTAGCGTAAGGTGTTTCACCGCAGCCTGCACAAGCACCTGAGAATTCAAGCAATGGCTGCTTGAACTGTGAGCCCTTAACTGTTGTAGCCTTGAACTTCTCGAATACTTCTGGCTTTTCAGCAAGTGTAAGACCATAGTTGAATACTTCCTGCTCAGCGAGCTGAGTTTCAAGTGGCATCATGCTGAGAGCCTTGTTGCCCTTCTTACCAGGACAAACGTTTACGCAAGAACCGCAGCCTGTGCAGTCCAGAGCAGACATTGTCATTACGAAGTTATAGCCAGGCATACCTGTCATAGCTACTGCCTTCTCCTGAGCAAGCTTAGGAGCCTTCTTCAGTTCAGCGTCTGTCATTACAACAGGTCTGATAACTGCGTGTGGACATACATATGAACAGAAGTTACACTGGATACAGTTGTCGCCATTCCATGCAGGAACGTCAACAGCGATACCTCTCTTCTCAAATGCAGCAGAGCCCTGTGGGAATGTACCGTCTGCCATACCTGTGAATGTTGAAACAGGGAGCTTGTCGCCTTCCTGAGCATTGCAAGGAATCTGAATGTTGTTTACGAAGTCCTGAAGAGTCTTATCTGCACACTTAGCGGCAGGCATACCCATTGGAGTATCCTTGCACTTCTTCCAAGATGCAGGAACTTTAACTTCGTGAACCTGCTGACATCCAGCGTCGATAGCGTCATGGTTCATCTTAACGATAGCGTCGCCCTTCTTAGAATATGATGCTGTAGCAGCGTCCTTCATGTACTTGATAGCGTCGTCGATAGGAATGATGTTAGCGAGCTTGAAGAATGCAGACTGAAGAACAGTGTTTATTCTGTTGCCCAGACCGATCTCCTTACCGATCTTAACGCCGTTGATCGTATAGAACTTGATGTTGTTCTCAGCGATATATCTCTTTACCTGACCTGGGAGGTGCTTATCCAGCTCTTCATGCTCCCACTGGCAGTTCAGAAGGAATGTTCCGCCTGGCTTGATATCCTGTACCATGTTGTACTTAGTGATATAAGACTCATTATGGCAAGCAACAAAGTCAGCCTGATTGATAAGGTATGTTGACTTGATAGGTGTCTTACCGAATCTCAGGTGAGAAACTGTTACACCGCCTGACTTCTTTGAGTCATATGCAAAGTATGCCTGAGCATACAGATCAGTGTGGTCACCGATGATCTTGATAGAGTTCTTGTTTGCACCAACAGTACCGTCAGCACCAAGACCCCAGAACTTACAAGCAGTTGTACCTGCCGGAGCAGAGTCAAGCTTGCCCTCAGTTTCGAGAGAGAGGTTTGTAACGTCATCTTCGATACCGATAGTAAATCTTGGCTTATAAGTGTCCTTCCAGCTTGCGTTCCAGTAAACAGCCTTGATCTGTGCAGGAGTTGTATCCTTAGAACCAAGACCATATCTGCCTGAAGCGATAGCTACATCGTGGAACTGTGTGCCCTTGAGAGCAGCAACAACGTCAAGATAAAGTGGCTCGCCTTCAGAACCTGGCTCCTTAGTTCTGTCAAGAACTGAGATCTGCTCACAAGTTGAAGGGATAGCCTCAACGAGCTTGTCAGCACGGAAAGGTCTGTAAAGTCTAACCTTAACAAGACCGAGCTTTGTGCCTTCCTTCTCGTTCAGGTAGTCGATAGTTTCTTCGATAGTATCACATACAGAGCCCATTGCTACGATAACGTGAGTAGCGTCCGGTGCACCATAGTAGTTGAACAGCTTGTAGTTTGTGCCGATCTTCTCGTTTACCTTGTTCATGTAATCCTCTACGATACCAGGGATAGCGTCGTAGTATGGGTTACAAGCCTCTCTTGCCTGGAAGAAGATATCAGGGTTCTGAGCTGTACCTCTAAGTACAGGGTGCTCAGGGTTAAGAGCTCTCTTTCTGAACTCCTCGACCTTCTCGAAGTCTACCATATCTCTTACGTCTTCCATATCCCATGTCTCGATCTTCTGAATCTCGTGAGATGTTCTGAATCCGTCAAAGAAGTGGATGAATGGTACTCTGCCTTCGATTGTTGAAAGGTGAGCAACAGTACCGAGGTCCATTACCTCCTGTACGTTTGAAGAACAAAGCATAGCGAAACCTGTCTGACGGCAAGCATAGATGTCAGAATGGTCGCCGAAAATGTTAAGTGCGTGTGATGCTACGCATCTTGCGGAAACGTGGATAACGCAAGGGAGCAGCTCACCTGCGATCTTATACAGGTTAGGGATCATAAGAAGAAGACCCTGTGATGCTGTATATGTTGTTGTGAGAGCACCGGCTGCGAGAGAACCGTGAACCGTTCCGGACGCACCTGCCTCAGACTGCATCTCTGCAAGTCTTACAGGAGTGCCGAAGAGGTTTTCCTTACCCTTGGCAGCCCACTGGTCTGTTACTTCTGCCATAACAGATGATGGGGTGATTGGATAGATAGCAGCGACTTCTGTAAATGGGTATGACGCCCAAGCAGCAGCGTTGTTTCCGTCCATGGTTTTCATTTTTCTTGCCATTTTAGAATCATTCCTTTCTCGATATTTCAAGCAAAAGCTCAAAACTCAAATCTCCTTTTTGACACGCTTTTCACGGCGTATCTCTTTAAGGACAGCAGACATTTTCTTTCAAAGTAAGCTGTAACAAACTTTTTGAGAATACATCTGTTTTAACTCTTATAGTATAACACTTATTTTTCAATTTGTAAAGACCTTTTACCACATTTTTTCTTGATTTATACGCTGTAAAAGCCCTATTTTCGGTTAGTTGTGACTTCCTGACAGATAAATCCAACACATTTGAGCAATAAAAAAATGCCTGCGTGAACAGACATTTTTCCTATATAAAAAAAGTAATGATTCAGCAGTTCATGAGCAGCTCTGCAAGGGCATTGAGTATCTTGTCCACCTGAACGTCAGAACCAAATTTGACGTCAAGCTTTGAGCCGCCTTTTTTATCTTCACTCAGACTTACACGGAGCTTATCGGTAGCCTGATTTACTCTTATCTCAAATTCCGTGTACATAGGATTTGTGATAGTACGCTTTATTTTCTTCTCAGTCTTTTTCTTTGTTTCAAGATCTGTCACAGCTTTTTCAAGCTCTCTTACCGTCCAGCCTTTTTCTATACACTGGGCAGCAAGCTTATCCTGAACATCTTTATCTGCAACGCCTGCCAGCACCTTGGCATGGCCCTCAGTTATCTTCTTATCACCGAGCATTTTCTTTACGTTCTCGCTAAGAGAAAGCAGTCTTATAGAATTTGCCACAGCTGAACGTGAACGTCCCACAGCCTCTGCTACCTGCTGCTGCGTCAGTCCGTAGGTCTCAATAAGAGTCTGATAAGCAGCAGCCTCCTCAAGAGGAGTAAGGTCTTTACGTTGGATATTCTCGATAAGGGAAATTTCCGCAGCCTCAAGGTCTGTCAGTTCCTTTATATATACCGGTATCTCCTCAAGACCTGCCAAACGTGACGCACGCCACCTGCGTTCGCCTGCAACTATTCTGTATCCGCCGTTGTCAAGTGGTCTGACGAGTATAGGCTGCAAAACGCCATGCTGTCTGATATTTTCGGCAAGCTCGTTGAGAGCCTCTTCGTCAAATTCAGAACGTGGCTGCTTTTTATCAGGCTCTATAAGTGATATTCTCACCATAGAGATGCCGCCCTCCGAACCGTTTTTATCATCAGCCGCATTGCTGTCAGTTTCTTCGACATCTATAGAATTATCAAAAAACAGGCTGTCAAGGCCCCTGTCCATTTTACTTTTTTTAGCCATTGTATTATCCTTTCACATTTACATTGATGTAATGTTCCACATGGAACATTACTTATCTTTATTCTTTGCCACTTTCTTTTTCTCTCTTTTAACCATTTCTTTTGCAAGGTTCTCATATGCCTTTGAGCCTTTGGCTTTCTTGTCATAATAAACAGCAGGCTCGCCAAAGCTTGGGGCCTCAGACAAAGCGACATTTCTCGGTATGGTGGTTTCAAAGACTTCCTTTGAAAAGTGCTTTTTGACCTCACTTATTATCTGACCCGTTATTTTATATCTTTCAACGCACATTGTAAACAAAATGCCCTCGATATCAAGGTCAGGATTGAATGATGCTTTTACTCTATTTATAGTATTGTGCAGCTCAACCAGTCCCTCAAGTGAAAGGAACTCGCATTGAAGAGGTATAAGTACCGAATCTGCCGCCGCCAGTGCATTTATTGTGAGCATATCAAGAGTAGGCGGGCAGTCTATGAAAATGTAATCGTAAAATTCTTTTGCAGGAATGAGAGCGTTGCGAAGTTTCATTGCTCTGTCCTTTTCGTTGACAAGCTCAACAGACGCACCTGAAAGGTCCTGCGTGGTAGGGACAACAGATACACCACGACAAGCGGTAGGCACGACAGCCTCAAAAATCGAACAGTCTTCAAATATCACATCATACACTGTATTTCGTATGCTTTTTTTCTTTATGCCAAAACTTGTGGTCGTGTTACCCTGTGGGTCAAAGTCAACGATAAGGACTTTTTTGCCTTTCAGTCCGAAAACTGCCGCAAGATTCACAACGGTGGTTGACTTTCCAACGCCGCCCTTTTGATTAGAAACGGCTATTATCTTTCCCATATTCTTTACCTCTTTTCATTAGAAAATCATCTCAAATATTATTATACTACACTTTTCTCCTTTTGAAAAGACCTTTTGAAAATTTTTCTCAAAATTGTTCCATGTGGAACAAAACACGAACCGATATTATATGACAAATGCTGTGGCGGTTAAGATAGAAAGTCAGAGAAATTATAATTTAAGTAGTATTTTTGGTCACAACAGGAAGAAAAGTTTTCTGAATAAAATATAGCATTATGATCTGCGGCATGATATCATGTATTTATATAGAAACGGAGGTATAAAAATGAGCATTTTTCCAAAAACATTGACCAAAGCTTTCAGTGAGGACACAGAAGAACCACAGAGAGCGTCACCATATCAAACGCTTGGCAAGATAATCGACATTTCCATAGGTGAGATAAAGCCGAACCCTGTTCAGCCGAGAAGATATTTTTCACCT
The DNA here is from genome assembly GCA_900539095.1 of uncultured Ruminococcus sp. Taxonomy (GTDB): domain Bacteria; phylum Bacillota; class Clostridia; order Oscillospirales; family Ruminococcaceae; genus Hominimerdicola. The sequence goes on from UQAR01000001.1 coordinate 123,600, forward strand.
GCCGAACTGACAAGCCTTGCGAAAAGCATTTCTCAGGACGGTATCATACAGCCTCTCACGGTACGGAGAGTGAACGGTACTTTTGAGCTTGTTTCAGGTGAAAGGAGACTGCGTGCCGCAAAGCTTGCAGGGCTGAGGTCTGTGCCGTGTATCCTTATAAATGCCACAGAGGAACGTTCGCAGGTCATTGCACTTATTGAAAACATTCAGCGTTGCGATCTGAACTTTTTTGAAGAGGCTGAGGCTATCTCACAACTTATCACAAAATACGGTATGACGCAGGAATCGGCAGCTATCCGTCTTGGACTTGCTCAGTCTACGGTTGCGAACAAGCTGCGTATTCTAAAGCTGACAAACGAGGAACGCAAGATAATTCTTGACCACAATATGTCAGAACGTCACGCACGGACTTTGCTGCGTATCTCTGACTGTGACCGCAGGGTCGCCATACTTAACAAGGCATCTGAAAGCGGCTGGACTGTTGACGCTTTGGAAAAATACATTACAAAACTTTTGAAAGATGACGAACAGAGGTCAAGCTATCACAAAAGGGCAGTCATGCTCAAAGATGTGAGATTATTTTTCAATACGGTAAACAAGGCAATGGACGTCATGAGGCTTGCAGGAGTAAAGGCTGACGCAAAGCGTATCGACCATGAGGATTACATTGAATACATAATAAAGATACCCTCAGAAAAGCAAAAAACAGAATAAAATGTTCCACATGGAACAAAAAAATCGGGCAGACTTTGAAAGTCCGTCCGATTTTGTTTTTATACGTCGCTGTAAAAAAGCTGCTCCCAGTATGTATAATCGTTACCGTCCTGGGTCGTTGTGGCTTTTGCACACGCCATGTAACGCACATCAGGGTTGAGGATATTTTCTCTATGAGGCTGTGAATTCATCCATGCGTCGAAAGCCTCTTTCACAGTGCTCATGCCGTTCACTCCGTATGCGATATTTTCTGCCACTGCTCTCCATTCAGGAAGATCAGTTTCTTCAATCGCCGTAAGGTACGAGTCGCCGTTAGGTCTGTCATGAGAGTAAGATTCAAGAAGTTCATTTGCTCTCACGCCTGCCGCAGAGTCAAGAAGTTCAAGTCCGCCAAGTTCTCTAAGACCATACTGACGTCTGACCTCATTTACATAGCCGAGCAATTCAGATGTTTCAGCAGAAAGATTTCTGTTTGACATATTTGTGCTTGACTCAGGCTCTGAAGGTTCAGCTGGCTGCGGCGTCTGAGGTTCTTCCTGAACAGGCGGCTCAGTTTCTGCACTGGTCTGCGGTTCAGTCTGTTTCTCAGTTTGTTTTGCAGTAGTCGTTGTGGTCGTAGTAGTGGTAGTAGTTGTAGTAGTTGCTGTGGTAGTGACAGCCGTTATGTCAGCACTGTGAGGAGGCTGCATAGTCCTGCCGTTTATTATCACCTTTTCACCTGAAACGCTTATGTAGTTCGTTCCCACAACTATGGACTCCATAAGTTCGTCATCAGTGTTTGTTATCTCGATGCCCCTGTCAACAGCCTCAAGAACATACTTTGAACCGTTCACGTCCTTGACAGTGGCTTTGTCAACAGTCTTGCCGCTTTTAGTTATTTCAAATCTGCCTTCTGCAATGCACTTTATGGAAACCTTGTCAGTAACATCAAAGCTGCTGAAACTTTCGTCAACATACGTCACCTTTGTGCTTGCGTAGTAGACCTCATTGTTTGAAATTATTATCCTTGTGCCCTTATAGCTAAAAGAGTTTACCTCGTCGCTGTCCTTTGTAAGCTTGACCATATTGTTCTGACAAGTAAGCGTAAGCTTATCACCATTATCGTCAGTTATCTCGATCTTATCAACTATCTCATTCGAGCTGTTTATAAGTGTATAACCGCCCTGAGCATTTGCAAAGAGAGTATATCCGCCGTCAAATGATATCTTTGAGCAGGTCGCAGCAGTCTGTATAGTAGTCACTGAACCCATGAGAGTTTCAACTGATTTTTCGCTTGTTGTGACCGTTGTTGTCACTCCCGTGCTGACGCTGGAAAGCTTTTTAGGCTTTTCATCACCGGTGCTGCCGCAGGAAGAAAGGCAACAGCCTGCCGCACAGGCGATACATATTATTTTCGTGAACCTTTTGCTATTTATCATACCTGCCCTCCTGTATGACTATCATATGTTCCACATGTAACATTACAAGAAAAGGCAGCCCAAGGGCTGCCTTTTTTCTTTATTTTGTGTTTGAAAGAGTCCATCTGAAAGGTGCTATTCTCTTTGCCCTTGTATTGTCTATATTCCAGTTATTGAAAGTTATAGACGGGTCAAAATAGCGGTAGTCAGTTTTCATTTTACCCTTGTTTATGCTGATTCCCATTCCAGGCGACTTCTGGATAACAGCACCTATACGGTGATGTTCCTTCTCATAGTCGATTATCTCTTTGGCTGTTATCAGTCTTGAGTCGGCAAGATTATATATTCCCTCATATCTTCCTGTCGGCACATTGATGATACCATTTATAAAGTCGATAAGATTGAATACACAGCAGAATGAAAAACCATACTCGCCGTCATTGAATATGTAGGCTACATTTTCCTTGGCGTCAAATACTCTGTCCCTCAGGTTCTGAGTATACTCAGCGTCATATATTGGAGCTACTCTTGCGATAACAGGAATAGTTTCAGACTTTTTAAATTCCTTCTGCATTATCTTCTCAGAAGTCATTTTAAGATCTGCGTAGTTTGAATTGCCCTTTTCAGGAGCAGTTTCTCTTATAGGCTCTCTGCCCTTCTGAACGCCATAGATAGCTGTTGTGCTAAGTAGGATAAAGCTCCTTACCTCAGCCTTGTTCGCAGCCGCATAGATAAACTTATCGCATATCTTGCTTTTTTTCATCTCAGCGTCTGTTACATATGGGTCGATATCGTTATCTACAGAATTTGCCAGATGTACGACTACGTCTATTTTGTTGCTATCGATTACATTAGTGATAGCGTCCTTATCAGTAATATCACACTGGATAAAAGTATAGTTTGGATCAGTTCCGATGAACTCATTTTTGCGTGTATCTATTCCATATACACGATGCTTTTTGTGCAGTAAGCTGGATGTAAGGTACAAGCCTATCATTCCGCTTGCTCCTGTAACTAAAATAGAAGCCAACTCTGCCACTCCTTCCCCAAGTAGAATTGCTGTCTCTTATACACATCTGACGCTGCCGACGAATTAGACGGTGTAGAT
>UQAR01000002.1 GCA_900539095.1 uncultured Ruminococcus sp.
CGGCATACGAGATCGCCTTAGTCTCGTGGGCTCGGAGATGTGTATAAGAGACAGTTCTTGCAAGGCACATAGCCGCAAGCCCGTAATCCTGCGTTACTGCGATGTCACCTTTTGCGGCAATGTTCACAAGTTTCATGTCTGCACTGTCAGCACCCTTGTCAACGGTTATGACTTTTGCATAGTCAGAGCTGAAAATATGTGAGCTGTCGCAGACTATGATACATTCAAGACCATAGCTTTTTGCTGTTGACACAGCTATGTTCGTGACAGGGCAGCCGTCGGCGTCGATAAGTATCCTCACGCTTTGCCGCCCTCTATATAAAAGGTAGATTCCATATCGGCAATGTGCGTTGCCAGTGCTAGTGGGTACATTTCAAGAGCAAGACCAATGTTGTTCTTGTTTTCTTCACCTGAAAATCCCATATGCCAGCGTATAGCCATAGCCTCTTCACGAGTGAGCCTCATGTAGCTGCTGACTATGTAAACTGACTTTTCACCGTGACCATACGGCAGCGTTTCGTGAAACTCATAGTAAGGGACTTTCTCCCACACGCCCTGTTCGTTCTTTGCATTGCGATAGCTTACTCTGTAAAGATTCACCTTGCATATATCGTGGAGCAGAGAAACTATAGCGATGCTCTCGTCAGAATATTCCATTTTATAGTCTTCTTTTACACGCTCTCTTTCAAGGTAGCTTTTAAGACACTCATAAACGTGTATGCTGTGTTCGCACAAACCGCCCTCATATGCTCCGTGATATCTTGTTGACGCAGGTGCAACAAAAAAGTCACTGCTTTCTGAAAGCAGATAGTTGAGCAGCTTTTCAGAGCCTGGACGCTTGATGTTTTCTGTGTAGATCTCAACAAATCGGTCTTTGAGTTCTGTTACTTTTGACATAATGTACCTCCTACAAAAATATGATATTATAATTAAGTGAGATTTTTTTCGGTGTGCCTTAATTATAACACATTTTCAGATCGATTAATAGTGCTTTTCACAATTTTTTTCCTTCTCCTATTGCTTTTTGACGGATTATGTGCTATGATATATTATATTTATATGTGAATGGTATGGAAAATTATAAAAGAATTGATGGATTTTTACATATATGAATGAAAGGAGCTGCTTATCCATGTGTGGAATAGTAGGTTATGTAGGAAAAAAGGACTGCACTAAGGTGCTGCTTGATTCACTGTCAAAGCTTGAATATAGAGGCTATGATTCAGCTGGAATAGCTGTTTTTGTGGACGATGCTATCAAGATTAAAAAGACAAAGGGCAGACTTGCAGATCTTGAGGAAAAGCTTAAAAGAGAGGGCTGGCTAAACGGCACTTGCGGAATCGGTCACACACGCTGGGCTACACACGGCGAGCCGTCTGACATAAATTCACACCCTCATGGTAATGCCAATATCTCTATCGTTCACAACGGTATCATCGAGAACTACAGAACGATAAAGGATTTTCTTCTGAAAAAGGGCTATACTTTCCAGTCACAGACAGATACTGAAACAGTTGCAAAGCTGCTTGACTATTACTATGATGGCGACCCTATGGTAACTATCCAGAAGGTGCTGGCTGAAATAGAGGGTTCATACGCTCTGGGTATTATTTTTAAGGACTTCCCAAGAAGGATATATGCAGTAAGAAAAGATTCTCCACTTATCGTGGCAGTTGGTGAGGACGAGGCTTTCATAGCGTCTGACGTTCCTGCTATACTCAAGTATACAAAGAATTATTATCTTCTTGATGAGAATGAGATAGCTGTTCTTGATGACGGCAAGCCTGAGTTCTTTGATATCCACGGTGCAGAGATCGAGAAGAAAATGCTTGTTGCTGACTTTGACATGGAGGCTGCTGAAAAGGGCGGATATGCTCACTTTATGCTCAAGGAGATACATGAGCAGCCAACTGCTATAAGAACAACTATCACACCAAGAATAGTTGACGGTATGCCAAATCTTGAGGAATGTGGTCTTACATACGACAGGCTCAAGAATTATAACAACATCTTTGTTGTTGCCTGCGGTACTGCAATGCACGCCGGTCTTGTTGGCAAGTATGTTCTTGAAAAGATAGGCAGAGTTCCTGTTACAGTAGATATGGCGTCAGAATTCAGATACAGAGATCCTATCATTTCAGAGGGCGATCTTGTTATACTCGTTTCACAGTCAGGCGAAACTGCAGACACCCTCGCTGCCCTTAGAATGGCTAAGGAGAGAGGTGCTGAAACACTCTCTATCGTCAATGTAAAGGGCTCTTCCATTGCAAGAGAGTCAGATATGGTGATTTATACTCATGCCGGTCCTGAGATATCTGTTGCCTCAACAAAGGCTTATATCGTTCAGCTTTCTGTATTCTATCTTCTGAGCTTTGCCATTGCTTACGCTCATGGTGCTATCTCAAAGGAAGAATGCATGAGATTGACAGCTGAACTTCAGAACGTTCCTAATATGCTTGAAGTCGTTCTGAAAACACCTGATAACTGCCAGTATGTTGCATCGCAGCTGGTGAACAAGGAAAATCTTCTTTATATCGGAAGAGGACTTGACTATGCACTTTCTATGGAGGGTTCACTGAAACTCAAGGAGATATCCTATATCCATTCTGAGTCATACGCAGCAGGCGAGCTGAAACACGGTACTATCTCACTGGTGACCGAGAATATGCCTGTTATCGCAGTCGCTACACAGAGAGAACTTCTTGACAAGACCATAAGCAACGTCAAGGAAGTTAAGGCAAGAGGAGCATATGTTGTTCTTGTTACTCACGGATATATCAACGTTGACGACGAGGTGGCTGATTATAAGATAGGTCTGCCGACAATAGATGATCTTCTTATGCCAATGCTCACGGTCGTTCCGTTGCAGCTTATCGCTTATTACACATCAGTTCTCAGAGGAAATGATGTTGACAAGCCGAGAAACCTTGCAAAATCTGTTACAGTTGAATAAAATACAGGGCAATCCGAAAAGGGTTGCCCTTGCTGTTTAAAAAGGAGTTTATTATGAGCAGATACAGATATTTTGTCTTTGATTTTGACCTTACCCTTGCTGATTCCTCAGAGGGCATTTTGGAGTGTTTCAAGCACGTCCTAAAAGAGTTCGGCTATCCTCCAAAGGACGACAGAACTATATACAATACCATAGGAATGACCCTTGTGGACGCTTTCGACCTGCTGACCGATACGCCGAACAATCCTCAGCGTGAAGATATGCGAAAAGCGTATGTAAAAAAGGCTGACGAGGTAATGGTGAAGAAAACCTATTTTTATGACGATACTATCGCAATTTTGCAGACCTTGCAGAACGCAGGTGTGAAAGTCGGCATAGTTTCCACGAAATATCGCTATAGGATAGTCAATACTTTCAATGAGCAGGCAGGCTCGTTCCCTGTGGATATCATTGTGGGCGGAGAGGACGTGACAAAGGCAAAGCCTGACCCTCAGGGTCTTGACCTGATAATAGAGCGTTTTGGTGCGGATAAATCAGATGTGCTTTATATTGGCGACAGCTATATCGACGCCGAAACTGCACGCAACTCAGGTGTGGATTTTGCGGGCGTTACAACTGGCTCTACTACTAAGGAGGACTTTGAAAAATATCCTCACATTTATATAGGTTCGTCACTGCTGGATATATTTCAGAATATATAAATTTTGAGTAAATATAATTTTAAATAAGTGTGAAAAACTATTGCTATTTATTGAGCTTGATGTTATAATATAATTTGATGTACTATGTTAAGTATAAGCTAATAACATAAATTTTATTATATGAAAGGACGGGTATGCTATGATAAAAAGCATGACCGGATTCGGCAGAGAGCACATAGTGGCAAATGGCAGAGAGATAATCGTTGAGATACGCTCTGTGAACCACAGATATTATGAATTTACTTCCAGAACGCCAAGAGCATACGGATATCTTGATGAAAAGCTGAAAGGCTTTCTTAAAAGCGGTATCTCCCGTGGCAAGGTAGAGGCGTCTGTTTCTATCTATAATCAGGAGGGCACTGACGCTGAGATAGAGCTGAACAAGGCTGTTGCAAAGGGTTATCTTGACGCACTTAGGGGTGCGGCAGACGAACTTGACCTTGACGATGACCTTACTCTTTCTCATATCATGAGATTGCCTGACGTGTTCACGGTGGTAAAGAAAACAGATGATGAGGAAGTTATCTGGAACGAGGTAAAGGAAGTCGCTCAGGTGGCGTTGGACAGATTTGTTCAGATGCGTGAAACTGAGGGCGTGAAGATGTATGACGATATCAGCGGCAGACTTGATTACATCGAGGAAACTGTCGGCAAGATAGAGAACCAGTCGCCAAACGTAACTGAAAGCTACAGAGAAAGACTTTATGCAAAGATAAAAGAAACTCTCGGCGATAAGGAAATAGACGAACAGAGGATACTTACAGAGGTTGCTATTTTCGCTGATAAGGTGGCAATAGACGAAGAAACTGTAAGGCTCAGAAGTCATATCTCACAGTTCAGAGAACTTATCAAGTCGGACGAGCCTGTGGGAAGAAAGCTTGACTTCCTTGTGCAGGAGCTTAACCGTGAGGTAAATACTATCGGCTCAAAGGCTAACGATCTTACTATCACAAAAATGGTGGTGGATCTTAAAGCTGAGATCGAAAAGATCAGAGAGCAGATACAGAATATCGAATAACGGCGGTGTGAGATATGCAGCTTATTAATATCGGATTTGGAAATATGGTGTCCTCCGCAAGAGTGATAGCCATAGTTTCTCCTGAATCTGCTCCTATAAAGCGTATCATTCAGGAGGCTAAGGACAAGGGCACGCTTATAGACGCAACCTACGGCAGAAGAACAAGAGCGGTGCTTATCATGGACAGCGACCATGTGGTGCTGTCAGCAGTCGCACCTGAAACTGTAGGCGGACGTGCCGCTGTTGATGAGGAGGACGATGACAATGTATAAGAACAATGCAAAGCTGTTTGTTATATCAGCTCCTTCGGGCTGCGGCAAGGGAACTATACTTGCAGAGGTCTTTAAAAACAGAGATGTGTTCTACTCCATTTCCTGCACAACTAGAAAGCCAAGAGAGGGCGAAAAGGACGGCGTTCACTATCATTTCATAAGCGATGACAGCTTTAAGAAAATGATAGACGGTGGCGAGTTCCTTGAGCACGCAGGATATGTGGGTCATTTCTATGGAACGCCTAGAAAACCTGTGCTCGATAATCTTGAGCATGGCAGGGACGTTATACTTGAAATAGAAACAAACGGTGCGTTTCAGGTGAAGAAAGCTTTTCCTGAGGCTGTGCTGATGTTTATACTTCCGCCGTCTGTGAAAGAGATAGACAGGCGACTCAGAAAGCGTGGAACTGAGTCTGACGAAGTTATCGCAGACCGTGTAAGTCAGGCTGCCGGCGAGATCGGCAAGGCTTGCGGTTATGATTATGTGATAATGAACGACGGACTTGAGGACGCTGTGGAAGATTTTGTTACAGTTATGAACTCCGTCAAAGCCGAGGACGGCAAGGCGGATAAATTCAAATCAGAAAATGATGATACAAAGAAATTAATTGACGAGGTGCTTAATTATGATGCTTAGACCGGCTGTATGCCAGATTTTGAAGAACAACGAAAGCTACTATTCACTTGTTATCGCAGTAGCAAAGAGAGCAAGAGAGATCACAAGCGACGCTTTTGAGAACAAGAAAGTTCTTGACGAAAAGCCAGTAAAGACAGCAGTTGACGAGCTTTACAACGGCGAATACAAAATAATCGAGGATCCAAGCCTCAGAAACTAATACAAGCTTTTTATGGGGAGGTGTACGGCTTTGCGTGGAGTTTTTGTTGTGGCGAAAATAGCCATAAGCCGTGCGTCATACAGCTTTGACACGCTTTACAGCTACAGCGTGCCTGAGGAGCTGACCCAAAAGGTGAAAATCGGCGTGCGTGTGCTCGTGCCTTTTGGCAGGGGAAATCGCAAAGCCGTGGGATTTGTTGCAAGGACCTATACGGAGGCTGAGTATAACGATAAGCTGAAACCTGTCATTTCGGTGGTGGACGGCGAGAGCCTTGTTACTGACGAGATGATGAAGATAATAATGTGGCTTAAAGAGAACACTTTCTGCACTTATTATGACGCTTATAAATCTGTTGTGCCAACGGGATTTTCCTATAGTTTTTCGCAGCACTATAACCTTGTCAATACCTACATTGACGAGGACACTTTAAATGAAGATGAAAAAAATGTGGTGGACTTTCTCCGCTGTGCAAAAAGTCAGAGGGAGATAGACAGCTTTCTTGACGTGCATAATGACCCACGGAAAAAGAAAACTGTGGATTCTCTTGTGGATAAGGGCTATGTTGAAGTCAGTGACGCTTTGAAAAGAAAAGTCGGCGACGAAAATGTCAGCATGGTAAGGCTTTCTGACGAGTTTGAGGCAGGAGAGATACAAACCACCCTTACGCCAAAGCAGACCCTTGTGGTAAAGCTGCTTGAAGAAGGCGGCTGTGCCTCGGTGAAAGAGGTCTGCTACATGACGAACTGCACTTCAAGCATACTAAAAAGGCTTGCTGACAAAAAAGTCATCGTGCAGTATAAATATGAGGTCATGCGTGACGCCATAGGAGAACTTGGCGAAAGGCAAGACCCTGACGATATCAAATTAAATGACGAGCAGTCTGCCGCATATGAAGGCATAATGGGGCTTATAAAAGCCGAAAAGCCGGCAGGTGCACTGCTTTATGGAGTAACAGGCAGCGGTAAGACCTCTGTGTTCATAAAGCTTATAAAAAGTGTAATGGATATTGGAAAAACGGCTGTCATGCTTGTGCCTGAAATATCCCTTACACCGCAGATGCTCGGCAAATTCAAGTCGCTTTTCGGCGATAAGATAGCTGTTATGCACTCTTCGCTGTCGCTGGGACAGCGTACAGACGAGTTCAAGCGTATCAAGCGTGGCGAGGCGAGAATAGTTATCGGCACGAGAAGTGCGATATTTGCCCCTGTCACCAACGTGGGAATAATCATCATGGACGAGGAGGGTGAGCCGTCATATAAGTCGGACTCAACGCCTAGATACCATGCAAGAGATGTTGCAATACAGCGGTGCGGATATAATAACTGCGTGCTGTTAATGGCGTCTGCAACGCCGTCACTGGAGAGCTTTTATTATGCGAAAAAGGGCAGATATCATTTATTTGAACTGAAAAACAGATATTCAAGATCGCCTTTGCCTGAGGTCGAGATAGTCGATATGCAGGAGGAGGCGGCAGATGGCAATGACAGCTTGCTCAGCCGTGTTATGTGTGATAAGCTCACAGATGTGCTTGCAAAAAAGGAGCAGGCTATACTGCTTTTGAACAGGCGTGGCTATACAACTTATATCACCTGCATGGACTGCCGACAGCCTGTGGCTTGCCCTAATTGCAATATACCCCTGACTTATCATAAGAAAAACGATAGGTATATGTGCCACTACTGTGGATATACAATGGATAATATCGAACGCTGTCCACAGTGCGGTTCACAGCGGCTCAAATCAAGCGGCGTAGGCACTCAGCGTGTGGAGGACGAGCTGGAAAGGCTTTTCTCACAGGCAAGACTGCTGCGAATGGACGCTGATACCACTTCTTCAAGATATTCTTATGAAGAGAATTTCAAGGCGTTTGAAAAGGGCGAGTATGATATTATGCTCGGCACGCAGATGATAGCAAAGGGGCTGAATTTTCCAAACGTCACAATGGTGGGAGTTATTTCCCTTGACAAGGCTTTGTTTACGGGGGATTTTCGCAGCTATGAGAGAACATTCTCACTGCTCACTCAGGTGGCAGGCAGGAGCGGCAGAGGCGATAAGCCGGGAGTTGCGTATATACAGACATTTGTGCCTGACCACTATGTGCTCAATCTTGCGGCACAGCAGAACTATGACGAGTTCTACAGCGAGGAGATAGCACTGAGAAAGTCGCTGACCTATCCGCCTTTTTGCGATATATGCGTCATAGGCTTTTCAGCACCACTTGAAAGCAAGGTCATCGGTGCGTCAAGGTGGGTAACGCAGCTTATAGGGGAATATATCTCGCAGCATAGGGTGAATTTTCCGCTTAGGGCGTTAGGACCTGCACCTTGCACTTTTGAAATGATAAATAATCGCTACAGATACAGGCTTATCCTTAAAACACGCAATACTGCGGAGTTTCGTGAGATGATAAAGCACGTTCTTGGCGAGTTCTATAAAAATAAGGAATACCAGACAGTCCGTATCTATGCCGACATAAACGGCGATATCGGGCTTTGAGAAAGGATAGTTAGATAAATGGCACTCAGAAAAATACTTAATAAGAGCGACGAGATACTTCATAAGGTCTGCAAGCCTGTTACAGAATTTGACGACAAGCTTGGTCAGCTCCTTGACGATATGACAGAAACACTCAAGAACGCTAACGGTGTTGGTCTTGCAGGCCCTCAGGTGGCAAAGCTCAGACGTGTCGTTGTTATAATCATCGACGATAAGGTGTATGAACTTATAAACCCTGAGATAACATGGCAGAGCGAGGAAAAGCAAAGAGTCCTTGAAGGCTGCCTTTCATGCCCGGGCGAGTGGGGATATGTTACAAGACCTATGATAGTTAAGTTCAAGGCTCAGGACAGGCACGGCAAGTGGTATGAAATGGAAGTATCAGAGCTGTTCGCACAGTGTGTATGCCATGAACTTGCACACCTTGAGGGTCATTTGTTCACTGAGATAGTTGAAGAATTTGTAGAGGTCGAGGACTAATGAAAATAATCTTCATGGGCACTCCTGATTTTGCGGTGCCTACACTGAAAAGGCTTTATGACTGCGGATATGAGGTGCAGGCGGTCTTTACTCAGCCTGATAAGCCAAAGGGCAGAGGTTATAAGCTTACGCCGCCGCCGGTCAAAGTGCTGGCTCAGGAGCATGACACTCCTGTTTATCAGCCTCAGAGCCTGAAAAAAGACGGCGATGAGTATGTAAAGATCATTGCAGATCTTGCACCTGATTGTATCGTTGTTGCGGCTTACGGAAAAATGCTCCCTAAGTCGGTGCTCAATATACCAAGACTTGGTTGCGTGAACGTCCACGGCTCGCTGCTGCCGAAATATCGTGGAGCAGGTCCGATACAGTGGGCTGTGCTCAATGACGAGGCTGAGACCGGTATCACGTCAATGCTTATGGGCGAGGGCATGGATACGGGAGATATCCTTGTTGAAAGAGCTACACCAATAGGAGAAAACGAAACTGCTGCCGAACTTTTTGACAGGCTAGCCGAAATGGGTGCAGAGGTGCTCACAGATACACTTGAAAAGCTTGACAAGGGGGAGATAACCCCAGTTAAGCAGGACGAGAGCCTTGCGACTTATGCACCAATGCTCACCAAAGAGCTTTGCCCTATAGATTTCACAAAGCCTGTGAGAAAGATACACAAGCAGATATGCGGTCTTTCTGACTGGCCTTGTGCTACTACAGTCCTTGAGGGCAAAAGGCTGAAAGTATATAAGTCTGAGATAGTTTCCACAAAGCCATGCGGAAAACCTGCGGGCACTGTGGTGGATAACAGCGACTTTTCTGTTGCCTGCTCAGACGGAGTTATAAGATTTGCTCAGGTGCAGGCTGAAGGTTCGAAGAGAATGGCTACCGCTGATTTCCTCAGAGGCAGACATATCGAGAACGGCACTGTGCTGGGATAATTCGGAGGAACTATGGGAAACGCCAGAAAAACGGTTTTAAGACTGCTGACAAGGCTTGAAAACAGCGGCTCGTATTCAAATATCCTTCTTGACGAGGGCCTTGAAAGGTCAGACCTTTCCCCTCAGGACAAGAAATTCGCCGCAGCTCTTTTCTACGGCGTTTTGGAAAGACAGATAACTCTCGACAGCATTATTCGGGAATATTCACGCAACCCTAAGAATAAGCTTGGTACTGAGGTCAGAGTTATCTTGAGAATGGGTCTTTATCAGCTTTTGTATATGGATTCTGTCCCTGACAATGCGGCGGTGGACGAGTCTGTAAAGCTTGCGAAGAAAAACAGAAACCCTGCGGCAAGCGGATTTATAAACGCAATGCTCAGGGAATTTATAAGAAACGATAAAAAACTTCCAAAGGGCAGAAATGCCGCTGAGGAGCTTTCTATAGAATACTCCGCACCGGTTTGGCTGACGGAGAAATGGACAAGGGAATATGGCAAGGAAGTTTGCCTTGAAATGCTAAAGACCTCTGTGGGACGAGCTCCTGTCACTGTGAGAGTGAACACTGTGTTTCATTCTCTTGAAAGCACCCTTGATATGCTTGCCGAGGAGGGCATCACCTTTGAAAGGCTCTCCGTGCTGCCTGACTGTATAAGGATATGCGGTGCAGGAGCGGTGGAGCATACTAAAGCTTACAAAGAGGGCAGGATACACGTTCAGGATCTGTCGAGCCAGCTTTGCTGTGCGGCTCTTGATCCAAAGGAGAACGATACAGTGCTTGACCTTTGTGCCGCACCGGGTGGAAAGACTTTCACCATTGCCGAGCGCATGAACAACAAGGGCAGGGTGCTTGCTTTCGATCTGCACAAGAACCGTGCAGGGCTTATTGAAAGCGGAGCGAAAAGGCTCGGTCTTGACTGCGTGACCGCAGGAGTGAACAACGCTAAGGTCTTCAGCGAGGATATGCCAAAGGCTGATAAGGTGCTTTGCGACGCTCCTTGTTCCGGACTGGGCGTTATAAGAAGAAAACCTGAGATAAAGTATAAAGAACCCTCAGATTTCGACAGACTTCCCGAAATACAGTATGATATACTGAAAACATCGGCAGAGTATGTAAAAGTTGGCGGAACGCTGGTGTATTCCACCTGCACGCTGTCAAGGGCGGAAAATGACGAGGTGGCAGACCGATTTTTGGCTGAACACCCTGATTTTGAGCCTGCACCGCTTGGCGAGGCTTTCAGCAGCGACAGCGGTCTTTGCAGAATGTCTATCACACCTGCAAAATATGATTCAGACGGATTTTTTATTGCTAAGTTTATCAGGCTGAGGTGATTATTTGGTAGCTTTTGATGATAATGGAAAAATAGATATACTGGGACTTCTGCCTGAGGAGCTTGAGGCTGAGATACTGAAACTTGGCGAAAAGAAGTTCAGGGCAGGGCAGATATTTGACTGGCTGCACGTAAAACGTGTGTCAAGTTTTAATGAAATGACTAATCTATCTGTACAATTACGGAATCTGCTGAATGAAAAATTTTGTTTAAAATCACTATTTGTGTCAAAAAAGCTTGAATCTCATACCGATAATACTGTAAAATATCTATATGAGCTTGAGGACGGCAATCATGTGGAATCTGTAATAATGGAATACAGCTATGGAAACACCATTTGCGTGTCCACACAGGTGGGCTGTAAAATGGGCTGCCGTTTCTGTGCGTCAACTATCGCAGGGTTCAAACGCAACCTTACGTCCTCGGAGATACTGGGGCAGATATACGCCTCGGAGCGTGACAGTGGAAGAAAGATATCTGGCGTTGTGCTTATGGGAATAGGCGAACCTATGGATAATTTCGACAACGTGGTGAATTTTCTTGAAGTGCTGTCATGTCCTAAAGGTTTTAATATGTCGCTCAGGCACGTTTCGGTGTCTACCTGCGGCATAGTACCGAGAATTTATGAGCTTGCAGAGAAAAAACTGGGCATAACACTGTCCATATCCCTGCACGCATCTAATAATAAGAGCAGAAGTGAGATAATGCCTGTGAATGACAGGTATGACATAAATGAACTTCTTGCAGCCTGCCGATACTATTTTAAGGTAACGGGCAGGAGGATTTCCTTTGAATATGCTTTGATAGACGGGCATAACGATTCCATGGAGGACGCCAAAGAGCTGGCGGAACTTCTTGGCGGTTTTGTCTGTCATGTTAATATAATCCCTGTTAATAAGATAAAGGAGCGTAATTATCATTCTGACAGAAGGTCAGCCAACAGGTTCAGAGAATATCTGGATAAGCTTGGGATAAACGCTACTGTGCGGCGGACTTTGGGAGCGGATATAGACGCTGCCTGCGGTCAGCTGAGAAGGGAATATGAGATCTGATAAAAGGTGGTGAATTGCTTGTTTATAGCGTCTGATACGGACATCGGAAAAAAACGCAGCGAAAATCAGGATAGGGTGCATACCGAGTTCCTTGCTGACAATATTGCGGTCGCCGTTGTTTGCGACGGTATGGGCGGAGCGTCATCAGGCGGAGTTGCCAGTCAGCTTGCCATTGACGCAGTGGTGAAACGCATCAAGGAAAATTTCCGAGAGAATATGAAACCAAATTCCATAAGAAACCTTATGCTTACGTCGGTGCACTATGCAAACACGCTGGTGTATGGTAAAAGCAAGGAGGATATCGACAAAAACGGCATGGGCACGACCTGTGTTGCGGCTTTGGTGGTGAACAAAACGGTCTATATGGTGAGCGTTGGCGACAGCAGAGGCTATCTGCTCACAAAGGACGGTATAACGCAGATCACCACGGATCATACTTATGTGGAAATGCTCTACAGATCTGGTCAGATAACCAAGGAAGAGGCTGCAAATCATCATATGAGAAACGTTATCACAAAGGCTGTGGGCGTTGAATCTGATGTTGAGGTGGATTATTTCGAGCTTGAGGAAAATGACAACTTTGCGGTGCTGCTTTGCTCTGACGGTCTGACAAATTACTGCACGGACAAGATGATATATGAAACTGTGTTCGGCAATAATCTTGACGAGGCTATAAAACAGCTTATCGCTTTTGCGAACGAGTGCGGCGGAAAGGACAATATCACCGCTGCGGTCATAGCGAACTAACAGGACGACAATAAAACTAAAATAAATTGGGAGTTGAATTTTATGGATTCTAATATCGGCAAAAAGCTTGACGGCAGATATGAGATAACCGAGCTTATCGGCGTTGGCGGCATGGCTGACGTTTATAAAGCTGTTGACGTAATGGAAAACCGTACTGTTGCGGTGAAGATACTTAAACCTGAGTTTTCACAGAACGAGGAATTTCTCAGACGTTTCAGAAACGAGAGCAAGGCTATCGCAGTGCTTTCACACCCTAATATCGTGAAGATATATGACGTTGGATTTTCTGATGAGATACAGTTCATCGTTATGGAATATATCGACGGAATCACACTTAAAGAGTTTATCGAGCAGCAGGGCGTGCTCAGATGGAAAGACGCTTTGCACTTTGTAACGCAGATACTCCGTGCACTTCAGCACGCTCATGACAAGGGTATCGTTCACAGAGATATCAAGCCGCAGAATATAATGCTTTTCCCTGACGGAACTATAAAGGTCATGGACTTTGGTATCGCAAGATTTTCAAGGATAGACGGAAAGACCCTTTCCGACAAGACTATCGGTTCTGTTCACTATATCTCACCTGAGCAGGCAAGAGGCGATATGACAGATGAGAGATCTGACATTTACTCTGTAGGCGTAATGCTTTATGAGATGCTTACAGGAAGAAAGCCTTTTGACGGCGAAAATCCTGTGGCTATCGCTCTCAAGCATATGCAGGAAGATCCTGTTCCGCCAAGAGAGATAATGCCTTCTATCCCTGAGGCTCTGGAAGAGATCGTTATGCACGCTATGGAAAGAGATCCTGCAAGACGTTATCAGTCAGCAGCTGAGATGATAAAGGATATAGATACTTTTAAGCTCAATCCGTCTGTAGTTTTCGGATATAAGAACAATCCTGTTCCGCTGCCTGCAGTTAATGATAACAGGTATTTCGATGACGAGCAGGACGATGAAGATTATGATGACGACGAGGAATATGAGGACGATGACGAAGAGTCGGAGGACGATGAGGAGGAAGAGGACGAGAAAAAGCGTTCTTACGTTGTTCCTATCCTGCTGGCTGTTACAGTAGCTGTGGTTATCATCGCTGCGTTTATCATCGTTGGCGTTGTGTTCAAGTCATTCAGCGGTTCAAACGGTATGCATACAGGTACGGTAACTCTGCCTAATTTCGTGGGCAAGAATATCGTCCAGGTAGAGCAGGACTATAAGGACAAGCTTAAATTCGATATCACAGAAGAATATAACGATCAGTATGACGAAGGAATAATCACATTCCAGGGCCAGGCAGCAGGAAAGTCAGTCAAGGAAGGCTTTACTGTTACACTTACTGTAAGTAAGGGCAAGAAAATGGCTACTATCCCTGACATGGTGAAGAAAGACGGCACTGTGGCAGAAAGTGAGCTTAAAGCTGCCGGATTCGTAGTCGTAAAGAGAGATATCTGGTCTGACGATATCGGCTCAGGTCTTGTTGTAAAGACACAGCCGGCAGCAGGCGAGCAGTATGCTGTAGGTGCAACTGTTACACTGTTTGTAAGTAAAGGACCTGTTGAAACAAGAGTTAAGGTACCAAGCGTTGTAGGTCTTACAGAAGAGAAGGCTGTTGCAATGCTCAAGGAGAACAAGCTCAAGGCTGAGGTCAAGGAGATCGAGCATGAGGGCGACAAGGGCAAGGTAATCGAGCAGGATACAGATGAGGGCACATACGTTGAGCGTGACACAACAGTTACTATCTACGTTTCTACCGGCGAAACTTCACCTGTTGAGGTAACATTCTCACTGCCACTTCCAAGCGGTATCCACGGTTCATATTCTATCGATATCTACAACAACGGCAACGTTGCATACACACAGAAGATTGGCAGCGGCGAGTCTGTTGCAGGCGGTTCTGTAAACGTAACTGTTAAGGGCAAAAAGACTGAAACACTGACTATCTTCATCACAAATGACGAGAATCAGCAGAAGTGCCGCTACGCAGTTTACGATATCGACTATGATAAAAAGACGGCTACCCTCAGTGGAAGTCTGAATGAAAGCGGTCTGAGAGACATCACTCCGACAACAACTACAACAACTACTACATCTGCGACTACGACAGAGCCTACCACGACTACAACAACGACTTCTGAGCAGCCGGCACCAGAGCCTGAGCAGCCAGCAGACGAGCAGGGTCAGTAGTTCATGAACGGAATAATCGTTAAAGCTATCGGAGGCATCTACCATGTAGAAGCCTCCGACGGCGTTTATGAATGTAAGGCAAGGGGACTTTTCAGAAAGAAAAATATATCCCCAGTGTGCGGCGACAGGGTAGAATTTTCACTGGAGGACGACGGCTGCGGCGTTATAGAAAAGATAGAGGAAAGGCGTTCCATTCTTATAAGACCGCCGCTTGCTAATCTCGACGTGCTGGTGTTCGTTTCTTCGACCTGCGAGCCTAAGCCTAATCTTTTGCTGCTTGATAAATTTATCGCTATAGCTGTGTTCAAGAAGATAGAGCCTATCGTTGTTTTCACAAAGATAGACAGGGCAGGTTGTGATGAGCTGGTCGATATTTACAAGAGTGCAGGTATAAAGACCTTTCAGGTGGACAACACCACAGGCGAGGGCAGCGATGCCGTAAAGGCGGCACTTGAGGGAAAGCTGTCGGCATTCACCGGCAACACAGGAGTTGGAAAATCTTCGCTGCTCAATAATATGTTCCCGACGCTTGGGCTTGCCACCAACGAGATAAGCAAAAAGCTTGGCAGAGGAAAGCACACCACTCGCCATGTGGAGCTTTATAAACTTGAGGGCGGCGGATATATCGCCGATACCCCTGGGTTCTCTTCTTTTGATACCAACAGATATGACATTATTTTCAAGGACAAGCTTGCAGGCTGTTTCCCTGAGTTTGAAAAATACGAGGGAAAGTGCAGATTCCCTGATTGCAGCCACACAAAGGAAAAGGGCTGTGCGGTGATAGAGGCGGTAAAAAACGGCGAGATAGCGAAGTCAAGACACGAGAGCTATGTTGAAATGTACGAGCAGGCAAAGCAGCTGAAGGAGTGGGAATATAAAAATGAGTAAAAAATGCACTATTTTTTCAGGCGGCGAGGCTGTTTCGGCTCAGTGCGTCAGTGAATACAAGGAGTTTATCGACAATTCGCTGGTAATATCTGCCGACAGTGGCTATAAGCTTGCACAGGCGGTGGGCGTGAAATCGGACATTATAATGGGAGATTTTGACTCTGCCGAAAGACCTGTTTTTGACAATATAGAGATATTCCCCTCGGAAAAGGACGATACAGACCTTATGCTTGCAATAAAGCAGGGGTTCGAGTCGGGGTGTGATGATTTTCTCATATTCGGTGCAACTGGCGGACGGATAGACCACCTGCTTGGAAATATCCAGTCTTTGGGATATATTTTATCTCACGGCGGTGAGGGCGTTATTGCTGCGGACAGGGAGATAATGCGGCTTTACCGTGCAGGCAGCTATAAGATATATGACCGTGAGGGATTTTCGTTCTCACTTGTGGCGTATACTGACAAGGTAGAGGGTCTGACCATAAAGGGTGCGAAGTATGAAGTGGAGGACTGTACGCTGACTAATGATTTTCCTCTTGGCATATCAAATGTTATCAAGGGAGTCGAGGGTCAGGACGGAAGAAAATATGCTGAGATATCGTTCAAAAGCGGATATTTGCTTGCTGTGCAGTCATATTTAGTAACCGATTTTTGATCTTTGAATAATATAAACTATAACATTTCGGGAGGTAATACTTATGAAAGTTGTAGTTGTGAAGAGTCCAAAGGTCATATCGGGGATAATGAGGCTTATTTTCAAGATAAAAAAGGAAGAAGAATAAATGATAAAATGGCAGACTGTTACGAAACGGTCTGCCTTTTTTATCGCAAAAAATAAGCCCTTAGACCGCAAAAGTGCGATATAAGAGCTTTTTTTGGTGCCGCTAACCGGACTTGAACCGGTACGGGTTTTACCCCGAGGGATTTTAAGTCCCTTGTGTCTGCCTATTCCACCACAGCGGCGTACAATTAATATTATAACACTTTTTTGGCAAAATGTCAACATCTTTTTGCAGCCTGCGGGGAAAGGCGAGATAATTTATTGTATCTCTTTTTGTCTTGACACTGAGAACTTGTAGATAAACACAGATATTATGGCGGTGAGAACTTCTGTTATCCAAAAAGCGTTCCAAACGCCTGTCGGACCTGTGAGCTTGCATAGGAAAAATGCCAGCGGCAGTATTATCACAAGAAATCTGCACAGGGAGATAAGCAGTGACGGTATACCCATGCCGAGGCCCTCAAGTGCACCTGAGGAAGTAACGGACAGGGCTGAAATTATAAATCCTATACAAATAAGCCTCAGGGCAGTTTTTCCGATAGCGATAGTGTCGGGATTGTCTGTGAAAAGTCCAATGAGCTGAGCAGGGAGTGCCGCACAAATTATCGTGCCTGCCGCCATTATTACGCCTGTCATGTAAAGCACTATGCGGTATATCTTTTTCACACGCTCTTTTTCGCCTGCACCGTAGTTAAAGCTGATAACAGGTCTCATTCCCTGAATAACGCCGTTGGCAGGCAGATAGAGAAAGGTTTGCAGCTTGTAGTAAATTCCAAGCACCAGTACATAGCTTTGTGAATACGCTGCCAAAATGCCGTTAAGTGCGGATATGAGCAGCGACGGTAGGGCAAGGTTCAGGGTCGCAGGAATTCCTATGGAATACATTTTGGCGATTATATTGCCGTCAGGACGTTTGTGCTTTGCCGAAAGACTTACAGGCAGGTCACAGCGGAGGTATGCTATAATGTAGATAGCAAGTGTGAGCACCTGACCGATACCTGTGGCAAGTGCCGCACCTCGTATGCCCATTTTCGGGAAAAAGCCTATGCCGAAAATAAGCAGTGGGTCAAGGATTATGTTAGCGATACAGCCGCAGAGCATACTGAACATTGATATCCTCATTCTGCCCACAGACTGGAATATCTTTTCAAAGGCGATGCCGAGCATTATGGCAGGGGAGAACGAGAATGCAATGTTGCAATACTGCGTGCCAAGGTCGATAACGTTTCTGTCTTTTGTGAACATACCGAGAAATGCAGGCATTATGAGTATGCAGACTATCATGAGGACAATGCCGTGCACCGCTGAAAGTGCAAGTCCCTGAGTTGCGGCAATGTCAGCCTTTTCTTTTCTGCCTGCACCAAGATATATGGCAATGACCGCATTGATGCCGATACCAAAGCCGATAGCAGTGGCACTTATAAAATTCTGCACAGGGAACACCAGTGAAAGCGATGTCATTGCGTCCTCGCTTATCTTTGCCACGAAAAAGCTGTCAATGATGTTGTAAAGAGAGTTTACGAGCATAGATATCACCATTGGCAGGGACATTGAAAGCAGCAGCGGAAATATTGGTCTTGTTTTCATGAAATCACTGTTCATAAGTTTTGTTTTCACTCCTTAATTTATGGACATAAAAAAGCCGCACAGCTTGTTTGCTGTGTGGCGAAAAGTGACATATGGTCAGGAAAAATCCACGCAAGTTTTACAGTGTATATTTTAACACGCCTATAGGCGTTTGTCAACGAATTTTCTTTAAAGTATATGTTTCAGAATGATTTCCGACTGATTTTGTATGAAAATGTGTACCAGTTAATATTGTGAACAATATTATAATTAGTATCTGTCTATTGACAATGGGCTGAGGGTATGTTATAATATAGAAATTAGAAATGTTGAAAAAAACAAGAAGATCAGGAAATGAAAGACGCAAGGATAAGGAGAACGTTATATGGACGTATATAAGCTATGGAGCTGTAGTGACGACGGCGAAAGCAGTTGTATTTCTACTATGGAGCAGATAAGACAGGAAATTGACGTTCTCAGAAAGACGTTTGATTTTGTAAGACTGCTTAAAGCAGATGATATCCATGAAAGTCACGGCACAAATGGTGAGATACCATGTCAGTGCTTTTCTTTTTGGAAAGTGAATGATCCTTGCGAAAACTGCATTTCTATGAAAACTCTTTTTGATAAAAAGCCGAGAACAAAGCTTGAATTTATGGATTCTGATATCTATCAGGTCTTTTCAAGATATGTTGAGGTAGACGGTGAGCCTTATGTTATGGAGCTTATAAAAAGGCTCGATAACGATTCGCTGGTGGGCGTGAACGACAGGGAAAAGCTTATGAACAAGCTTATGAAATATCATGCCGCCATGTATACTGACGCTCTCACTGGGGCTAATAACAGAAGATATTTTGAGGATAAGCTGAAAAAATCTCACATTGTGGCAGGCGTTGCAATGATAGACCTTGATGATTTCAAGCTTTATAACGATACCTGCGGTCATGACGCAGGCGATATGGTGCTTGTCACGGTGGTGGACGTTATAAGACGCTGTATAAGAAAGTCAGATGTGCTTGTGCGTTACGGCGGTGATGAGTTCCTGCTTGTTATGCCTGATATACAAGAGGAGGATTTTGCCCATAAGCTCAGGCAGATAAAAAGAAATATCCACGCTGCGACTGTGGCAGGATATTCTAATATACGTTTGTCAGCAAGCGTTGGCGGAGTTTTCACTGACGGAAAGAGCCTTGAAGAGGCTGTGAGCAAGGCTGACAAGCTTATGTATCAGGCAAAGTCAAAGAAAAACACTGTGGTCACTGAGGAAAGCGAGCTTGCAGTGGACGAGTCTAATAAGCTGGAAATACTTATCGTTGACGATTCGCAGATAAACAGAGAGATACTTGCGGAAATGCTTGGGGACGAATATAGGATACATGATGCGGCGAGCGGCAAGGAATGTATAAAGCTGCTCGATCAGTATGGTACTGGTATCTCCCTTGTGCTCCTTGATATCGTCATGCCTGAAATGGACGGTTTTGAGGTGCTAGATTATATGGCTGAGCACCACTGGATAGAGGATATACCTGTTATAATGATATCAAGCGAGGACTCTGTTTCGTCCATAAGGAAAGCCTATGAGCTTGGTGTGTCTGACTATATAAGCAGACCTTTTGACGCTCATGTTGTGTATCAGCGTGTGTTCAACACCATAAAGCTGTATGCAAAACAGCGTAGGCTCATTACTCTTGTGAGCGACCAAATGTACGAGCGAGATAAAAACAACCGCATGATGGTGAGCATACTCAGTCAGATAGTTGAATTCAGAAACGGCGAGAGCGGCAGCCATGTGGTGAATATAAAGAGGATAACCGAACTGCTCCTTGACAGACTGCCTATGAGAACGAACAAGTATACTTTGAGCAGTACAGAACAGCTGCTCATACCAATGGCTGCGGCACTGCACGATATAGGCAAGATAGGTATAGATGACAAGATACTAAACAAGCCGGGCAGGCTGACGAAAGAAGAGTTTGAGATAATGAAAACTCACTCTGCTATCGGAGCGAATATGCTTGAAAGCCTTGAGCAGTTCCATGACGAGCCGCTTATAAAGATAGCACACGATATATGTAGGTGGCACCATGAGCGTTATGACGGCAGGGGATATCCTGACGGACTTAAAGGCGACGAGATACCTATTTCGGCACAGATAGTGTCTATTGCTGACGTCTATGACGCATTGGTCAGCGAACGAGTATATAAAAAGGCATACACCCATGAGAAAGCTATGGATATGATACTTAACGGGGAGTGCGGCACATTCAACCCTGTTCTGCTTGAATGTTTGAAAGATATCCAAGACGAGCTTGTTAAGGGTGTGCAGTAAGAACAGTAATATTTTGCAAGGAGTATTTTATTTTCCCGAAAATATAGAAAAATACCCGTATCCTGCGATACGGGTATTTTTATCAGAAACCTTGTTCTTTTAGTTCTTTTACCAGATTAACGTAAAAATCTCTTACGTCAAAATCCTTGATGTTTTCCCTGAAAAGATCGATAACATCACCGTGGGAAATTCCACGCTTGCCTTGGTGTTCTATCATGCGGCTGTTCTCGCCGTATAAGCCGGATTCTACCGTTACAAGTCCGTCATTGCCTTTGCCGTAAGGCTTGTTAAGGAGATATCCGAAGTTGAGCGGAAATCCTGCGGAGCGTATGCTGTTCATTTTGCTCATAACGGAGCGGTATGAAACAAGGGGACTGTCAGGGGTCACTGCGTTCATTTCGGAGCAGTTTTTATAGGTGAGGTCGTAAACGCCGTTTATAAAGCTAGGGCTTTTGTCACCAAGGGCGGTGAAAAGCTTGTTGTATTTGTTGTCAACAAATCTCTTTATGCCGTCAGGTATCTTCTCAAGGAGCATATCAACAAATTTACAGCCGTAGTGAGGTGTGTTTATGGTAGTGAGGGTCGCAACATATTTGTCCATGCCAAGGTGTGCGATAGCGTATCTCGAATCAAGTCCGCCCTTTGAATGTGCGATTATGTTCACCTTTTCAGCACCCGTTTCTGCAAGCACTTCCTTTATCCTGTCTGCAAGCTCTTCGGCACTTAATGAAACTTTGTTGGCAGACTGCTGCTTGCCGTAGAAAATCTCAGCACCGTTTCGTATAAGCTCGTTAGGTATCCTGCCCCAGTAGTTTACTATCTGCCAGTCACGGAAGAATATGCCGTGAACCATGAGTATAGGATATTTTGTTTTGCATATCTCATTTTCCTTGCGTGCCTCGTTAAGGTCGAGTTTAGCTTGCTCAAAGAAGTATTCGCTCCGTGCCGCCTTGTAGAATTTTCTGAACACAAGGCAGTTCACAAGCGGTATGTACCATGTGAAGAGCAGCAGAACATACCATAGCACTTTCACCTGACGTGCCGACGCTGCGATCCTTACTATGCCGCTCAGACACACAAGTGTGGTCACGCCGTAAGCACAAAGCCCATTTGCAAGCAGCCGCCAGCCGTTAAGGTCGGTAAAGCATAGTGCGATGATGACAAAAAGCTGTATCACGCTTTGCATAACGCCGCAGCCCAGAACAAACGCACCTGAATCCAGCCGCCGCATTTTTCTCTGAGCCTGTTTGTTTCCGTGTGACTTTGCGATAAAGACTAATGTGTATAACGCAAGCAGCAGGATAATAAGCGTTTTTTGCCATGTTCGGATGCTGCACATCTTCCACAGTGCGGGTGCGTTTGCAAGCATGAGCACAGGAAGTGACAGCATTATCCCCTTTATTTTTTTCATATTGTTACCCCTTAAAGATTATTTTTCAGCTTGACGTGTCGGATATCGCTGCCCATGAACATTATAGGAGAGAAACAGCCTGTCAGTCTTGAAACTATACGTTCGTTGTATTTTGAGTTAAGCTCGTTTTTGGTAAGATTTGTGGAGATTATAGTCGGCTTGTTAAGGTTTATTCTCTCGTTTATTATCTCATAGAGCACGGCGTCAGTAAAGCTGGTCTGAAACTCTGAACCAAGATCGTCAAGTATAACAAGGTCAGCGTTTTCTATAATGTCAAGGGTCTGACCTTCAGCCCTGCCGAAATGCTCGTCCTCTATCTGTCTTAACAGCTTGAGAAGTGAGCCGAACACAACGCTGTAGCCTTTTTTAGTAAGCTCATTTGCGATGCAGGCGGAGAGAAAGGTTTTGCCCAGTCCAGTTCTGCCAAAGAAAAACAGGGAAGGGGAGCTTGTGTGAAACTTGTCGGCATATTCACGGCAGTTGGAATAGACCGTTCTCATTCTGTCCCTTGGGGACATTCCGCTGCTGTCGCTGTCAGGGTAAAAATCTATTCGGAACTCGGAAAAATCGTGCAGTTTTATGCTGCAATTCTCGTTTAGCTCCTCGATAGTATACTTTTTCAGCAGCTCGGTGAAACACTGGCATTTTATACCGTCACGATAGCCGTAATCGCAGCATTTCGGGCAGTTGTAATGGTAATCAAGATAGTCCTCAGGATATCCGCCTGCTTTGAGCAGGTCTTTTATCGCCCTCTGGGTGTTGAGATTGTTCATTCTTATCTTGTTTATAAGGTCTTTTCCGTGACCTTTTTGTCCGACTATATTTTTCAGCAGGTCGCAGTTATTTTCTGTGAGCGTCCTTGAAAGGGCAGCTATCTCAGGGAGCTTTTGTGCTATCTCCTGAGCGTGAGCCTCATGCTCGTTTGCCACAGCCTCACGCCGTCTTTTAAGTTCATTTTCAGCCTTGTCATAGGCGGTAAGTGAATATTTCATTTTTTACTCCTTATCAAAGCTTGCCTGTTTTGCTCAGGTCAAAATTCATGGCAAAGTTCTCGAAATCGTCAAGGTCATAGGACGTCTGCTTTTCATCACCCTTGTCGGTATTCTGAGGCTTTTTGGTATTGGTGCGGTGTTTTTCGTCCTCATGTGTGACCTGTTCAGGGGTCGTTATGCTCTTGCCCGACCAATTTGAAAGTATGGCGTCGATATATTTATAGCTTAGCTTATTGGTATTGTTCACGCACTTGTTGTAAGCTATCTCCAGCATTTCGGCGGTAAAGCCCATAGTACGCCACTTTTCTATCATTTCAAGCTGCATCTTTGAAGGCTTTGCAGTCTGACCGAATATTTTAAGTATCCTGTTTTCGTATTTCTTTATGTCCGACAGCCTTATTATCTCTTGCTCTATCTGCGGATAGGTGCAGATATCCTGCTCATACCAACTCCGCATTACTGTCACAAGGTAAGCCACACTGCGTTTGTCCAGTGATACGCAGTATTCCGCCGCAAGGAGTATAGACGCAGCGTCAAAGCGGTAATACTCATAAAGTGCAAGAAGTTCGCCTTGCTCAGTGCCGTTGATAGTACGCTGCAAAACAGTTTGTATCCCGTCAAAAAGGTGGGCAAGGTTAGGGTCTTTCTGCTGTTTTTCCAGTATCTCAGAGTTCTTGTAGCTTATGTGCAGCTTGTTTGACACGCTCTGACGTTTTGCAGCCACAGCCTCGACCTTTGAAACAGGTTCAGCCACTGCCGCAGGTGCGGAAACTTTTTGTGCCTTAACAGGCTGTTTTCCGTCGCCACGCTTTGCGGTGATAACGCCAAGGGACACCCAGTGAGTAATGGCGTCGATAACGGTGTTTTCAGAAAGTCCCGACTTTTCCGCAAGCTTTGCTGTATCACATTCACGCTCAGGTGAGCAGAGTATGCAAAGCAGGACTTTCACAAAATCCCCGTCGCTTAATTTTATGTAATTTTCAACCACTTTAGACGGCACACAAAAGCTGCTGCCCCAGCGGTCGCAGTCAAAAATATATTTCATGATGTTTCCTCGTTCGCTAGTTAAATAAAAATCATCCCAAAATAATTATATCACAAAAACCGATACATTGCAACAAAAAAACTCTCACTTTTCATGTATAGTGCTCCAGTCGAAAATGGGCGAAAAAAGTGTAGAAAATATGCGAAAAATGCACTTTTCGACAGACTGACGTGCAAGTTGTTACATGAAATCGGTTAATTATTACATATCTCTTCACAAACGATTTTTTTGTGATATAATAGAATCAGAAAATGAAAAAAGGAGGGGAAAGCCATGACAAGCTTGGTAAAAAGATATAGTGCAACGATAGCAGCTTTGGCTCTTGGCCTTACTACAATGGTTGCAAATTCAGCTTGTTGTTTCTGCATTCACCAGCCGAAAATGCCTGAAACTGCGAAAAAACTTCGCAAGTTCTGATGTTTTCAAAGATTTCTAGACGGATCGCTGATGCTCTGGCAGAATCGCAAAATGCGGACGCTGGATCACGGGAGCTGTATTTATATGGCATAGAGCAGGGGTTAACAATGGCTCTTAACATAGTGACCACTCTCGTGATCGGTCTGCTTTTTGGTATGGTTTGGCAGATAGTTCTGTTCATGGCGGCGTATATACCGCTAAGGAGCTATTGCGGCGGCGTTCATGCAAAAACGCCACAGAGGTGTTATGTATTTTCCGTGCTGCTGCTCATAGGGGCGGAGCTTGTTATAAAGTATTATGCACCGACTTTTGCAGTGTTTCTCACGGCTTATATCCTTTCGGCTGTGCTTATAGCTGTTTTGTCGCCTGTGGAAGACCCTAACAAGCCGCTGGACGAAGTTGAACACAGGGTCTATAAGAAAAGAACGTTCATAGTTTTGACAGCACAAACTGTAGTGCTTTGGCTCTTGTATCTGCTGGGACACAAAACTGCTGCGTTTTGTGTGCTGCTGGCAGTGGCTGTTCTGTCCGTGATGCTGATTTTAGGGCTGCTGAAAAATCACATTTTAAAATCGAGGTGTAAGCTTGCAAACTAGATCTACTCATATTTTCAGATTTAATTGTACTAACGATCTTCGCAACATAGAAATAGAACGGCTGGTAAAGACTCTTGGCAACAACAACGTAGAAGTAGTAGATTACAAAACGGACGAGAAAAATCAATGTTATATCATAGTGTCATGCACTGACCGTGATTTCCAGAGGGTACAGAAAACTATCCTCGGTCTGAACGGGTTCCAGTTGATGAAGTAAATAAAATCCCCAAAGAACGGGCTGTGGAGAGATCTGCGGTTCGTTCTTTATTTGACTTATTTTTGTTTTAATGTTATAATCAAATTATATTCAATGAATGGAGAGATAAAATGATAAGAAAATTCGTGCCTGAGGATAGGGAAGATTACATAAGATTTTCCACGGAGTTTTACAATTCCTCCGCCGTGGATAAGCCTATCCCAAGAGAGCATTTTGAAAACGGCTTTGACGAAATGATGAGATCAGATGTGTATGTTCAGGGCTATATGCTTGTCTGCGAAGGAAAAAACGTTGGCTACTGCGTTACAATGAAAACCTATTCCGTTGAGGCAGGCGGCATAACGATATGGATAGACGAGCTTTTCGTGCTGGAGGAATACCGCTCAAAGGGTCTTGGCAGAGAGCTTTTTAAGTATATCGAAGAACATGGCGACAAAAAGCTCCGCCGTATCCGCCTTGAAGTTGAGCAGGAAAATGGCAGAGCTATCTCGCTTTATAAGAAAATGGGCTTTGACCCGGCACCCTATGACGGAATGTGGAAAACTATTTTATAGTTCTTTCGTGTATCTCCCTTGAAATGCTGTCGCATACCTTGTCAAGGGCGGCGTGATCCATTGCGGCGATATAATATTTTTCTATCTCGTCATGGACCTGCTTTGCTTTCTTTATGCCTGAATAAACCTCTTCTGCAAGGTCGGTGGCAGTGACTTTATCTAATCTCAGTCTTGTTTTCAGGGCTGAGATCTTTTTCTTGTCATAAAATCTGCTCATGTTAATGGCTTTTTCAAAGCTGTCAAGCTTGCTTATCGGCGAGTTTATCACAAATGCAATGCCTGCCTCAGGTATGAGAAGATGCTCATACAGGGTGTTCCCAAAGAGGATAGCAGGGCAGAGGATAACGTCATAGCTGCGTTTTACAGCCTGCTGTGACATCAGGGTAACGAATCTGTGGGAGGCTGCGTAGTAATCGTCATTCATTGCGAACACGTCAAGGTAGCTGTCGAGAGTTGAAAGCTGTGTCATGCAGCCGTATTCTGTAAGGGCTGTAAGCTGTCTGAGATCGGTCTTGCCGCTGCCTGAGCCTTTTTTGCTGAGCAGTCTTTTGGCAAAACGCTCTGCAAACCCTTTCAGCTTATCTTCAAGCAGGCAGCTTTCGCCGCAGTTGAATGTGTCAAAGCAGACATTTGAAAGTGCAGTGGTGAACCTTTTGCTCCTTGCAAGCAGTGACTTGTTTTTGTCTGTGACCTCGATTATCTCAGATTTGAAAGCCTTCAGCTTTTTCTCGTCCCAGAACTCGCCGAGGTTGATTATCTTCTGACAAACTCCAGGATAGGAACACTCCATAACGTGTGGTGCGGTGCCGTCGCAGATGATAGCTTTTGATGTGTGAAGAACTATGGCATCAAGTGAGGCAGGGTCTGATGAGCAGTAGAACCTTGTGACCTCTTCGGTAGGCTCGAACTCAGCGGCTATCTTTTTCATCAGCGAGGATTTTCCCGTTCCCGCACCGCCTTTAAGTATGAATGTGAAATAGTCCTTATTAGCCATTATCTTGCCAAATTCAGTGGAAAATCCGTTCTGCGTCATTGCACCTAAAAAATATTTTTCTGACATAAAATATCCTCCATATCTGAAACGCCGGTTATTGGTTTTGCGTTTTCAATTTTATAATATGTCAGAAAAAGCATGATTGTTCAAAAAATCTCAGCGGTTATCTGCTCAGGCAAAATAAAAAAGCTCCGCATAAAACGGAGCTTTTGTTTTGTTATATCAAAGTCTGTGCACCCAGTCTATAGCAGCCTCTGCCCAGTGTGCCGCAACAGGCTGATAGTGACCTTCCCATGTGGCCGTGGTTTCGTCGCACAATGCAAGTCCATGTCCGCCGTATTCGTAAATGTGGCTCTCAAAAGGAATGTGATATTTTGAAAGACTGCACATATACCAAAGCGAGTTCTCAACTCTTACACAGCCGTCGTCTGCACAGTGCCAAATAAATGTAGGCGGCGTGTTCTCAGACACTCTCTTTTCCATTGAAACAAGCTCTCTCAGCTCAGGTGACTTTTCTTCGCCGATAAGGTTGAGTATCGAGCCTTCGTGAGTGTATTCAGGGTCGGAAGTGATAACAGGATAGCCAAGTATCGAGCCGTTTACCTTGATGTCCTCAGGCTTGCAGCCAAGAGGCTTTGTAAGCAGTTCGCTGTTCCAGAAGTTTGCCATTGTTGCCGCAAGGTGTCCGCCTGCTGAAAAGCCGCACACGATTATCTTGTCAGGGTCAATGTCAAATTTTTCTGCGTTATCTCTTACATACTTTACAGCTGCTGCACATTCCAAAACGTCTGTAGGGAATTTCTTTTTATAGCATGAATATCTCAGCACGAATGAGCATATGCCTGCACCGAGAAATCTGAAAGCTATCGGCTCAGCCTCACGCTCAGAGCACCAGTCATATCCTCCGCCAGGGCAGATGATAACAGCCTTGTGTCTTTTTCTGCCTATCTCTTCTGTGAGCGTGTTGTAATAGCAGTCAAGCACAGGAGCACAGCCCTCGCCTGAAACGCCAGCCTTTTCATAATCTACTTTTATTTCTACTGTTTCTTTAAGCATTTTCTTTCCTCCGGAAATTTATTCTGTAGCTGCCTGCTCGTCAGTTTGTGAAGAAGAGTCAGCAGGTGCTGCATTATCTGTCATGTTTACGCAGACGATATAACCGTCAACGTTGTTGCCTGAAATGGTGTTCGGGCGTTCGTTGTTGCTGTCATCAAGTGGAACAGGCACGTTTGTCGTACTGCCCTTGTCGGCGGCAACGTAGTAAACTGAATACTCAGTGTCGTCAAAAGCCGTGAATGTAAGCGGCTTTTCAAATGTATAATCCTTGACAAAGTCTATGTATTCTTCAAGGCAAAGCTTGTTCGCTGTCATTATCTCAGCGTGAGGTATTCCCACATATCTGAAATGATAAGCCATAGGGCTAACGCCTGTTACGTCAGCTTTATCCTCAGGGTATCTGAGAACAAGACCGTATTTCCAGCAGTTCTCGGATATCCAGCTGTAGTCGCCCTCTCCTGTGAACTCAGGATAAGAGCCTGTGTTTGCGTCATAAAGATGCAGGTCGAAAGCAAGACCAGTGTCATGCTCATAGCAAGCTGATGAACTGTCTTCATCATCGTCCGCAGGCATAGCTGTGTTTATCATAAGAGTTGAAAGACGCTTTGCACTGTAAAAGTCGCAGCCCATTTTGTTGAATGCCTTAAAAGTTTCAGCCTTGGCTGTCAGCTCGGTGCTGCTTGTGGACATTATCTGACTGCCGTTGCCGTCAAAGAGGTATGAGTATACCGTGTCGGTGTTGTTCACAGTTCCTGAGAACTTGTGGTCGCCGTTCACAAGAACAAGGTCGCCGTTTGAAACGTCAGTCTTGTTTGTTTTTGTAACATACATATAATTGCCCGTAAGCTTTTTCACAGGCTTTTTACTGCTGCTGTCAGATGTGACCGCAGAGGAGCTTGACGAGCTGTCAGCAGTTTTCTTTTTGTTGTCAGTCTTTGAGCTGCAAGATGTAGATATGGCAAGGATAAGCAAAAGCAGTATGGCAAGAGCCGCTGCAATATTTTTGTATTTATATCGTTTTACTTTTGGCATTTTACATCACCTTCCTGTATAACATACGTCTAAATTATAACACATTTTCGCTGATAAGTGAACCATATGCAGCCGCAGTGTCGGTACTTTTGTTACAACAGACAAATGTTCGGCGGACGTTTTATGCAACTAGCACAAACAAAAATCGGGCTGCACCGTAAATCGGCACAGCCCGACAAAAAGCGTTATATCAGTTTCTCACATAGTCGATAACAGACTTTATAAACGCACGTCCCTCAGGGGAATGGGAAAGCTTTTCAAAGTCGCAGGAGCATACTACCACCTTGCCGCCGTCCTTTTCATACTCATAGAGAAGTGAAAGGTCATGGTTGCGGTCGAAGTTGTCGATAGTTCTCACGATAACGTTTTTCTCGCCCTTGAAGTCGTCAAGGATAATAGAGCGTGAGTTCTGAACTATCTCCCACCACTGCGGCGTGGAGTATTTCTCACCTGCAAAGCCTGCAAGTGCAGGGTGGTCGGTGTCGATAAGAAGTCCCATTGTGCCCACAGGGTCAGGCTTTTTCATCATCTGTGAAATGATGCAGAACATATGATAGCACCAGAAGTCCTGACAATAGAATCCTTCGATAGAGTTTTCAAGCTTTGAAAGGTCAGGGAGGATAAGCACGGTCTTGCCCTGTTTCAACAGGCTCTCAGCCTCATCGTTCACCTCGTCGAAAATGTACGCACCGCTTATGTCGGTCTTTTCAACGGCAGGTATCACCCAAAGGTCATAATGATTGTGAATGTCAGTGCCCTCTATCTCAAGTGAAAGCACAGCCTTTGTGTTCTTTTCGACTTGTGGGAAAGTGAACTCTGCGTTGCAAATGTCGGTGTAATTGCCCTCTGATACAAAATCTTTTTCCACCTTGCCGATTACTTCGCCGCTTTCAAGAGCGAGGGTGCAGATAAGTTTGCCGCCTTTAAGCTCAGGTCTGTAATTGCAAAGCTCTGCGTGTGCCTTAAAGCTGATGCCTGCCTCGAAAACATAGCTGTCAAAGCGTGCCATTACAACGGCGTCATTGCAGAACTCTCTCCATTCGCTGTCGGTGATAAGCCCCTTGCTGTCCATGAATGCGTCAAGCACGCCCACAAGTGCAGTGCCCTGACCGCTGAAATCTTGGATATCGAGTATCTGGAAACCGCCCAGCAGTCTTGAACGGAAAACAGCCTCCATTTCTTCTTTATAGCACTGTACAGCAAGCTTTCCTGAGCATTTGAAATAATCCTCAGCCAGCGGCAAAAGACCCTTTTTTTCAAGTCTTTCTCTGAATATCTCGAAGTTTCTCGCTTTAAGAGAGCCTGTGTATTTTTCTATCTCCTTGAAGTTCGGATAGGTTTCATACTGACCAATCTCGTGTGTAACGATGGGCACTTCAGGGATAAAGTCAGCGTCAGCTTCACTTGCTTTGACTGTTTTCATGGTCGTGC
This sequence comes from uncultured Ruminococcus sp., assembly GCA_900539095.1. Lineage (GTDB taxonomy): Bacteria > Bacillota > Clostridia > Oscillospirales > Ruminococcaceae > Hominimerdicola. The sequence goes on from UQAR01000002.1 coordinate 30,306, forward strand.
CGTACTGTATCTGAACAGTGCCGTCCTCAGAAACTTCTGTGGAGCTTGCCTGTTTTTGCGGTCTTATAATGCTGTCATAATCATGATTTGCCGCAGGCTTATCAGTCTGAATATGACCGAGAGGAGCGTCACACATTGCGTATGAGCCTCTTATGAGCCTGTCATTTGCAAGTCTTACGCCAACAAAGAAATCGTCGTTCTCAATAACGTTAGGGAACCACTGGAAATTGTTTGAGCCCTGCGTATAAAGATGTCTGCTGTCGAACTTCTTATAACCGCCTATGATATCGTTGAGTATCTTCTTTGAGCCCCAAAGCTCATTTCCCATTGACATCATGCAGTAAGAAGGGTGGTTGCCGAAGTATCTCAGCATATTGAAACCCTCTTCAACAAGGAAATCCTGTTCCTCTTGGTTGTGGTTCTCCTCGCCCTCTTCTGTGATAGTTCCCCAGAAAGGCAGCTGTGGCTCCATATAGATTCCAAGCATATCCGCAGCGATAAAAGCAGCCTCAGGCGGGCAGCAGGTGTGATAACGATAGTGGTTCATGCCGTAGGACTTTGATATTTTCATTACCCTCAGCCACTCGTCAAGGTCGGTAGGAGCAAAGGCGGTCTTAGGGAATATCATGCCGTCATGCTTTCCTCTGAGGAAAGTTTTTTCGCCGTTTATGGTGAATTTTCCGCCCTCAGTCCTGAACTCACGCATACCGATGATATGCTCGCTCACGTCGCCGTCGATATCTATTTTCAGCTTGTAGAGGTTAGGCTCGTGCTCGCTCCAAAGCAGGCAATCGTCACCCATTTTGTATACAGCGTCAAGCTTGCCGTCTTTGTATTCAAAGCTCTGCACCACAGGAGTGTGGCTTTTTTTGCTGTTGAAACTCTCTGCACTTATGACAGCTTTGCCGCCTTTTCCACCTGTTATGTCAGCCGTGACCCTGACGGTCTTGCTGTGGATATCGCACCAAAGCATAGCATTTTCAGCGTGTACATTCTTGTAGCCGATAAGCTCTATCCTGCCTGTGATACCGTTCCAGTTGGTCTGGGTGTCCGGGGAAGTCAGATGTCCGCCCTTGGTCTTGTAGCCAACATTTGAAACGCAGATAGTCACCTCATGCACGCCTGTGCCGATATGCCCAGTCAGGTCATAGATGTGAGGGGTGCAAAGGCTCTCTTGTCTGCCTATTTTTTTGCCGTCTATATAAAGTTCAGTTATTCTTGTTCTTTCAAGATAGAGTTTAAGATTTTCGCATTCAAGAGAAGAGAAGTCAACGTTTTTTCTGAACCATGCAAAGCCTTCAAATTTGTATGTGTCTGTAAGAAAGCCTGTTTCTCTCTCTTCGTTATACTCGCCCTTTTTAGCGTTGGAAGTGGTGTTCGGGAGGTTTATGGTGTCGTTGAAAACAAGGTCAGTACCCTTACAATCCTTGTCAAGACACAGCTGCCACTCTCCGCTGAGGTCAAGCTTGTTTATCATTAAGCAGCATTCCTTTCAAGTTCAAATTTTCAATATTCATTATAACATATGGTCTTGCCCATTTCAACCGAAATCGTTTGATTTAACCAAAATGCTATAAAATTTTGTTGTTTTTAACAATAAAATATGATACAATAAGATTAAAAGAAATCTGCCGACGAGGGGAGCTGTTAAAATGATCGAAAATACAGACAGAAAGCTGTTGTGGCTGTGGCTAGATGTGGCGTTTGGACCTGCGGACAAGCGTTTGTGGGACGTTATGTCTTATTATGACAGCCTTGAAGAAATGTGTGATGACCTGTTGTCCCTCCGCTGTGGATATGTCACTCAGCAGGAGGCGGAAAAGATAGCTTGCTGTACGTTCTTTCAGGCAAAGCAGGTGACAGAGTATTGCGAGAAAAAGGGCATTTATATCCTTACCCCTGACGATCCGCTGTATCCTGAGCGGCTGAGAAGGATAGACTGTCCGCCTGCGGTGCTTTTCTGCTGTGGTGATGTGAGCTGCCTGAGCCTTGAAAAGAGCGTCGCTGTTATTGGAACGAGAGAACCAAGCGATTATTCTATCGGCGTGGCGGAAGAGTTCACAGGCTGGCTTGCAGAGCGTGGGGTCAATATCATAAGCGGCTTTGCTATGGGTATCGACACTGCCGCACATCGCAGTGCAATGCGTGCAGGCGGTAGCACGGTGGCTGTCATGGGCTGCGGACTGGAATATGACTATCCCCGTGGCAGGTCAGGTTTCAAGCGTGAGATAGCCACACACGGCGTTGCGGTGTCTGAATTTTTCCCGCAGGCAAGACCGGCACCGGAGAACTTTCGCATAAGAAACCGCATCGTTTCGGCACTTTCGCAGGGCGTACTGGTAATAGAGGCAGGCATACGCAGCGGCACGCTGAACACGGTTGGTCACGCTCTTTCACAGAACAAGGACGTTTTCGTTATTCCGCCTCATGATATTTTCAGCGAAAAATATGCAGGGCAGTGCTCGCTGCTCCGTGACGGTGCAATAGAAGTCTATTCACCGAAAGATATCCTCTATCTCCTTAACAAGGCAAAAATATAGAAAAAAGGCTGCGACTTTTTGCCGCAGCCTTTTGTGATATCTTAAATTCTGAAATTACTTTGCAAGAGGGCTTTCTCTGTAGATGATATCCTCTCTCTTTGGTCCGTTTGAAACCATTGTGATAGGGAAACCGATGTGCTTTTCAACAAAGTCGATGTACTTCTTGCAGTTCTCAGGGAGATCTTCATACTTCTTGATTCCCCTGATATCTGACTTCCAGCCGTCGAGAACTTCGAAAACAGGCTTTGCCTTTTCGAGCTTTCTTGTTGTAGGGAAGTCTGTTGTTACCTCGCCGTCTATCTCATAGCCTACGCATACAGGTATCTTGTCAAGATAGCCCAGAGCGTCAACTACTGTGAAAGCAACATCTGTTGTGCCCTGGATACGGCAACCGTACTTAGTTGCAACGCAGTCGAACCAACCCATTCTTCTCGGTCTGCCTGTTGTTGCACCGAACTCTCCGCCGTCGCCGCCTCTCCGTCTCAGCTCGTCAGCCTCGTCGCCGAATATCTCAGAAACGAATGCACCTGCACCAACTGCGGAAGAATAAGCCTTAACAACAGTTACGATAGTCTTTATCTCATAAGGAGGTATGCCTGCACCGATAGCACCATAAGCTGCCAGTGTAGATGATGAAGTTACCATTGGGTAGATACCGTGGTCAGGGTCTTTCAGAGAACCAAGCTGACCCTCGAGAAGAACGTTCTTGCCTTCTTTGATAGCGTTCCAAAGGAATGCAGATACGTCGCAAACGTATGGTGTTACCATTTTCTTATACTCCATAAGAGTATTGAAAAGCTCGTCAGCGTCCATAGGAGGCTTGTGATAGAGATGTTCAAGAAGAATGTTCTTTGTTTCAAGAACTCTCTTTATCTTTACCTTGAGAGCCTCTTCGTCAAACAGCTCCTGCACCTGAAAACCTATCTTTGCATATTTATCGGAATAGAAAGGTGCGATTCCTGACTTTGTTGAGCCAAAGCTTGCCTTTCCAAGTCTTTCCTCTTCGTACTGGTCAAACAGAACGTGATATGGCATTACCATCTGTGCTCTGTCAGAAATAAGTATCTTAGGCATTGGAACGCCCTCAGATGTTACCTTTTTGAGTTCGTTGAAGAATACCGGGATATTAAGTGCAACGCCGTTGCCGATAATGTTTGTTGTGTGATCGTAGAAAACGCCGGAAGGCAAAGTGTGCAAAGCGAACTTTCCGTAGTGATTTACAATAGTATGACCTGCGTTAGCTCCACCCTGAAATCTTACTACTATATCAGATTTCTCAGCCAGCATATCGGTAAGCTTACCCTTACCTTCGTCGCCCCAGTTTGCACCGACAATCGCTCTAACCATTTGATTTCATCCTCCTTGCCATAAAACAGCAAAATTAGCGGCAGGATCTTGCCAAAAGCAACACTGCCACTAGGATATTATAACACAAAATATTCACTCTGTAAAGACACTTTTACACATTTAACACTTTTATAACATTTAACGTGTTACCATACTGCTATGTTAAAGAATAAAAAGCTTGCAAAAGTCGTTTTTGTGTATTATAATATAGTGTAGACGGCTTATGCCGTGAGATAACAAAACAAAATTCGAGGGGGATAATGATGAGAAAAAGAAAACAATGTGCAGCAGCCGCACTGGCTGTGGTGCTGGCATTTTCCTTGTTTGGCTGTGAAAAAGATAAAGAGAGCACACAGTCCTCTGCGGTATCGCAGATAAAAAACAGCAGCAATGCTGCACCGAACAATACAAAGGTGTCAAAATATGAGTTTCCTGAATTTTTAGGGAAGGTAAAATCCCTTGACGAACTGTCTGTGCCGCTCTATAAAAGTTTTGACCCTGCACAGTATACAAAAAAGGTGGAAGAACAGCCGTTTGATGATTACACCTGTGAACAACAGTTGGCGGATATGTTTTATACCTTCCGTTCAGGAAAGTTCGTTGGTCTGCTCGATAAAAACGGCGAGGTGCTTATAGACGCCGACGAATACACTGAGATAACGGTGGTGACAAAAGGTCTTTTGCAGCTTTCTTATGATAAGGAAAGAAATGCTCCTATGCAGTATTATTCCTATTCTGACGACGGCAAGATCGAAAAGACAGAGCACGAAAAGTTCTCATCGGACAAGCTCGTTGATTTTACAACAGACGCTGATGAGGAAGGCAACTATTATGAGCAGCTTTTCCTGCCGGACGGCTCGACAGTCGCTGACGCTATGGGCAATGACAAGTGGAACAGCATTGAAGAAGTTTCAATGGCTGATATCTCCACATCAAAGGCTTATAAGGGCTATTATGTGCTGGAAAGAAACTCAGCAGTGTATTATGCCTGCTTTGATGATTTTTACAACTATACCATTTATGAAGGTGCATACGCTCTGGTGAAAATAAAAGTCGACGGAGTTTACGGTGAGTGCTACATAATAAACAATGACGATTATTTGGAACTTCAGAAAATGACAGACAGTTTCGGCTATTCATCATACCGCACTGCACCGTCAAAAGATCCGGGGCTTGATTTTATTCAGATAACGTTCGGACTTAAAGAGGACGCACAGACCGATATAACCATTTCCTCAGACGGCTACTGCCTGACTGAAACTCAGCCGACAGACGACAGTCAGCAGGTGAACAAGTATTTCTCCTATCTTGACAAAGAGGATTTCGCAGACCTTATACTTTGGTCTGAGCAGGTGCTCTCTCAGGAGTATCAAAAACAAAGTTAAATTTTTTATAAACAATTTGCAGGATACCGTAAAATTCCTGCAAAATCGTTTTTTTTGGACCCTCTAAGTTGTTGACATTAGGTATGATTTGTGATATCATATTAAATGTGTGGCGGTTTTCCTGCATAATTTCACTGCACACTGCAAATACTTCTGTTATGACGAAAGTCGAAGATGAAAACAGGAGGTAGCGGCTGTGTGTGAACAGGAAGAGAACATACAAAGTGAAAAGCTTGCGGAGGATATGAAACAGATAAAGGAAATGGGTTCTGTTACCATGCCTGACGCAAAGCACGTTATACACTGCCTGAACATTATCGGTCAGGTGGAGGGGCATTACATTTTGCCTGCACAGAACAAGACTACCAAGTATGAACACATCATACCTGCACTTGTGGCGATAGAACAGGACCGCAGTATCGAAGGGCTTGTGATAATCCTTAATACTGTTGGCGGTGATGTGGAGGCTGGACTTGCTATTGCGGAGCTTATCGCAAGCATGAAAACGCCTACTGTGTCAATGGTGGTGGGCGGTGGTCATTCTATTGGAGTGCCGCTGGCAGTGTGTGCGAAAAAGTCTTTTATTGTGCCCAGTGCCACAATGACTATTCACCCTGTGAGAATGAACGGTCTTGTGCTTGGCGTGCCGCAAACCCTTTCCTATTTCGATAAGATGCAGGAAAGGATAGTACGCTTTGTGTGCGATAATTCAGCCATAAAGCCTGAGCGTTTCCGTGAGCTTATGATGGCAACGGGAGAGCTTGTAATGGACGTTGGTTCTGTTATCGACGGAGAGCAGGCGGTAAAAGAGGGGCTTATCGACAGGCTCGGAGGGCTTTCCGAGGCGATAGAGTGCCTTTATGATATGATAGAAAACAGTTCTGAAAAGGAGAAAGCTGAAAATGTTTCAGACGATAGTTGACCTTTATGACGTGTTCAGGACTGACATAGATATCGGAGAAGAAAGTGACGGCGAGGACACTGTGGCGGACACAGACCCTGCACATTATCTCAGCCGTGACGGCTTTTATCTCTGACAAATACAGCAGAATTTTGGAGGACAGCAATGGGTATCATCAATACGATTTTTCAGGCTATAATACAAGGTTTGACTGAATTTCTTCCTGTGTCCAGTTCGGGACACCTTTCCCTTTATCAGCACTTCACGGGCAACAGCGGTGAAGGAGCACTGTTTTTCTCAGCGATACTTCACCTTGGCACACTGGTGGCAGTGTTCGTAGCTTTCAGAAAGACCATATGGGCTATGATAAAAGAGCTTGGGGTCATGATAAAGGATATCTTCTCAGGCAAGTTCACCCTTAAAAACATGAACCCTGAAAGACGAATGATAGTAATGATAATACTGTCCTGCTTTTGCCTTGTTCCGTTTTTGCCGTTCAAGGGCTGGTTTGAGGGCATCGCAGAGGATTCGAGCATATTCGCCGAGGGACTTTGCTTTCTCTATACTTCAGCGATACTGTTCATGTCAGACCGCTGCACAAAGGGCAAAAAGACCCCTGCGAACATCACTGCCAAGGACGCAATAACAGTCGGACTTTTTCAGGGAGTTGCACTTCTGCCGGGCGTTTCGAGGTCGGGCTCGACTATCTCAGCAGGACTTTTCTCAGGCATGACCAGAGAAACATCTGTAAAGTATTCTTTCATACTGGGCATACCTGTTATACTTATGAGCTGCCTGCTTGAAGTCAAGAACGCAGTTTCAACCAATGCGGATATAGATTGGGCAAGCTGTGCAGTGGGATTCGTTGTGGCAGCCTTTGTTGGTCTTTGTGCGATAAAGCTTGTAAGCTGGCTCGTGAAAACGGATAAGTTCAAGGTGTTCGCTTATTATACCCTTGTGCTCGGCGTGATAGTCCTTGTTATCTCGTTTATCGAGATGTGCATGGGTCACCCTATCTCATTTGCAAAGTAATGACATAAGATAATACAGTTTCTGTGAAAAAGCTTGAAATTCTGTTTTCAGGCTTTTTTGTGGGTTATAAAGGCAATTATGTTTTGCCTTTATTTGCTTAAATAAGATAAATACCGAAAGGAATGGTAAAATAAATGGCAGCTCAAAAGAAAGGCTCAAAGCCTGCCAACAAGCAGACTGCAGCGAAGAAAAAAACTGCACAAAAGCCTGCACCAGCTGCAAAAAAGAATACAAAGCCTCAGAGCAAGCCTGCACAGTCAAACTCCATGACGGCGGTTAGAGAAAGGGAAAACAGACGCTTTTGGTCTTACATACTTTTCTTTTTTGGCATACTGGAGCTGCTCATCACATTCGTTGAGGGCGACGGCTTGTGGAAATGGCTGCATGAGCTGAACAGGGGACTTTTCGGAGTGACGGTCTTTCTGTTCGCACCTATGATAATCTATGTTGCACTTATGATAGCCTCAGATGTGACCCATAACAAGGTCATTGCAAAGGTCGTTGAGGGCAGCGTGCTCATGCTGCTTATAAGCGGAATGGCTCAGATAATACAAGTGGGTTCTGTGGACGGAAGTTCATTGTGGCTCAAACTGGTGGGGCTTTTCAATGACGGAAAGAACCTCCGTGGCGGAGGACTTGCAAGTGCATTGCTGGGCTGGCCTTTGCTGGCACTTTTCAAGAGAGTGGGTGCGGGAATAGTAATCGTGCTCGTGGCGTTCACTTTCATAATGCTGCTCACTAATGTGACGCTGCCGCAGCTGCTCAAAGCGGTGTCAAAGCCTTTTGTGAAGAGCTATGAGGCGGTGAACGAGGAGCGTATCGAGCGTGCGGCTCAGCCTCCGAAACCTCCAAGAGAGAAGAAAGAACCTAAGCGTAACGGCAGAGTGGATATTGCAAAGTTCTATCCTGATGATGACCCTGACACTGCGGCAGAGGCTTTTGTGCCTGTGGCTGATGAGGAAGAGGCTGCGGATAAGGTGGACGCCTCAAAGATAGATATGCCTGTTCACCCTGTCAAAGCACCTGTGATAACGCATGAAAAGCTTGAGAAAACAGCAAAGACTACTGATAATGAAGAGCTTAAAAAGATAATAGAAAATGCTATCGGCGACAGCAGAGGCAGCGAAAAGTCAAAGGGCGAGCCTGTTAAGCCGTCTGTAGTGAATGTTGAGAAGAACGGTCAGACAACGTTCTTTGAAAAGGATAACAAGATATCGGCGTATGTTTATCCGCCTGTGGATATTCTCAAATATGCGAAAAATCCTGTTGCTGCTGACATCGTTCAGCAGGAGATACAGGAGAAGTCGGCAAAGCTCGTGGAAACACTTGAGACCTATGGTGCTAAAACAAGGATAGTGGGCATACACAGAGGTCCGTCTGTTACTAGATATGAGCTGCAGCCTGCGGCAGGCGTGAGAGTGTCTAAGATAACAGGTCTGTCAGATGATATTGCACTTAACCTTGCGGCAATGAGCGTTCGTATCGAGGCACCTGTTCCGGGCAAAGCCTGCATAGGAATAGAAGTGCCTAACGATCACAGAGATACAGTTTCTCTTCGTGAGCTTATCGACAGCGATGAGTACAGAAAAGCAAAGGGCAAGCTTACCTTTGCGGTGGGCAAGGATATCGAGGGAAATATCATTATCGGAGATATCGCAAAAATGCCGCATATGCTCGTTGCCGGTACTACCGGTTCAGGTAAATCTGTTTTTACCAACTCTATAATACTTTCTATACTTTACCATGCGTCCCCTGACGAAGTAAAGCTTATACTTATCGACCCTAAAAAGGTCGAGTTCCCGATATATAATAAGATACCTCATCTGCTCATACCTGTTGTCACTGAGCCTTTGAAGGCGGCCGGTGCACTTGGCTGGGCTGTAAATGAGATGAACAAGCGTTATCTTATGTTCGAGGCAAACAACGTCAAGAATTTGCAGGAATTCAACGATATGGTCCTTGAAGAACGCAGCAAGCCTGTGGAGGAGCAGGACGAAGTTCGTGCAAAGATAGACCTTCTGCCGCAGATAGTTATTGTGGTGGACGAGTTTGCAGACCTTATGATGGCGGCAAGGAGCGAGGTAGAGGATTCTGTCCTCAGGCTTGCACAGCTTGCCCGTGCGGCAGGAATACACATGATAATCGCAACGCAATCTCCTAGAGCAGACGTGCTCACGGGACTTATCAAGTCAAATATCCCGTCAAGAGTATCCCTTAGCGTGTCAAGCAACGTTGACTCACGAGTTATACTTGATGAGAGCGGTGCTGAAAAACTTCTTGGCAACGGCGACCTGCTTTACAAGCCTGTGGGCGTTAAAAAGCCTATAAGAATGCAGAGCGGCTATGCTGCCACGGCTGAGATAAGAGAAGTCGTAAACTTCCTGAAAAATGAGCATACCGCTGAATACAGCGAAGAGGTCATTGCAGAGGTTGAGGAGAATACTCCGCAGCCTAAGGAGAGCGGCTCTTCAGGAGGGGATAACGTATCTGTTAATCCTGATGATGACCTCGTTAATCAGGCAATATCCATAATCGTGCAGACAAACAACGCCTCTACTGCGTTCTTGCAGAGAAAGCTGAAACTTGGTTTTCCAAGGGCTGCCCGTATAATGGACGAGATAGAAGAAATGGGCATAATCGGGCCGCAGGACGGTTCAAAAGCCAGAAAGATAAATATTACCAAAGAAGAATGGGCTGAGATGCAGGCAAGAAGATAACTCAGTCGGAAAGGAAAAACATGGCTGGCAGGTCAGTGAAGAAAAATTATTCGGCTGCACCCATGAAAAAAGCGGTCACGCTGATAATAGGATTTATAGTGCTGCTTTTTGCAGTCCTTGACCTGACGGGGATAGTTTCTTTTGACAGTCTGTTAATAAAAGCAGGCGTTGAGGACAAGCCTGCGGAGCACGCTCAGACAGAGGTGCACTTTATAGACGTTGGTCAGGGGGACAGCACTCTTGTGATATCACAGGGCGAGGCTATGCTCATTGACAGCGGCGATAAGGACGACGATAACAACATAGAAAAATACCTTGAAAAGCAGGGCGTGACTGAGATAAAATATCTCATTGCCACCCACCCTCATGCCGACCATATCGGTGAAATGAGCGAGATAATAGATGAATTTCAGGTGGATAAGTTCATAATGCCAAAGGTCAAGGCGGATAAAACGCCGACAACTGCCATTTATGAGAAAATGCTCAAAAGCTTAAAGGCAAAGGGTTTGAGGATAACTCAGGCAAAGCCTATGGAATTTGAGCTTGGCAGCTGCAAGGTGGAGCTTTTCACACCGAAAAAGGAGTACGATAATCTCAACGATTATTCTACTCTTGTGAAGATAACTGACGGCGACAACAGCTTTCTTATAACAGGCGACTGCGAAACAACTGAGGAGGCGGATATACTTTCTCAGGGCTATGACGTTTCTGCAAAGGTGCTCAAGGCTGGGCATCACGGCAGTTCTACTTCATCAGGGGTCGATTTTCTCAATAAGGTCATGCCGAGATATGCGGTCATATCCTGCGGCAAGGGCAATAAGTATGGTCACCCTCACGAAGAAACGGTCACAAGGTTGAAAAAATATGCCTCGCATTTGTATGTTACAGCTGATGTGGGCACTGTGGTTTTCAGCTCAGACGGCGAGGGGCTGAGCGTGACTACCGAAAAGGGAGAAAAGTGATATGGAAGAATTTTTTATCGTTGACAGGATAGAAAACGGCTATGCCGTGTGTGAAACTGAGCAGGGAGATAAAAAGGATATATCCATTGACAAAACTATGGATATCAGTGAGGGAGATGTGCTTGTTCTGAAAAACGGCGTTTATACCGCCGACAAGGACAAGACGGAAGAAAGAAGAAAAAGAATACTCGCCCTACAGGAGGATCTGTGGGCATAAAATATGCTGAAAGCTGAAAGGTATAGATAGAAATGGAAAAAGATTTATTTACGCTTATCAATGAAAAGCTGTCAAGTTTGTCAAAGGGTCACAAGCTTATTGCAAATTATATTCTTTCCCATTATGACAAGGCTGCTTTTATGACTGCTCAGAAACTGGGAAAGACCGTTGGTGTCAGCGAGTCAACAGTGGTGAGATTTGCCTCGGAGCTTGGCTATGACGGCTACCCTGCTTTGCAGAAAGGCTTGCAGGAGCTTATGAGAAATAAGCTCACCACAGTTCAGAGAATAGAGGTCACTTCCGATCTTATGAGCAGCGACAACGTGCTTGAAAAGGTGCTCAATCTGGATATCGAGAAGATAAGACGCACTCTTGAGGAAACCTCTAAAGAGGACTTTGACAACGCAGTGGATACCATAGTGTCTTGCAATACTCTTTACATAATGGGCACAAGAAGTGCAGCGTCTATTGCGTCATTCCTTGCTTATTATCTGGGACTTATTTTCCCTCATGTAAAGCTTGTTCAGAGCACCACGACTTCCGAACTGTTTGAAAAGATAATGAGGATAGATGAAAAGGACGCCATGATAGGCATTTCTTTCCCAAGATATTCAAAGCAGACTGTCAAGGCTTTGAAGTATGCAAAGAGTAATGGTGCTAACGTTATCGCAATAACAGACTCGAAAGCATCGCCTATTGCAAAGTACGCCGACAGTCTGCTCCTTGCGAGAAGTGATATGGCATCGTTCGTTGACTCCCTCGTTGCACCGCTGAGCCTTATAAACGCTCTTATCGTTGCGGTATCAATAAGAAATATCGACAGAGTGTCGCAGACTTTTGAACGTCTTGAAAAGGTCTGGGCCGAATATGATGTTTACGCAAAAAGCGAGGAAGATACACAGTGAGAAGATTTGACGCAGTTATAGCAGGTGCAGGAGCGGCAGGAATGTTCTGTGCCGTCCAGCTCGGCTGGCGTGGAAAAAACGTGGCAGTCATCGAGCACAGCGGCTGTCAGGGCAGAAAGCTTATGATAACAGGAAAGGGCAGATGCAACGTCACAAACAACTGCACCGCTGACACTGTTATGAAAAATATCCCACGCAACAGCAAGTTCATGTATTCTGCACTGAGCAGATTTGCACCTGAGGACGTTATGAGCTTTTTTGAGTGCCTTGGTGTGGAGCTTAAAACTGAGCGTGGCAACAGGGTGTTCCCTGTGAGCGACAACGCAAAGGATATCGTCAAGGCTCTTGTGAAAGCCTGCGAGGACTGCGGCGTGCAGTTTATCGACGATGAAGTGAAAGAGCTTATCATCAAAGACGGCAGAGCAGAGGGCTTTAAGTGCGAGCATGGTGATTATTACGGCGAAAGCGTTATAGTGGCAACTGGCGGAAAGTCATATCCACGGACAGGTTCAACAGGCGACGGCTACAGGCTGGCAAAGGCTGTGGGCCATAAGGTCACGGCTATAACGCCGTCACTTTGCCCTGTGGTCACATATGAGCGTGAGGAATGTGCATCGGCAATGGGGCTTTCTCTTAGAAACTGTACCCTGACCCTCCGTGAAGAGAATAGGGAAAAGCCGCTTTTTCACGAGCTTGGAGAAATGCTTTTCACACACTTTGGTTTGAGCGGACCGCTCGTGCTTTCGGCATCGGCACACCTTGGTGATATGAACAAGTCACGGTATTATATGGATATCGACCTTAAACCTGCACTGAGCCATGAACAGCTCGACAGCAGGATACTTCGTGATTTCAGCGATTTTCCAAACAGGGATTTTCAGAACTCACTGGGCAAACTGCTGCCCTCGAAGATAATACCCCTTATAATAAAAAGGTGCGGTATCGACCCTGAGAAAAAAGTAAATCAGATAACCCGTGAGGAGCGTGAAAGGCTTGTTTCCACTGTGAAAAAGCTTACGTTCACGGTGAAGTGTATGCGTCCTGTGGAGGAGGCTATAATCACTCGTGGAGGAGTTGATGTTTCACAGATAGACCCACGGTCAATGGAGTCAAAGCTGTGCAAAGGGCTTTACTTTATCGGCGAGGTGCTCGATGTTGACGCTTATACGGGGGGCTTTAATTTGCAGATAGCGTTTTCCACGGCGTATAGCTGTGCGGATAAAATTGGATAAGGAGATTTTGATATGGGAATAAATGTAGCTCTTGACGGACCTTCTGGTGCAGGAAAGTCCACTATCGCAAAGGCGGTAGCGAAAAAGCTTGAATATGTGTATGTTGATACAGGTGCGATGTACCGCTCTATAGCTTACTATGTTATAAGCAAGGGTGCAGACCTTTCTGACCCTGAGCAGATAAAGCCTCTGCTTGGTGAGATATCTATAAAGCTTTGCTATACAGAGGCAGGTCAGAGAGTGATGCTCAATGACGAGGACGTTTCAGACAAGATAAGAACGCCTGAGATATCAATGGGTGCGTCAAAGGTGTCTGCTATACCTGAGGTGAGAGAGTTCTTGCTTGAACTTCAGAAGAATATCGCTAAAGAGAACAATATCATCATGGACGGCAGAGATATCGGCACGGTGGTATTGCCAAATGCTGACGTGAAGATATTCCTCACAGCCGCTCCTGAGGCAAGAGCAGAAAGACGTTTCAAGGAACTTCAGGAAAAAGGCGACAAGTCTACATATGACGAGGTATTGCAGGATATAATCCAGCGTGACTATAACGATACTCACAGAGAGATAGCTCCGCTTAAAAAGGCTGAGGACGCCGTTGAGGTGGATTCTACTGAGCTGACGCTTGAAGAGTCTGTTGAGGCTATCTACAAGGTGATAACAGACAAGACTAAAAAAAAAGAGCGTAGGGCAAAGGAGATAATGCCTGTCAGACCTGTGAAAAAAGAGCACAGGCTCGGTCATTTCCATATGTTCTGGTATACAGTGCTTAGATATATCGTTATCGGGCTTTATCATCTGTATTTCAATATCACATTTGAGGGCACAGAGAATATCCCGAAGGACGGCGGAAATATATTTGCATCAAATCACAGAAGTTATCAGGACCCTGTTTTTGTCGCACTGCCTACAAGAGTGCCTCTGTCTTATATGGCTAAGGAAGAGCTTTTTCATCAGAATGTGTTCTTTACCCTGCTTATAAAGGCGTTCGGTGCTTTCCCTGTCACAAGAGGAAAGGGCGACACTCAGGTCATAGATACATCTATCGAAAAGCTTGAAAAGGGCAGGAACCTTGTTATATTCCCTGAAGGCACTCGTTCTAAGGACGGCAAGGTCGGCAAGGGCAAAACAGGTGTTGCACTGGTGGCAGCTGTGGCACAAGTGCCTGTCGTTCCTGTTGGCATAAATTTTGAGGGCAAGCTAAAGTTCAGAAAGCGTGTCGTAGTCAGGTTCGGCAAGCCGATAGTGCCTGCTGAGATAGGTGTGACTGCTACTGACCCTCATTCTCTGAAAAATATCAAGAATGAGATCATGAAAAATATCACGGAGCTGGTACATTAAATGTTAACAAATTGTAAAATTTGCATTGCAAAGACCGCAGGTTTCTGTTTTGGTGTAGACAGAGCCGTAAAAATAGTGTATAATGAATTAGATAACCGAAATAATGTTGTAACGTTAGGCCCAATCATTCACAATCCAAACGTAGTTTCTGACCTTGAGGCTAAGGGAGTGTATTCTACCGAGGTGGATAAGGTCACGAAAGACCAGACAGTTGTTATCAGATCCCACGGAGTTGGACTGGACGTGTATGACAAGCTTGCAAAGATAGGTGCAGAAGTCATCGACGCCACCTGTCCGTTTGTGGCGAGGATACACAAGATAGCAGCCGAAAAATCGGGCGAGGGATACGTTATTCTTATCGCAGGCGATGAGTTGCACCCTGAGGTAATGGGTATAAGAGGTCATTGCAGCGGAGAGAGTTATGTGTTCAGTTCATGTGACGATTTTGAAAATTTGGTGAAAGAGAAGGATTTTTCGTCAAAAAAGGTTGCAATTCTGGCTCAGACAACGTATAATAAGAATATGTGGAGAAAGTGCGAAGAGCTTTTTGAGAGGTATCTGCCTGAGGCTGTGGTGTATAACACCATATGCAGTGCCACTTCTGAAAGACAGAAGGAGGCGGCGGAGCTTGCAAAGGCTGCCGACATAATGATAATAGTCGGAGGGCTGCACAGCTCCAATACTCACAAGCTGAAAGCCATATGTGAAGAATATTGCAAATGCTGGCTTGTGGAGGACGCCGAAGGACTGAAGGCAAGTGATATTGACTTATCAGGTGCAAAATTTATCGGGATTTCTGCTGGTGCATCGACGCCGGCTTATATAATCAAGGAGGTACAACAGACCATGAGTGAAATGTTGAACAATGTTGACGAAGAATTTAATTTTGAGGAGGAACTGGAAAAGACTCTGAAAAAAATACATACGGGAATGAAGGTAGAGGGCGTTGTCACCGATATCAATAACGGTGAAGTTGCCGTTGATATCGGAACAAAGCACACAGGCTATATTCCTGCATCTGAGCTTTCTGACGACCCTACAAAGAAACCTGAGGATATCGTAAGCGTAGGCGACAAGATCGATCTTATCGTTCTCAAGACAAACGATCAGGAAGGCATCGTTACACTTTCTAAGAAGAAGGTAGACGCAGTTCTCGGATTCCAGAAGATAGTTGAGGCTAAGGACGCTGATGCTACTCTTACAGGTACAGTTACAAACGTTGTTAAGGGCGGCGTACTCGTTTCTTCAAACGGCGTAAAGGTATTCATCCCTGCATCACAGGCAGCTCCAAGAAGAGATTTTGACCTTAACGATCTGCTCAAACAGACAGTAAGTTTCAAGATCCTTGAGGTGAACGAGGCTAAGCAGAGAGCAGTTGGTTCTATCCGTGCAGTTGCAAGAGAGGAAAGAGCAGCAGCTCAGGCTAAGTTCTTTGAAACAGCTCAGATCGGTTCTGAGGTAGAGGGTACAGTTAAGTCTATCACAGATTACGGCGTATTTGTAGACCTTGGCGGAGTTGACGGTCTTATCAGAAGAATGGATCTTTCTTGGAACAGGATCAAGCACCCGTCAGATGTTGTTTCTGTTGGTGACAAGATCAAAGTTACTATCAAGGATATAGACAGCGAAACTAAGAAAGTTTCACTCACATACAAGAAGGCATCTGAGAACCCATGGGAGATCTTCAAGGCTAACTATGAGGTAGGTCAGGTAGTTAAGGCTACTGTTGTATCTATCACAAGCTTTGGTGCTTTCGCTCAGATCATTGACGGTATCGACGGTCTTATCCACATCTCTCAGATCGCTAACCAGAGAGTAAACAATGTTGCAGATATCCTTTCTGTAGGTCAGGTAGTTGACTGCCAGATCACAGAGATCGATTTCGACAAGAAGAGGATCAGCCTGTCTATGAGAGCTTTGCTTCCTGCTGACGACGAGGCTGCTGAGGACGCTGAATAAGCAATAAAATTCATGGGGGCGAGAAATCGCCCTCGTTTTTTATTTTGTATAATATGACAATTTGTCAGTTTGTGGACTGACAAAAATCGTCATAATACTTAAAATCCTTAGTAAAAACTAAAGATTTACCGAAAAGACTTAACTTTTTGATTCGTATGTGGTATAATAATATCAGTTCAAATAAAGATACGAAAGGTTAAATTTATGGATGAAATAAAAAACACGGCAGTGAAAAAACGCAAAAAGAAAAGATCTACTAATCCTGCTGTCAGAGTTCTCAAAATATTGGGTACGGCTTTGCTGTCTATATTCCTGATACTCATTATCACTTGTTCGATATTTGCAACGGTTCTCACTATCTATGTGCTGAATTTTGCAGATACGACCACGACTATCAGCCTTGATAAGACGGAAACAAGCAATATTTCTAGATTTTTGTCTGTCAACCCTGATTATGATGAAAACGATGAGGATTCACAGGAGTATGACCTCTATTATGCTCTGAAGAACAGCAACAAGCACGTCGTTTGGGCTGACCTTGAGGATATCCCGCAGTATGTTCAGGACGCTTTTGTTTACACCGAGGACGAGAGATTCTATTCTCACGACGGCGTTGACTTCAAGAGAACGTTCGCATCATTTGTAAACGTATTTATCCCGATATACGGCGGCAGACAAATTGGTGGTTCGACGATCACACAGCAGACTATCAAGAATATCACGGGCGATGATTCACGAGATTCCATTCACGGTATCGAGCGTAAGATTCGAGAGATTTTCCGTTCCATAAATGTGGAAAAGACTTACACAAAGGAAGATATCCTGCAAAGCTATCTGAACCTTGTGCCGCTCACAACTCAGGAGTATGATATCATCGGCGTTCAGGCTGCTGCAAACTTCTATTTTGGCAAGGACGTCAAGGACCTTAACCTTGCTGAGGCAGCGTCACTTGCTGGTATGACAAGCTGGCCTGCTGCTAACAACCCATATGATAATATGGAAAATAATAAGCTCAGACAGAAGTATACACTTGACCATATGCTGGAAAATGGTGCTATCTCTGAGCAGGAATACAACGAGGCACTCAATTATGAGCTTAAAATAACAGGCGACATCACCTATACAAGCTCAACTATCTATGAGGACGAAACTAAAGATCAGGGTCCGACATCTTATTTTATGGACGCTGCTATCAATCAGACGATACAGATAATCGCTGACTATTACGGTATTTCATGGGAGGACGCCTCTGCAAGACTTTATGACGGCGGATTTACTGCGTATACTACTGTTGACAGAGATATGCAGACGAAAGTCGAAAAGGAAATGCAGAAACAGAGCAATTTCACCACTTATGAAATGAGCAAGAAAAACGATACTCTGTGGTCGGGCTTTGTTGCTATGGACTATCAGGGCAACGTTAAGGCTATCGTCGGCGGACGTGATAAAAAGACAGATTCCAGAGGCTATAACATAGCTACTGATGCCACACGTTCACCAGGTTCTTGTATCAAGCCTATTGCGTCATACGCCCCTGCATTGGATCAGGACCTTATGACATGGTCAACCCTTTTCAAGGACGAGCCTATCACTATCAAAGTCAAGGGCAAGGAAAAAAAGTGGCCTGTAAACTATTCTGAAACCGGTGACAGTGCAAACTGGTCTGAGCAGTATCTCACAACTGTTGAAATGCTTACAAGATCACTTAATACACTTCCTGCACAGCTCATTCAGAAGATGAAACCAGCTTATTCTTACAACTTCCTGAAAGAAAAGCTTGATATAACCACACTTGCTGATTCGGACGCTGACTACTCACCAGTTACTGTCGGTGGTCTTACCAACGGTACAAAGCTTGAAGAGCTTGTGGGTGCGTATATGATATTCGGCAACGGCGGTAAAAAGTATGATGTTACCTACGTTTCAAAGGTAGAGGACGTTGACGGCAATGCTATCTATGAAAAGAGCGACGGATACAAGCAGGCTATTAGCGAGTCTACAGCTTACGTTATGAACAGAATGATGCAGAACGTTATTACTCAGCAGAACGGTACTGGTAGATACGCTAAGCTCAACAATACCGACCTTGTTGGTAAAACCGGTACTTCATCTGACTGGTATGACCTGTCATTTGTGGGCTGCACTCCTGACTATGTTTCAGGTATCTGGATAGGTTATGAGAACCCTGCGACGATACCTACAAATGAGTACCAGAACATCGGTGCTATTTGGAAGAATGTTTTTGGCGATATCGCTGAGCACGAAAAGCACAAGTCCTTTGACAAGACTTTCAAGATGCCTGATACGGTAGAAAAGCTCACCTATTGTACAAAGACCGGTAAGCTTGCGTCAAATTCATGCTACAGCACGGCGACTGGATATTATAAGAAATCCAACGAGCCTGAATATTGCAGCGGAAATCATTAAAAATAAAAGCCTCCATGAAATTATGGAGGCTTTTTTGAAAGGAAATCAGTATGGGAAATAAACTGCGAATGTGCGTGCCTTGCCATTTCGGGCTTGAAAGCGTGCTTGCGTATGAGATAAAAAAAGTTGGCGGAGATAATTTGACCACCACTGACGGCAAGATAAGCTTTGACGGCGATTTTGACGTGCTTGCAAAGGCAAATATGTGGATAGCCACAGGTGAGCGTGTGCTCATAGAGCTTGGAAGTTTCAGGGCGGAAAGCTTTGAACAGCTTTTTGACGGAGTAATGAAACTGCCTCTCGAGGACTTTATCGGCAGGGAGGACGCTTTTCCTGTAAAAGGTCATGCACTCAATTCAAAGCTGCACTCTATCCCTGACTGTCAGAAGATAATAAAGAAAGCCTGCGTAAAAAGGCTTGAAAAGGCTTACGGAATAAGTTATTTTGAGGAAACTGCTCCCAAGCATCAGATACAGTTTGCCATACATAAGGACGTGGCAACTATCTATCTTGACACTTCGGGAGTTGGTCTGCACAAGCGTGGATACAGAAGAAATTCCAATGATGCACCTATCAAGGAAACACTTGCGGCAGGAATTGTTGACCTTGCCAGAGTTCGTGCGAATTCTATTGTGGTAGACCCGATGTGCGGTTCGGGCACGTTCCTTATTGAGTCTGCATACAAGGCACTAAGAGTTGCTCCGGGTCTGAGAAGAAATTTTGCAGCAGAGCAGTGGTCGCAGATACCTGAAACTGCATGGCGTAACGCAAGGGCAGAGGCTATGGAGGCTATCGACAGACAGGGCGAGTTCAAGGCTTTCGGCTTTGATGTTGACGATATGGCTGTGGAGCTTACAAGAAACAACGCAAAAAAGGCTGGCGTGGCGTCAAAACTGACGGTCAAACAGCAGGATATCTCAAAATACAGTCAGATCGAAGGTGCGATAACAATAGTCAACCCTCCATATGGCGAACGTATGCTGGAGATAAAAGAGGCTGAGGAGCTTTATAAGAAAATGGGTCAGAGGCTTTGCCCGTCAAGAGAGAACCCATGCTACATTATCTCGCCCCACGAGGAGTTTGAAAGTTTCTTCGGCAAAAAAGCTGATAAAAAGCGTAAGCTTTACAACGGCATGATAAAATGCAATCTGTATATGTATTTCAAGTGAGGTGTGGGTCGGAGTGAAATTATCAGAGCTTGACGGAATCGTTTTTGATATGGACGGCGTTATTTTTGACAGCGAGGTCATAGGGCTTGAAAGCTGGGAACGGCTGGGCAAGAAATATGGTCTTGAAAATGTTCATGAGAACGCCATGAAGTGCATAGGCCGCAGCACGGTGGATACTATGGGTATCCTTGAGGAGGCTTACGGCGACAAGGTGTCCGTAACTGAGCTTTATGAAGAGGCTAAGGCCATTTGCAGAGAGATTATCGCAGAGCGTGGACTGCCCCTGAAAAGCGGTGCAAAGGAGCTGCTTTTTTATCTGAAAGAGCAGGGCGTGAAAGTGGGACTGGCGTCTTCCACATCTTACAATGGCGTTATTGCGAACCTCAAGGGTGCGGGACTGCTTGATTGTTTTCAGGTCATAATCGGCGGAGATATGATAAAACATTCAAAGCCGCAGCCTGAGATATACCTGCTTGCCTGCGAAAAGCTTGGTGTTAGACCTGAGATGACCATTGCGGTGGAGGATTCGTACAACGGCATAAAGGCTGCATACAACGCTAAGATGATACCTGTTATGGTGCCTGACCTTATAGAACCTACTGATGAGATATTGTCAATGGTGTACAAAAAAATGGACAGTCTTGACGATGTTCTCAATTATCTGAAAAATTAGAGGAGGAAGAATATGAAGTATGAGATAAAAGGCTCGTCAGTGCCTGCGTTGGTTTGTTATCTTGAAAAAGGGGAGTCGCTTGTGACGGAGAGGGGTGCGATGAGCTGGATGTCCCCAAACCTTGCAATGACCACTGGCGGCGGCGTTGGCAACGCATTTGCGAGATTGTTTCAGGGTGAGTCGCTTTTTCAGAATACATACACGGCTCAGCACGGACGTGGCGTTATCGCTCTGACCTCAGGTTTTCCTGGTAAAATAATGGCTGTTGATGTGACGGACAACCCAATAATCGCTCAGAAACAATCATTCCTCGGCTGTGAGCCAACGGTAAAAATGGAGATGCACTTTCAGAAGAAGATAGGTGCAGGATTTTTTGGCGGCGAAGGCTTTGTTATGGAGCGTTTTTCGGGCAGCGGTATCGTTTTTTTGGAGTTTGACGGAACAGTCGTGACATACAATCTCAAGAAAGGGCAGTCTATGATAATCGATTCAGGCTGTCTGGCTGCAATGGAGGCGACCTGCCGAATCGAGGCAAAGCGTGTAAAGGGCGTAAAGAGAATGCTTTTCAGCGGCGAAGGACTTTATCACACCAAGGTCACAGGACCGGGCAAGATATGGCTGCAAACGATGCCGGCGGACAGTATGACTAGCTTGGCACCGGTTTATTTCAATATTGATCCTCAATAAAGGCATAAAAAAAGCCCTCGGCTCATCACCGAGGGCCTTTATTTATATAAGCGTTAATTACTTAGTCATTGCTGCAACTTCGTCAGCGAAGTTCTCTTCCTTCTTCTCAACGCCTTCGCCTCTCTCGAAACGAACGTACTCAACAACGTTGATCTTGCCGCCGAGTTTCTTAGCTACAGACTCAACGTACTTGCCAACAGATACCTTATCGTCCTTAACGAATGCCTGCTCAAGGAGGCAGTTCTCAGAATAGTATTTGCCGATCTTACCGTCGATGATCTTGTGCTTGACCTGCTCAGGCTTGTTAGCCATCTTAGGATCTTCAGCCATCTGAGCCAGCATGATCTCTCTCTCCTTGTCAAGAGCGTCAGCAGGAACAGACTCTCTGTTGAGGTATGCAGGATTCATGGCTGCTACCTGAAGTGCACAGTCCTTACCAGCAGCAAGGAGCTCAGCATTGTCAGCTGCAATGTCAGAATCAAGCTTTACCATAACGCCGATGCTACCTGCACCGTGAACGTAAGGAACAAGGATTCCTTCCATCCTCTTGAATCTTCTGATGACCATGTTCTCTCTGATCTTGATGAACAGATCCTGAAGTGTTTCTTCAACTGTCTTGTCACCGCCGCTGATCTTTGTTGCCTTGAGTGCGTCAACGTCAGCTGGGTTTGTTTCGATTACTGTGTCAGCTACTGCTGCAACGAATGCCTTGAACTCGTCGTTGTTAGCAGCGAAATCTGTTTCGATGTTTACTTCAAGAACGCAGCCTACGTTGCCCTTAACTACAGCTGTGCAGATACCCTCTGCTGCAACTCTGCCGCTCTTCTTAGCCTGTGTAGCAAGTCCCTTTTCACGGAGAATTGTTACTGCCTTTTCCATATCGCCGTCAGCCTCTACAAGAGCCTTCTTGCAGTCCATCATGCCAACGCCTGTTGCTGTCATAAGTTCTTTGATCTCTGCTACGGATACCTTACCCATTTTTATTCCTCCTAATGTGTTATATCGAAATAGGCAGACAAATATATTATAAATGCCTGCCTGAAATTTCAGCTATTATTCAGCAGCCTCGTCAGCCTCTTCAACCTTCTCTGCCTCTTCAGCGGACTCAGCGTCCTCGCCCTGTCTGCCCTCGATGATAGCGTTAGCCATGCAGCCAGCGATAAGCTTTACTGCTCTGATAGCGTCGTCGTTACCAGGGATAACATAATCAACATCATCAGGATCACAGTTTGTGTCAACGATAGCTACTACAGGGATACCAAGTTTCTTAGCCTCTGCTACAGCGATCTTTTCCTTTCTTGGGTCAACTACGAAAAGTGCTCCAGGAAGTTTCTTCATGTTCTTGATACCGCCCATGAACTTCTCGAGCTTATCTATCTCAAGCTTAAGCTTAACAACTTCCTTCTTAGGAAGAAGATCGAAAGTACCGTCGTTCTCCATTGTGTGGAGCTGCTCAAGTCTCTTGATTCTCTGCTGGATAGTCTTGAAGTTTGTCATCATACCGCCGAGCCATCTTGCATTTACATAATGTGCATTAGCTCTCAGTGCCTCTTCCTTAATGGAATCGCCAGCCTGTTTCTTTGTACCTACGAAAAGTACCTCTTCGCCGTTAGCTGAGATGTCACGGATGAACATATAAGCCTCTTCAAGTTTCTTTACAGTCTTCTGAAGATCGATGATGTAAATTCCGTTTCTTTCTGTGAAAATGTATGGAGCCATTTTAGGGTTCCATCTTCTTGTCTGGTGACCAAAGTGTACGCCAGCCTCAAGAAGCTGCTTCATTGATACTACTCCCATTGTAGTAACCTCCTGTTTGGTTTTAGATTTCTGCTTTCGCAGATGTTTTTATCCTCCGGACGGTTTTACTTGCTTTCACCTGCTTTGCGGCAGGACCAACGGCAAAAACCTGTCCGTGCGAATTGCTTTAATATTATATCATATTTTCTCTCTCATTTCAAGAGTTTATGACACATTATTTCAACAAATTTTCAACTTTCACAGTCCTGCTCTTTGTGCACACTGCACTATCGCTGAACCTGACGAGAATAGTGTCCTCGCCGATAAGCTCGATATCCGAGCATTTTATGATGATATCCTCATCTCTGCCCATAATACCGAAAGCCCTTGGCTTGCCGTAGACTATGAGCGACACTATATTTGCTCCCTGAGTGTCCATTTCGATATCGTCAACATAGCCAATTTTCAGTCCTGTTCGCATATTCACGACTTCCTTGTTCCTAAGACTAGAAAAGCTGCATATCATGATCTCGCCCCCTAAAAAATGCATACCCTTATGTTTTATATAAGAGTATGCAGGGAAAAGACTGTCCTATGTATCTTTATTGTTTTTACTTTTATAATAAAGCTCCAGCGGGTCGTTGTATAAGTGCCTGATATATGACGCTATTGTGTTTATATACACCGTGTTGGTAGGCTTTGTGCCGGAGTAAAGGCAGTTTTTGAAAAGCATCTGCTTGTCTGCCTTTTTCATTTTCTCCCAGCCTGATACTATGGCACTTCTTGTGGAACGCTCTATGGCTGCGATATTTTTGCCATACTGATTTTTCACATCATTGTAAAGCTCATTTATCTGTATCTTCTGACAGCTGTATTTGAATATCAGCAGGAATATCATGTAGTAAATATAATCATAGCCTGTGTGCTTGCGGCTTATGCCTGTGGTACTGATTATGCCGTGTATCTCTTTTGATATGGTCTGTCTGAGTATCTCAGGCTCTACAGGTATGTGCCTCAGTCGGTCTATCATGTAATGGCTGACGTTTGCGGCGTCATATGGCATTAGAATGTGCAGGATATCATCATAATCAAGGAGTATCCTGATAGTTTCAGCGTCATCATAAGCGTAGATGTTATAAATGATAGGGCGGATATTGTCGGCGTGTATCTTTTCACGGAAGGACAGCAGCTTTTTATATCCTATTCGGCAGCAGTCCACCACTATAACGTCGGGAGTATACTTTACTGCACCTATCTCAAGCTCTATCTCAGAATCACCGCACACATGGACGTTCGCACCGTTTCGTGTAAGCTCCTCGGTCAACAGCTTGTGCTGACCGTCATATGACTCGGATATAAGCACCGAATATTCAGTCAGCATACCTTTCAGCTCCCTTATGACGATTTGACATAATAATGCCACTGTACTTATTATATCAAATTTACCGTCATCAAGCAACGTTATTGCTGCATTATTAATCAAATTGTTTCAAAATATTGCCTACTTTGTTATAATAACCGCTAATAAAATTCATAAATGTCGAATTAACATATTATGTTATCTATATACTTTTCTTGATATGCTCAAGAGCACCCTTTTCAAGCCTTGATACCTGAGCCTGAGAGATGCCGATATTTTTAGCGACCTCCACCTGAGTTTGTCCCTTGAAAAACCGCAGGAAAAGTATGTTCCGCTCACGGGGCTGCAATTCGCTCATTGCCTCTTTTAGGGATAGCTCTTCAAGCCAGCTTTTGTCGTCGCAGTTGTCGCTCACCTGATCCAGCACATACAGTGCGTCTCCGTTGTCTGAATACACCGGCTCGTAAAGTGAAACAGGGTCGGTGATAGCCTCCAGTGCGATGACAACCTGACTGGGCTTTTCGGTGATAGTGCTCGCTATCTGCTCAACGGTTGGTTCTTTCTGATTTTCGCAGATAAGCTGCTCTTTCGCCTGCATGGCTTTGTAGGCAAGGTCACGGAGAGAACGGCTCACACGCATGGGCTGAAAATCACGGAGAAATCTTCTCAGCTCGCCTGCTATCATGGGCACTGCATAGGTGGAAAACTTCACGTCAAGAGAGGTGTCGAAATTATCTATCGCCTTGATAAGTCCCACAACGCCCACCTGAAAAAGGTCGTCAGGGGAGTCGCAGCGGCTAACAAACTTCTGCAAAACGCTGAGCACAAGTCTGAGGTTACCGTTTATAAGCTCTTCACGGGCTTTTTTGTCGCCTGCATGGGCTTTTTTCAAAAGCTCCAGCTTTTCAGACTCTTTCAGTGTTTTAAGCTCGTTGGTGTTCACGCCGCTTATCTCAACTTTATTATACTGCATTGTACGCTCCTGTTTAAAGCAGCATTTTATGCCGCCGTGATAATATAATTATTACCTTTCAAACAGGAACTATACAGATATATTTCAGGAAAATCTCACCATAAAAAATGCAGAGCCTTGTGACTCTGCATTCGTGTTATTCTTTTCTGTCGCTCTTTCGCTGATAATACACCGCAAGGATAGCCGTAATTATCGCCGATATACAAAACGCAAGCAGCAGCTTGTTTGATATCTTGCGGTTGATGAAATTCATTGTAGGGTTCAGTATATCCAGTATCCAGAACACAATGAACATTCCCGCAAGTATTATTGTAACATGAGGAAGTATCTTGCTTAGTCTTTTCATTGCTGTCCTCCTATATAGATAATGTCGCTGAGGTCACGTCCGCCACCGTCAGGGGCGTTCACGATCTGACCTCCAAAATACATCATTGCCGACTTTCCGCCGTCAAGGTTGAATGCAGTCATGCAGCCCTCATCGCTCATGATAGCGGCAAGTTCGCTGAGCGTTGCACCCTTTGAGTAGCCCTCATCTCTGCCGTCAACGGTCACGAAAATATAGTGACCTGCCGATACGCAGCCTACAGCCGAACGTGGATTTGAGCTGTTGAGGTATTTTGTGGTATTGAACGTTTCCATTACGTTGCCGTTTCCGTCAAGAAGTGCTGGGCCGAAGTTCCAAGCCTGCCATGCACCCTTTGCGATAACGGTGTCGCTGTCATATTCAGACGGTGAGTAGGTCTGCATAGTTCCGTCTGTGAACAGAACGCACACGTCTGCGTCATTGATATCGTCACGGTACTTGACGCCGTTCCTTATTACTATGCTGCGTTCGGAGTTGCCGTAGAAGTCGCCGTTTATGGCAAAAATTGCGTTGTTCTCTACAGCCATGTTGTAAACGGAATCCTTTATGTTCTTGCCAAAATCGCCGTCAGCAAATGCCGATCTTATCTCGCTTGCACTTGTTACATAAACGTCAGCCACAAAGTATGTTATCTTGTCGCTGCCCTCGCCAACAGACTTTTTATACACTGTTACCTGAGCCTTGTCCGTTGAGGCTGAGCCAAGTTCTTCTGAGGTTATGGCAGCGTTCGTTATGCTGCTTATGGCGTTCTGGTCTGAACGGTAGTCTGCGGTATCCTGATTGCCCCAGTTCCTGCGTTCGGTCTGTTCGGTACGCAGGGTAGTGGTAGCAGTTTCAGTTTGCGGAGCGGTGGTAACAGCAGGCTGGCTGTCCGACTGAGATGCGGAGGTGTTTTCCGCCTTTGAACTGTCTGTGGAATTAGGCAGTGTAAAGCTGCCCTCAGCGGAGCTGTCTGCCGTTGCTACCACTTCGCCCTTTATTCCTGAGCTTTGTGGCATAACGTAGTCAAACAGCATGAAAACGCCTATGGCTGCCGCCGTGAGCAGGACGTCAGTTATCACCATTGCCCACACAGGCATAGGCTTTTTGGTCTTATTTGTCAATTTTACTTTCCCTCTTTCTGAAAACGAAACTCTTTTGTGCCGCCCAGCTTATAAAGAACAGCAACACTTCAATAAGTATCTTGCTGATATATTTATTGTGTATCAGATATCTGACGCACAGTTCAAGCAGTATTGTATTTGCGGTGAGTATGCAGCCTGCCAGCAGAAAATATTTTGCGGCGGTCTTTGCGATGCTCTCCTTATTTTTAAAGACAAACTTCTTGTTCATGGAAAAATTGAAACAGGAGCTTATCACTCTTGCACAGATGTTTGAGAACACCACGCTGCCGCTTATCATTGCGAAAATGCTGTATAAGATGTAATCCACGCAAAAGCTCAGCAGGGAAGAGCAGGAGAATTTCAGGATATCTTTGTATATCCGCCATGAGTCCTTGATAGGGTTGAAATGTGAGGACTCGTTCTTTCCAAGATAGACCGTTTCTATAGGCAATTCGCAGAACTTTATGCCCTCTCTTGCACACTCAAGGAGCATATTCATCTCAAACTCGTATCTGTCGCCGCTGACGGAGAGCATGAACGGGATAAGCTTTGACGAAAAGCCACGCAGTCCTGTCTGAGTGTCGCTGACTTTGACCCCTGCGGCAAAGGAGAACACGAATTTTGTGATGTTGTTTCCGAATTTGCTGCGAAACGGGATTTTTCCCGTAAATCTGCGGCAGCCCATAACAAGCTCGTCAGGGGAGCTTTTCAACGCCTCGGCAACTCTTATGATATCCTCGACTTTGTGCTGACCGTCTGCGTCCGCAATGACGATGCCAACGGTGTCGCTCTCATTTTTGCTTATGTATTCAAGAGCAGTTTTTATGCCTCTGCCCTTGCCCTTGTTCACTTCATGGGTGAGCACTGTGGCTTTCTTTTCTGCCTCTTTGAACAGCGGCAGCTTGTCCTTGCTGCTGCCGTCATTTATGACAACAATATGAAAATCTGTTAATGAAGATATATCGTCAATAACTGCCAGCATTTTTTCGTCAGGCTCATAAGCGGGTATGACCGCATAAAATCTTTCTATCGCCAAGATATCTTCTCCTTTCCTGAAAGCTTTCATTTATCGTATGGTCTAAGTATATCACATAACCCTTAAAAATACAATAAATGTGCAAAATATTTTATAGACAGTTTATAGAGATACTTTGGCTAGAAGTGTAATTGTGTCTGCATTATTGACAAATTGATGAAAATGTCGTATAATAGTATATATCACATAAAATGTACTAATAAATTCTGCAAACGGAGGAGTAGATTTCATGAAATATGATGTTCTTGAAACACGTTCAGCCGATATTCTCACCAAATGCTACAACAACGAGATCGAAAGCTTTCTTGACGCCTGCCATAAGGACGTGCTGTGGATAGGTCCGGCTGAAAAACAAGTCATACGCACGAAAAAGGCTCTTGTGGAGGCTTTTTCCATGGAGAAACACAAGCTGGAGTTCGTTCTAAGCGACCTTAACGTGTTTTCGGTAGGTCTTACGAAAGATTCCTGCGAGGTCATGATGTTTTTCGCAGTCGATACCATATGGCCTGACAGCAGCGTGGGCAGGTTTGACCAGCGTATACAGCTCGCATGGGTCAGCGATAACGGCGAGGACAAGATAAAGCTTTGTCACATTTCTAATGCCATTGTGTATGACGAGCGTGACAGGATATATCCTGTGCACTATGAAGAGATGTATAAAGAACCTGTGCTTGCAGGCGAAAAGCGTGCAAAGAAGGTCATTATAAACGGCGTTGACAAATCCCTCATATATCTTGACTGGTCATGGATAGCCTATGTAGAGAGCAGCGGAAGTCACTGCATCATTTACACCATAGACGGCACTTTTGAATCTGTGCAAAGCCTGCGTGTGCTTGAAAAACGATATAATGATATGTTTGTACGCTGTCATGAAAACTATCTTGTGAACCCTGAATATGTGAGCCGCATAAGCCGCTACAGGCTGGAGCTTACCAACGGCAGGGTCATACCGATATCAGAGAAAAATTACACGGCAGTCAAGGCAAAACTGACTTTGGATAAATGATATAAATGTCCTGAACAGAAAAACGGGTGAACAGTTATTGCGTTCACCCGTTTTTTTGTGCTCAGCATATCTTTTCAAGATTTCGGCGTATGGACTTTATAATGCGTTTTTCAAGTCTGGATATGTACGACTGAGATATGCCCACCTCATCTGCCACCTGCTTTTGTGTCATTTCCTTTCTGCCCGAAAGCCCGAACCGCATTTTCATTATCTGCTTTTCTCTTGGGCAAAGCTTTTCTATCTCTTCACGGAGCAGCTGTTTTTCCACTTCGCTTTCTATGCCCTTGTTCACGGTGTCATCGTCAGTACCGAGAATGTCGGACAAAAGCAGCTCGTTTCCGTCCCAGTCAACGTTCAGCGGTTCGTCAATGGATATCTCGTTTTTATATTGATTGGATTTTCGCAGAAACATAAGTATCTCGTTTTCTATGCACCTTGAGGCATATGTGGCAAGCTTTATGTTTTTCTCAGGACAGAAGGTGTTCACCGCCTTTATAAGCCCTATCGAGCCTATGGAGATTAGGTCCTCTATGCCTGTGCCGGTTGACTCGAACTTTTTGGCGATATAGACCACAAGCCTGAGATTGTGCACGATAAGCAGCTCTCTGGCTTTTTTTTCGTCTGTTTTCAGCAGCTCGAACGCTTTCTTTTCCTCTTCTTTGTTGAGCGGAGGAGGCAGCGAATCTGCACCGTTTAAGTAATCTATAGTTTCGGGCATATCTGAAAACAGACGGCTCAAAAATCTGTTCAGTCCCATTGTCAGTGTTTTAAGTGTGGTCATTTGTATTCCTCCTGTGTTATCCCAGCAAAGCGGGATTGAATATTGCCCGTGACTTGCCATTCAATGAGGGCTTTATGCCCACATAGCATTTGACGTTGTGCACACGGTCTTTATCGTCGATTATTTTTACACTGCCTGCGGCGGTGATGTGGATAAGTCCCTCTCCGCTGACGGTGGAGCAGGGTATT
The DNA here is from genome assembly GCA_900539095.1 of uncultured Ruminococcus sp. Taxonomy (GTDB): domain Bacteria; phylum Bacillota; class Clostridia; order Oscillospirales; family Ruminococcaceae; genus Hominimerdicola. The sequence continues at coordinate 60,351 of UQAR01000002.1, forward strand.
ACTCTGAAACCGCTGAGAGGGTCAGGCTCATCACGGTCAAGGTCATAGTGATAAAAAAGCCTGTCGCAGCAGAAAACCACAACGGGCGTTCCTGTGAAACTGTCGCAAAGCCTGTTTCCGCTGTCGCATATGGCAGGAACTTTCACTATGCAACCACCGTTTTCATACACTGCCTCGTATTTTGCGGTTCTGTTAAAGCATCTGCGTGTGATGTTCTCATAAAAGCACAGCAGCCCGTAGGCGATACCGCAGGCGAGTGCCAGCTTTAGCAGGGATATGTCAAAATAGACGGTGAGGTTTCTGAAAAATATGACCTTGCTGCCTGAAAGCTGCCATAATGTCACCACTGCCCCTGTGAAAACTGCGTTCACGGCACTGTATATTATAAAGTATCGCAGCAGCTGCCATGGGTCTTTGCAGCCAAAAGCGATGAGCACCGTGAGTGCAGTGCAGGAAAGTTTTATCATCACGATAACAACGGCGGTGAAATATCCGCCGCTGTCTATTGCCATTACAAGTGACGAAAGCCCTCCCACCGAGCAGGCTGTCAGCAGCCGCAGCGGTCTTATCACCTTGTGGCACACTCTGCCTGTTGCCTCTAGCATTATCAGGGTCATAATGGCGTTTGTCACAAGAAGGATATCTATGTATATTTTCATTTTGTTCCTCCATATGGTCTTTGCTTTTGACCTGTGATATTATGATAACACCCTTTCGGCGGAAAAATTGTCGCAATGGGTACAAAAAAAATCCGCCCTCCCGAAATGGGAAAGCGGATATGCTTATTTGATATTTAGTTAGTCGGCAAAGAAAACTGAGAAAGCCTTGTATGCCATATATGTGTCTATCTTTGAGGTTATCTCAAATGGTGCGTGCATCGAAAGCACCGGCACGCCAACATCGATAACGTTCATGTCAAGGTTTGCGATATACTGTGCGACAGTTCCTCCACCGCCGCCGTCTACCTTGCCAAGCTCGCCTGTCTGCCAAACGATATTGTGCTCGTCAAGGAGTTTTCTTACTCTGCCTACAAATTCAGCTGAGGCGTCAGATGTGCCGGACTTGCCTCTTGAACCTGTGAACTTTGTGGCAACAACGCCGTAATTTATCTGTGATGAGTTTCTTATCTCAAACGGCTCTGAGAATGTCGGGTCATAGGCTGCGTTTACGTCAGCTGACAGGCACTCTGATGCGGAGATAACGTTTCTGCCCTCAAGTCCGTATACCCTTGCAAGGTCTGCGATGAAGTATGGGAGATATGAGCTGTTAAGTCCTGTGTTGCCGTCACTGCCTGTTTCTTCCTTATCTGTAAGAACAGTCATGCAGGTCTTTTTAGGGTCTTTGCATTTGAGGATAGCCTGCAAAGCTGTGTATGCACAAACTCTGTCGTCCTGACCGTAAGAGCCTACCATACTTCTGTCAAATCCAACGTCCTGTGCCTTGAATGCAGGAACAGCCTCAAGTTCTGCGGAAACGAAATCGTCCTCCACAATGCCGTACTTCTCGTTAAGGATAGCCATGATGTTGAGCTTTACCTTGTTTGAAACAGCGTCATCTTTGAATGGTCTTGAACCTATGAGCAGGTTGAGCTCCTCGCCCTTGATAAGCTGTGGAGCAGGTCTTTTCATCTGAGCGTCTGCAAGGTGCGGCAGGATATCGGTAACGCAGAAAACAGGGTCGTCCTTGTCCTCGCCGATATTTACTGTAACGCTTTCGCCGTCAGCCTTGATTATAACGCCGTGGAGCGACATTGGGACAGTTGTCCACTGATATTTCTTTATGCCGCCGTAATAGTGTGTTTTGAACAGGCAAAGTTCCTTGTCCTCATAGAGTGGGTTCTGCTTGAGGTCAAGACGTGGCGAGTCGATATGAGCGGCTGCAAGTCTGATACCCTTGTCAAGACCGTCCTTGCCCATGACTGTAAGTATGATAGCCTTGCCTCTGTTTACATAATAGAACTTGTCGCCTGCGTCATATTTCTTGCCCTTTTCATAAGGCTTGAAACCAGCTTTTTCAGCCTGAGCCACAGCCTCGATAACAGCCTCACGCTCTGTTTTGGCAGTGTTCAGAAAGCTTTTATAGCCCTCGCAGAACTTGTCTGCCTTTTTGAGCTTTTCTTCGCTAAGGCGAAGTCCGCCGTTTTTCTTATCCGAAAGGAGCTTTTCTGCAAGCTTTTCGCCCTCGGACTTTTCTTTCTTCTTGTTATCCATTGTAAATTCCTCCTTACTTAGATAAACTTTATGTTATTTATATATTTGTAAAAAGCAAGTTGACAAACGGGCGGACGCTATTCGCCCAGTTTGTTCTTATCTGCTAATACTCTCGGTTTTTAGTTTGTTTTTGTTATATCTCCCTGACTGCTGAGTATCTCCTTATAGTTGTCATAAGCTTTGCGTATCTTCCGCACATAGTTTGAAGTCTGGTCATTCTCGTCAGGTATGTCGCTGACCTTGAAATCATCAGGGTCAACAGTGCCGTTTTCTATCCAGCTGTCAACAAGGTTCATTCCGCAGTGATAAGCCGCAGCGGTGAGTTCCACAGAGCCGTCATACTTTTCCATTAGATAGCTGAGATAATATGTGCCGTATTGTATGTTCAGCTCAGGGTCGAACATATCGTCATAGGTGTTGTCACGCTGATCGTCAAGGCGATATTTTATCCAGTCGTATGCGTCCTCCATAAGCTGCATAAGACCCCTTGCACCAACTGATGAAACAGCGTCCTTATCAAAGCCGCTCTCAACCTTTATCACCGAGAACACCAGCACAGGGTCGCACTTGTATTTGATGCTGTATTTTATAACATACTCCTCATATTCTGTAGGATATGAAAAAGAATTAGGAATATCCTTTGCCTTGTCGATTATCTGCTCGTGATAAAGATATGTAAGCCAGCCTATGCCGCACAGCAGAAGAATGACCGCTATGAGCACAGGACCTTTTTTTATGTTCTTTTTCTTTTTACGCCTGCTGTTTTTTCCATTAGCCGCCATTGTATCTTTCCTTTATTATTTTTATGACCTCACAGGTCTTTTGGTATGTTTCATTTACAGTGCCGTTGTTTTCTATAACAAAGCTGCTGTGCTCTCTGAAAAACTCCACTGTGTGCTGAGATGCAAAACGTTTTTTCGCAAGCTCTTTTGAAATGCCGTCCCTTTTTGTTATTCTTTCGAGCCTTATGTCATAGTCTGCCACAACGCTCACTATAACGCTGCAAAGCTTATCCGCACCTGCCTCGAAAAGCGTTGGTGCGTCAAGAAGTATGAACCTGCTTTGTGCGGCGTTTATCTTTTCGTCTATGAGCTTGTTTATAAAAGGGTAAATGGTATCGTTTAGCATTTGCAGCCTAGCCTTGTCAGTAAAAACTATTTCTCCAAGCTTTCGCCTGTCTAGGGCAAAGCCGTCGTCAAAACAGTCTGGGAAGATCTTAGCAAGCTTTTTGCAGCATTCGCTCCCTGCCTGTGTGACTTCTCTTGCAACAAGGTCGCAGTTTATTATCTCAAAGCCGTTTTCTTTGAAAGCGTCTGAAACTGTGGTCTTGCCTGCACCGCTTTGACCTGTAAGTCCTGCTACTGTTTTTTTCACAGCGTCACCACCTGAAAGCCTGCGGCTCTTAAAAGTCGGTTATACACCGCAAGTCCTACACCGTCCTTATTAGGGCAGCGTGCATAGACTTTCTTTGCACCAATATCGTCAAGCTCTCTGAGCACGTCAAAAAGCTCCTTTGCCTGCTCTTCGTCATTTGCACCATAGCAGACGTGGGGCATATCAAGTCCCTCGCAATCGCTGTCAGTAAACACCATAAGCGTGGTGTCCTTATCGCCGTGTGCCTTTACATAATCTCTGAAAGCCTCAAGGCTGCCGTCTATTATAGTCACGTCAGCTTTAGGGGCATAGTGCTTGTATTTCATTCCCGGTGAGCGGACTTTTACGTTCTCTCCCAGCTTTTCCAAAACGCCCTTGTCGATAAGAACATTTGGCGTTACCTCCATAAGGTCTTCTGCGGAAATAAATCCCGGTCTGAGAAGTCTTATGCCGTCATCGCCCTCAAAGCTTATGACTGTTGATTCAACGCCAACTCCGCAAGCTCCGCCGTCTATTATGGCAGGTATCCTGCCGTGCATATCGTTGAGAACGTGCTGTGCCGTTGTAGGTGACGGGCTGCCTGAAAGGTTAGCCGACGGTGCGGCAATAGGGAATCCGCAGGCGGAGATAAGTGCTCTTGCCACTTTATGTGACGGCATTCTTATACCCACCGTGTCAAGTCCTCCGCTTGTTACCATTGGTATCCTGTCGGACTTTGGCATTATCATAGTGAGCGGTCCTGCCCAGAATTTCTCTGCACACTTTACCGCAAGAGGCGGTATCTTATCCACAAGCCCCTCAAGCTGAGAAATGTCAGATATATGCACTATAAGAGGGTTGTCGGCAGGTCTGCCCTTGGCGGCGAATATCTTTTTCACAGCCTCTTCGTCAAAGGCGTTCGCTGCAAGACCATACACCGTTTCCGTCGGCATACCAACGACTTCGCTATGTGAGAGCAGCTTTGCGGCATATGCTATGCTGTCCTCGTCAGTGCCCAGTATTTTTGTGTCAAACATTTTTATTCTTCTTCCTGACTTGCAAGCTTGGCAGCCTGATCGGCTGTTGCAAGTGCGTCGATTATTTCGTCAAGTGCTCCGTTGAGTACCTGCTCAAGTCTATAGATAGTGAGACCTATTCTGTGGTCGGAGATCCTTCCCTCAGGATAGTTGTATGTTCTTATTCTTTCAGAACGGTCGCCTGTTCCGACCTGTGAACGTCTGTTATCTGCTATCTCTTTGTTCTGAGCCTGAACTTTCTGGTCAAGCAGTCTTGAACGGAGGACTTTCAGAGCCTTTTCCTTGTTCTTGAACTGTGAACGCTCGTCCTGACACTCAACTACCATACCTGTAGGCAGATGAGTTATTCTGATAGCGGAAGATGTCTTGTTGATGTGCTGTCCGCCTGCACCTGATGAACGGAACACGTCTATTTTCAGGTCTTTTTCTTCGTTCAGGTCAAGCTCCACTTCGTCAGCCTCAGGGAGGACTGCAACTGTAACAGTAGATGTGTGGACTCTGCCCTGTGACTCAGTTTCAGGCACACGCTGAACTCTGTGTACGCCGCTTTCGTATTTCAGTCTTGAATATGCTCCCTCGCCTGACACGCTGAAAGTTATTTCCTTATAGCCGCCAAGCTCTGTTTCGTTGGCGTTCATGACCTCTATAGTCCAGCCCTTTGAGGCTGCATACATTGAATACATTCTATAAAGAGAGCCTGCGAACAGTGCAGCCTCCTCGCCGCCTGCTCCGCCTCTTATCTCTATGATAACGTTACGCTCATCGTTAGGGTCTTTCGGCAGCAGAAGAAGTTTAAGCTCTTCCTCAAGCTTAGCCATATCTTCCTTGGATTCTTCAAGCTGCATCTGCACCATTTCCTTGAAGTCCTTATCCATTCCGCCTGCGTCAAGAAGTTCAAGAGCCTCGTCATTGGCAGCTTTTGCCTTTTTATACTCTCCAAACTTTTCAACTATCGGCGTAAGTGTCTTGTATTCTTTCATAAGACTCGTATACAGCGAGGTGTTGTTCACAGTTTCAGGCTGCATGAGCTTTTCGTTTATTTCATTGAATTTATCTTCAAGTGCTTTAAGTTTTTCAAACATAGTAATATTCTCCTGTCATTTTATTTTAATATAGTATCGTGTGCAGACGAGAATAGCTATGACTCCGCCTCTCTGATAACAGTTTTCACATTCTTTTCGGCTTTGCTGCGAACTATCATGAACTCTCTGCCGCAGCCCTCACAGCGTAGCTTGAAATCCATGCCTGAACGCAGAACTATCATTCTGTTGCTGCCGCAGGGGTGACTTTTCTTCATCACAAGAATATCGCCTTTTACAATATCCACTATGCACCACATTCCTTTCCGTGAGGTCAGGCAGTGCGTAATGCTCTGCCCATACATTGTTATTATAACACATTTTCACCTTTATTGCAATAGCGGCAGGCAGGCTTTTGCAGGTGTACAAATATTACAGCTATGGGGATAGGATTTTGTTAGATTGTCACAAAAATAACTGCTGCGACTGCTGAATTTACAAAATGTTCATTGAATAGCATATTGGGAAGTGTTAATATTAGATAGTACAATTTTGAACTATTTAATATTGGAGGTTTGACAATGACTGATAATCTGACAGTTGCAACGCACATTTTTGACCACTCCAAAAAGCTTGGTGACGCTTATGAAAAGGTCATGCAGCCGCTTTGCAAAAAGCTCGATATGCCTCAAACGGCACTTGACGTGCTTATGTTTCTTGCAAACAATCCGGGCTTTGATACAGCAGGGGATATATGCAGATACAGAAACATCAAGGCGGCACTTGTGTCTTTTCATGTAGAAAAGCTTGTGGAGGCAGGCTTTATCGAAAGGCGAGCGGTAGAGGGGGACAGAAGAAAATGCCGTCTTGTGTGCACTGAAAAGGCTGAGCCTGTGATAGAAGAGGGCAGGCAGATGCAGAAAAAGTTCGCACACAAGCTTGTTGATGGCTTTTCAGAAGAAGATATGGAGCATTTCAGAAAGTGCATTCATATCGTCAGCGGCAATATTGACAACATACTTAAAGGCTGTTTATAAAAGGAGGCAGAAACTATGATAAAACTGCTTAAAAACATGGGCAGGCGTGAGGTCTTTATGGCTGTTCTTTGTGCACTGCTGGTGCTGGGACAGGTGTATTTTGACCTGACGCTGCCTGACTATATGACTGACCTGACCATGATGCTCAACACGACAGGCAGTGAAACTTCCGATATCCTGAACGTCGGACTTAAAATGCTGGGCTGCACCCTTGCAAGTGCCGCTCTTGCTATCTGCTGCGGCTATCTTTCCGCAAAGACTGCCTCAGGATTAAGCTACACTGTAAGAGAAAAGCTTTTTAACCACGTTATGGATATGGGCAGCGAGGAGATGCAGGACTTTTCCATACCGAGCCTTATAACAAGGACAACAAACGACATCACACAGATACAGATGATAGTGTCAATGGGACTTCAGATGATAATAAAATCGCCTATCATGGCGGTTTGGGCTGTTATAAAGATACTGGGCAAGAGCTGGGAGCTTTCGGCTGTTACGGCGGCGTTCGTTGTGGTGATATGCGTGTTCGTTCTTGCGGTAATGGCGACCTGCATACCGAGATTCCGTATCGTTCAAAAACTCACCGATAAGATAAACCGTGTGGCAAGAGAGAACCTCACGGGAATAAACGTTGTTCACGCTTTCAACGCTGAGAAATATCAGAACGACAAGTTCGATGTTCCAAGCAAGGATATGATGAACACACAGCTCAAAAACCAGAGAATGTTCGCACTTATGATGCCGGTTATGAACATCGGCATGAACGGTCTTACACTGGCTATCTACTGGCTGGGTGCTGTGCTTATCGAACAGGTGGCACTGACTGCGGTGCAGGACAGGATAACGCTTTTTAGCAACGTGGTGGTATTCAGCACATACGCCACATATGTGGTAATGTCATTTATGATGCTCGTTATGATATTCATGATGCTCCCTGCGGCTCAGGTATCTGCAGAGCGTATCAACGAAGTGCTTGAGCGTGACGTGAACATAAAAGAGGGCAGCGTCAGCGAAGGCAATGAGCAGGGCACTGTTGAGTTCAAAAATGTTTCATTCAGATATCCTCACGCATCTGAGGACGAGCTGAGCAACATAAGTTTCAAGATAGAAAAGGGTCAGACCCTTGCTATAATCGGTGCGACAGGCAGCGGCAAGACAACGCTTATCAGCCTTATTCCTAGATTTTATGACGCAACAGACGGCGAAGTCCTTGTGGACGGCGTGAACGTTAAGGACTATAAGTTCGACACCCTTTATGACAAGCTTGGATATGTAACGCAAAAGGCTGTGCTTTTTGCAGGCAGTATAAGAGAAAACGTATTTTTCGGCGAAAGCGGTGCACCTGAAACAGACGAAGAGCTTGGCAACGCCATAGCACTTTCTCAGGCGGAAGAGTTCGTTCAAAAGCTGCCTGACGGAACAGAACACATGATATCACAAATGGGCAGGAATGTTTCAGGCGGACAGAAACAGCGTTTGTCTATTGCAAGGGCATTGTCAAGAAAGCCTGAGATACTTGTGTTTGACGATTCTTTCTCGGCCCTCGACTACAAGACAGACGCAAAGCTCAGAGAGGGTCTTAACGAAAAGCTTGGGGACACAACAAAGATAATCGTTGCACAGAGAATAAGCACTATCCGCCATGCAGACAAGATAATAGTTCTTGACCGTGGCGAGGCTGTGGGCATGGGAACTCATGATGAGCTTATGAAAAACTGCGACGTATACAAAGAGATAGCACTTTCACAGCTTAGTGCGGCAGAACTTGCATAGAAAGGGGGACTGCACAATGAGAAAATACGAAAAGGCTAGTAAGGGCGAAATGGCGTCCGCAATGAAAAAGATAATAGAGTATATGCGTGGCAGTATCGGTATCGTTGCCGTGGCATTGGTACTTGCGGCGTTGGGTGCGGTGCTGACTATCATAGGACCTGACAAGGTGGGCGAGATAACCGACCTTATGGCAGACGGGCTTATGACAGGCATTGACCTTAAAGCGGTGGCAAGGGTAGGAATATTCCTTGGAGCGATATATATTTCAAGCTCGCTGTTCACATTCATTCAGCAGTATATAATGGCGACAGTCACCTTGAAAATGTCATACAGAATGAGGAGAGACCTTTCAAGAAAGATAAACTGCGTTCCGCAGAAGTATTTCAACTCACATTCGCAGGGCGATATACTCAGCCGTATCACAAATGATGTATCGACTTTGCAGCAGGGCCTTACAAACAGCCTGCCTACTATAATAAGTGCGGCGGCACAGTTTGTCGGCTGCCTTATAATGATGTTCGTCACAGAATGGCGTCTTGCACTTGTGTCACTGCTTATAACGTTTTTTGGACTTTTCCTGATAGTTTTCATAATGTCAAAGTCCCAGAGATACTTCCTTGACAGGCAGGAAAGCTTGGGCAAGCTCAACGGATATGTTGAAGAGATGTATTCAGGTCACGAGGTGGTAAGGATATCCCGTGGAGCAGAAAATGTCAAGAAACATTTTGGTGGACTTAACGAGGCGGTATACAACGCAAACTGGAAGTCACAGTTTCTTTCAGGCATGATGCAGCCGCTTATGAACGTTATCGGAAATATTGCATACGTTGCAGTATGCGTGTTCGGCTCAATGCTTGCACTTAACGGCACTATAAAGTTCGGCGTTATAATCTCATTTATACTTTATGTAAGACTTTTCACATCTCCTCTTGGTCAGATAGCACAGGGCATGACGAATATGCAGACAGCCTCTGCGTCAGCTCAGAGAATATTTGACTTTATCGAAAGCGAAGAGCTTTCAGACGAGAGCGGAAAGAGCAGTGAAGTCCCTGAGGTAAAGGGCAACGTAAGCTTTGAAAATGTACGTTTCAGCTATCCTGATACTCCTGACAAGGTGATAATAAAGAACTTCTCCGCAGAGGTAAAGGCAGGACAGAAGGTGGCTATCGTCGGACCTACCGGAGCAGGCAAGACCACTATGGTAAATCTGCTTATGAGATTTTTCGAGATAAACAGCGGAAATATCTCCATAGACGGCACGCCTATATCACAGCTCAGCCGTGAAACGGTGCACAATATGTTCAGCATGGTTTTGCAGGACACATGGCTTTTTGAGGGCACTGTAAGAGAAAACCTTGTATACAACATGGAGGGCATAAGCGACGAGTCCCTTGAAAGAGTGTGCAAAGCCTGCGGTCTTGATAAGTTCGTTCACACTCTGCCAAATGGCTTTGATACTGTGCTTTCAGAAAGCGTGGCTATATCAGCAGGTCAGAAACAGCTTTTGACTATTGCAAGGGCAATGCTCCAGAACGCACCTATGCTCATACTTGATGAGGCGACCTCGTCAGTTGACACAAGAACGGAGCTGCTCATACAAAGGGCAATGGATAAGCTCACAAAGGGCAGAACGAGTTTTGTTATCGCACACAGGCTCTCGACTATCAAAAACGCAGACCTGATACTTGTAATGCGTGACGGCGACGTAATAGAAAGCGGCGACCATGAAACGCTTATGGCAAAGGGAGGTTTTTACGCAGAACTTTACAACAGCCAGTTCGATCAGGCGTCATAATAGAATAAAGTTTGCATACAAAAAACGCACAGACATTCATCTGTGCGTTTTCTTTATGATGTGAGATATCAGTTTCCGTAGATATTATCTCTCAGATAATCTATGTTAGCAGCAAAGTCTATGCCGATAACGCTCATGCCTCTTATGGTGAGATACTGCCATGTGTCATCAGCAGGCACTCTGCACTGTTCAAGGTCGTAGCTTAGATATGTGGCTGAGTTGAGGATAAGTGAGAAGATCTCGTCCTCTTGCATATTCGTCGTTACCTTAGGAAGTATCTCGTCAAGGAGATCAGTCAGCTGAGTTATGCTTGCACCTTTCATTTTCTCAAAGAGCTTTGAAAGGACAGTTCTTTGTCTTTCAGATCTTCCAAAGTCAGTTCCTACATATCTTATTCTTGCATAGGAAAGAGCCTGTGCACCGTTAAGTGTGTAAGTGCCGCCTTTTGAGAGTGTATATGCATCTGTGTTTCTGCCTTCAAGTGAGTTTATTTCATAAAGTCCGGCATTTATATATGGTACTTCTTCATCGGTAACATCTATCTCTACTCCGTCAAGTGCGTCAACAACTGTTTCAAATGAATAGAAGTTTACCTGAACGTACTTATTTATCTCTATTTTGAAGTTGTCCTCTATGGTTCTCACAAGAAGGTCAGGTCCGCCATAAGCATATGCGTGATTAAGTCTTGTGGATTCGACATCAGGGATAGCGAGGTAAATATCTCTCAGGAACGAAGTCATTATGATCTTGTCGGTCTTTTTATTTATTGAAACAAGTATCATACTGTCTGACCGTCCTCTTTCACTAGGATCTCTCGTATCAGTTCCTATGAGGAGAATGTTGTAAACGTCTTTATCCTTCATTACGTCATAGGCGTAATCTTCAAGGTTTTTCTTTATTGCGTCTTCTACGGCGTCTATATCTTCTTGAGGTGAATCAGGTTCGGAGGTAAGGTCATCGTCTATATTTATTGAATCAAGTATCTCATATTTACCGTCATCAGGGACGATGTTAATTTTGTTTATGTAATGATAAATGATACCCACAAGCACGCATATGATTATGATGATTACGCCAAGAACTATTGCAAGTGCGATGAGCAGCTTTTTCTTTTTGGACATTTTTTTCTTCTTGCCCTTTTGTGTGCCCTTGCTGTTCTTGCCTGACTGAGCAGGCTTTGTGCCGTTTGAAGTTTTTTTCACAGTGCCTTGTGTGCTCTTGTGAGGCCTGCCGTTTTGCGGGGTCGGCTTTTTGCCTGAGTGACCTGCGGCGGAAGAGCTTTTCTGCCCGCTGTGGTGCTGTGAACTCTTCGGATGACCGTTTGCTATAACAGGTCTTGCACTGCTGTGAACGCTTGTGCTGCCTGAGTGTTGTGCACCTGAACTGTGGTGCTGTGTACTGCCGGAATGTGCTGCACCTGAAGTATGATGCTGTGGCTGTGCACCGGCTGAACGTTGTGCAGGACTGTGCTGCGTCTGTCTCTTATACACATCTCCGAGCCCACGAGACTAAGGCGAATCTCGT
>UQAR01000003.1 GCA_900539095.1 uncultured Ruminococcus sp.
CTCTCTCTCGAGGCGACTTGTTTATTTTATCACCTTTTTTACCTTTTGTCAACCCTTTTTCGCCTCTTCTATCTTTTTTATATTTTATTTCGCCTTTTTGATTACTTTTTAGGCAGGTTGTCGAATGGGGAAGATAAAGAGGACAGCCTATCGGCTGCCCTTTATTTTCAGAACATTCCCTCTTCTTCTGCTGCCGACGGAACATATTCTTCATTCTCTATTATATAGTCCACCACACGGCAATAAAAATCTGTAGGGTTCATCTGTATCTTCGATTTAATATAGTTCGCCTGCTCCTGATCCGGTGCATAAAGCGTTATATCCATAAGCACCATATCATCATCACAGCAGCGGCAATGCACGTTATATCCACGCTTTGCAGGCTTGATATCAAAGCTTATATCACGATCATTTTTAAGCTTAACAAACAGCCTCAACCCTGCCGCATATATCTTATCCCTGAAACTTTTCGGCACTAATTTCTTGAACTTCTCCGCACCATCAAGTCCCTTTTCCGTAAGCCGATAATAATTCGTGCCCTCTATCTCCACAAGCTCCAGCGTACCGTTTTCCAACATTCTGCTGACAGCCTCAGTGTACACAAAATAATTCACAACGCCTTCGCCCGTTGCTATCTCTGTCAGCTGATTGGGCGTACAAAGCTGATTTATCTGACCGAGAAAATAAGCCAGTAATATTTGAACCTCATACACGTCAGAAATATTCTTCATATTCTCTGAAATATGAGCCTCAGGATTTTGTACCAAGCTATCAATCCTCCTTTGGAAAATTATCTAAAAATTTGGGTATTCAAGCATATGATTGAGCAGAGCAATATTCACAGCCGCCTCTACGCACGGCACTGCTCTCGGAACGACGCACGGGTCGTGTCTGCCATTTATTTCAAGCGTTTCATTCCTCATTGCCGAATAATCCACAGTTGCCTGCGGTCTTGCTATTGACGGAGTAGGCTTGAATGCCACCCTCAGTGTGATAGGCATACCTGACGCTATGCCGCCGAGTATTCCGCCATGATTGTTCGTCTTTGTGACAACGTGTCCCTTGTCATTTACATAGAACTCGTCATTATTCTCTGAACCTGTCATTTCTGCGACCTTAAAGCCTGCACCAAACTCAAGACCCTTTACCGCAGGGATACCGAAAATAAGCTGAGCGATAGAGTTCTCCAGTCCGTCAAAGATAGGCGAGCCGATACCTGCCGGCACGTTTATGGCGATACATTCTATAATGCCGCCAACACTGTCCTTATCCTTTCTTGCCTTATCTATCTCCTTTATCATTTCGTTGCCCTGAACGTCAATGATAGTCGGGAACTCCTTTCCACGAACTTCCCTTATCATGTCCTTAGTTGTGTTGATAGGGTCGAAAGCCTTATCCTTTATGCCATGCACTTCTGCAATATGTGCACCAACATAGATGCCTCTTTTTTCAAGTATCTGACCTGCTACCGCACCTGCAAAGCAAAGTGGTGCAGTAAGTCTGCCTGAAAAATGTCCGCCGCCTCTAACATCATTAAAGCCTCTGTATCTCAGTGCACCTGTATAGTCAGCGTGACCAGGTCTTGCAAGCTTTGAAAGATTTGAATAATCCTGCGAATGCTGATCGGTATTGGCAATGAGTGCACAAAGAGGAGTGCCCGTAGTCTTGCCATTGAAATAGCCCGACATTATCTGCGGCATATCCTTTTCCTTTCTCTGTGTAGAGGTCTTGTTCTGCTTAGGTGCTCTTCTTGCCATAAACTGATATATCTTGTCAAGGTCGATAGACTCTCCCGGCGGCACATTGTCCATAACAACGCCTATGGCAGGGCCGTGGCTCTCTCCGAAAACGGTAAAGCCTATATTGTTGTTCCATGTTGATGACATTTTACTTCCTCCTGTCAGCTTATAAAGCCTGTATAAATAACGGCAGACGAGCCACACATTACAAACTGTACAAATTTATGTACTTGAGATCAAGATTCTCTGCTTATCTCGCCGCCGATGCTCTCATATACCTCAAAGAAATCGGGATATGATTTTCTGACGCACTCTGCTCCCTTTATCTTCAAAGGAGAAGTGCATCTTGTTGCAGCCACCGCCATTGACATTGCTATCCTGTGGTCATTGAAACTCTCCACAGTTCCGCCGTTAAGTGCCAAAACGCCCTCTATTTCAAGGCCGTCGTCAAGCTCTTTTACTCTGCCGCCTATTTTGTTAAGGCACTGTGAGATAGCCGAAAGCCTGTCGCACTCCTTTATCCTAAGACGTGCGGCATTTCTTATATAGCTTTTACCCTCGCAGAAACAGCCAAGCACCGTCAAGATAGGCACAAGGTCCGGTATATCAGAGCAGTCAAGGTCAAAAGGCTGCAAGCTGCCATTTTTATTATACACTATTTTTTCGCATATTTCAACAATTTTTTTGTCGCCCTGAAAAGATTTTTCTTCAAGCCCTGCTATTTCTATCCTGCTGCCGAGAGAATTTGCCACTTTGAAGAAAGCTGCCTGAGAGTAATCACCCTCAACTTTTCCGCTGAAAGGCTCATAATGCTGACCGCCTTTCACAAAATAGCCGTTCTCAGTTTCCTCTATCTTACAGCCATGATCTCTGAGCGTGCCCAAGGTGATGTCAACATATGGTTTTGACTCAAGATGAGATGTGAGAACTATCTCGCTGTCCTCTTTGAGCAGCGGCAGTGCAAACAGCAGCCCCGTGATAAACTGCGAGGATATACCGCCGTCAACATAGAACTTGCCCCCTGTCAGCTTGCCGTTCACAGGAAAAGGCATGGTGTTGTCATATTCAAAGCTTATGCCATGCTTTGGAAACTCATCAAGATATGGGGTTATAGGTCTTTGAGGAAGTCTGCCTCTGCCTTGGAAAGTGGTTTTCACGCCCAGTGCACAAGCCACAGGTATAAGAAATCTCAGGGTCGAACCGCTTTCTCCGCAGTCAAGCTCCGCTGTTTCGGGAATATCTTTTATGCCTGTTATCTCAGCCCTGTCCCCTGTGAAATCTATATCCGCACCAAGCTTACGCATACAGCTCATTGTGGCAAGTATGTCCTCAGAGGGATAGATATTCGTTATGGTAGAAGTGCCCTCAGACAATGCTGCGGCAATTACCATTCTGTGTGCAACGCTCTTTGACGGCGGTACGGTCACACGTCCGCTGAGCTTTGTTGGAAATACAGTAATATTCATATCTTTCCTCCGTTACATCTCTGCGATTATATCGGCTATCTGTTTCTCGGCTACCTCTTTGCCATACTGATTTTCGCCGAAACACATCATTTCGCCTATCTCTTTCTGGAAAACGAACCTCAGCTTTCCGTCACGAACTTTTTTATCTGTATAAAGCTTTTTCACAAGCTCTGCCCTGTCAATATAGTCAGGTATGCCAACAGGCAGCTTTGCTCTTTCAAGGAGTTTTTCCACACGCATTTCATTTTCATGGGATATAAAGCCAAACTTTTCGCCGAGCCTTGCCTGTGCCACCATGCCGATAGCCACAGCCTCGCCATGATAAAGTCTATAGTCTGACACTGTTTCAATGGCTCTTCCAACAGTGTGACCAAGGTTGAGCACCTCTCTCAGACCCGACTCTCTCTCGTCTTTCATTACCACCTTGTACTTGACCTCGCAGTTTTTCTTTGCGATATATTCACAAGCCTCGCCGTCACATCCAAGCACCTTTTCCACGTTCTTTTCAAGATACTCAAACAGCTCCTTATCCCCAAGGCAGCCATGCTTTATAGTTTCCGCAAGACCGCTTGAAAGCTGCTTTTCAGGGAGAGTTTTCCATGTGTCGATATCGAGATACACCTTTTTAGGCTGATTGAACAGACCTATAAGATTTGTTGCAAGCGGCGTATCAACGGCAGTTTTTCCGCCGACAGATGCGTCAGCCGCTGCCAGCAGCGTGGTAGCATAATTCACGAACGGCACTCCTCTGCCGTACGTTCCAGCCACAAAGCCTGCAAGGTCAGTGACAACGCCGCCGCCCACAGCAACTATGCAGCAATCACGGCGAAAACCTTTTTCAAGCATAGAGTCCTCAACGAACTCTTTCATCTGCCTTGTTTTGGACTTTTCTCCCTCAGGTATCACAAAAAGCTCGGCTTTCAAACCTGCGGCATTGAGCCTTTCATAAATATCTCTGCCGTAAAGATCCACAACGATAGAATCCGTCACAACGGCAAATTTCTTTATCTTTCCCACAAGACCGCCTTTGAGGTCGCTAACAAGCGTATCCTGCAATTTTCTGCCTATCTCTATATCGTAAGAATCGTCCACGACCCTTCTAAGTTCGCAGTTGAATTTCATTTATATCAAGCCCTTTCAGTACAATTTTTTACTCAGTTAGTGGTGCTATGCTTAGTTTCCGTCAGAGCATTTCT
Organism: uncultured Ruminococcus sp.; assembly: GCA_900539095.1. Lineage (GTDB taxonomy): Bacteria > Bacillota > Clostridia > Oscillospirales > Ruminococcaceae > Hominimerdicola. Next base: position 4,402 of record UQAR01000003.1, read on the forward strand.
CAGCGTCTATCGCCAGTGCAATGAGCAGACCTGCCAAAGCGTTGGCGTCGTCATAAACGTCTATAACATAAGTGTCCGTAAGGTGCAAAAGCTCTTTTGATACACGCATTATCTCATCTGCTCCGCTGTAAACAGAATAGTCCCAGCCGAAAATGTCGCCGTCCACTCTCCAGCCGCAGAAGTCTATGTCGAACTTAGGCTTGAAAAAGGTGAACTCTTTCTTTATGCAGCCCATGTACTCGCCGCCTATGTATATCTCAAAGGTCGGCAAAAATTTCAGCACCTTTTCTTTTAGCACGCCCACTTTGTTTCCCATGCTGTCGTATACCTCCAGCAAGTGACCCCATGAGAGCCTACCTTTTACGCTAAAAACTGTGTTGCCATATTCGTCGCACACGTCATAGCTGTCAAGCCATGAAAACAGCCTTTGTTTGAGCACAAGTTTCATCGTTCTGCCTCCTTTGTACTTTATCAATTTACAGTCCTAAAATTATTATACCACAAAACAGGATATTTGTAAAGAAAAAAGAGGTGCAGAAACACCTCTTTTTCAATGTCTTGTTTATTCGTTTACATCAAGAGGCTTGCCCATGAATTCAGAAAGTGCCTTGATCTTCTTCATTGTTTCAGCGAACTGTGCAGGTGTAAGTGACTGTGCACCGTCGCTCCATGCATTCTTAGGGTCATTGTGTACCTCTATCTCAAGAGCGTCACAGCCTGCTGTTACAGCACAAAGTGCCATTGGCTCAACCAGTGATGCGATACCGGTAGCGTGGCTAGGGTCGATAGTGATAGGAAGATGTGTTTTCTGCTGAAGAAGAGGAACAGCTGAAAGGTCAAGAGTATTTCTTGTTGCAGGCTCAAAAGTACGGATACCTCTCTCGCAGAGGATAACGTTCTGATTGCCCTCAGACATTATGTACTCAGCAGACATAAGAAGTTCCTGAAGAGTTGCTGAAAGACCTCTCTTGAGAAGAACAGGCTTGTCACTTCTGCCGAGAGCCTTGAGCAGTGTGAAGTTCTGCATATTTCTTGCACCCACCTGAACAACGTCAACGTCTGCAAAGCAGTCAAGATCAGAAAGATCCATGATCTCAGTAACGATAGGCAGACCTGTTACCTTTCTTGCCTGAATAAGAAGGTCGATACCCTCTTTGCCAAGTCCCTGGAATGAGTATGGTGAAGTTCTTGGCTTGAACGCACCGCCTCTGAGCATTGTCGCACCTGCCTCCTTGACAGCGATAGCAGTTGTGATGACCTGCTCCTCAGTTTCTACAGAGCAAGGGCCTGCAATGACCTGAAGTTTTCCGCCGCCTATTTTTCTGCCGGCAACGTCGATAACAGTGTTGTCAGGGTGGAACTTTCTGTTAGCGTTCTTGTAAGGCTCCTGCACACGCTGGACCTTTTCAACGCACTCCTTAGCCTGAACAGCCTCGATATCGATCTGAGTTGTGTCGCCGATAAGACCGATAACATTTGAATGAACGCCCTCTACCAGATTCGTCGATACGTGGAACTGGTCGAGCCAGTTCAAAAGCTCTTCTACCTGTTTTTCCTGTGAATTGTTTTTCAATACGATTATCATGTTACTTTCCTCCGAAATTCAAATTTGTATAGGCAATAAAAACAGCCGTGACATTCTTTTCCAAGAAAGCCACGGCTTATAATAAACGCAGATATAAAAACAGAAACTTCTCTATACGCCTATTCTGATCTCGTCGCTTTCTTCACACGCCAAAAAAACTCGTAGCCATAAAAGTAGCTCAAGCTCATAAAGAAGTATGTAAAGACTGCAAACATGATAACAGTAGACATATTCTGTTTTTCCTTTCGATTTATTTGTTATTGCTAACCACGCTTATTATACTCTCACAGGCAGTAGTTGTCAATAGCTCTGCCTGTGAGTTTACATTTTTTTAACGTTTGCAAAACACTTTATTCTTCGTTTTTTACCTTATAGCCCTCCACAAGGTGATAGACCTTGATATCCACAAGGGCGTCAAGTGCGATGCCCTCGGCGGTATAATCCTCGCTGAATATCCTGCCCTCCTGCCTTATGGTGTTCACAAGACCTGCCTTGTCAAAAGGCAAAAGAAGTCTGCATCTCACGCTGTTTTCAGGCAATGCCTTTTGTATCGCCGCCAGCAGACTGTCAATACCGGTGCCGTTTTTGGCGGATATCTTCACCGCCTCGCCGTTGGTGTCAAGCTCGTTTATATAAGGCACTTTATCACACTTGTTGAACACTGTCACCACAGGTATGCCCTCACAGCCAAGTTCTTTGAGCAGCTCAAGGGTAACTTTTGCCTGCTCCTCGCAGTCATCTGCCGAGGCGTCGCACACATGGATTATAACGTCCGCACTTGCCGCCTCTTCAAGGGTGGATTTGAACGCCTCCACAAGCTGGTGCGGCAGACGTCTGATAAGTCCTACCGTATCAATAAGCGTCACCGACCTGCCGTCCGGAAGTTCGATAGCCCTTGAGGTAGTTTCAAGTGTCGCAAAAAGCTTGTTCTCCGCAAGCACGCCTGCCTCGGTGAGATAATTGAGCAGTGTGGATTTGCCCACGTTCGTATAGCCAACTATCGCCGCTGTGAGAACTCCGTCCTTTTTGCGGCGTTTTCTCATAAGTCCACGGCGTTTTTCTATCTCTTTTAGCTCGTCTGAAAGTGCCGCAATGCGTGTTCTGATGTGTCGCTTGTCAGTTTCAAGCTTTGATTCACCAGGACCTCTTGTGCCTATTCCGCCACCAAGACGTGACATATTCGTTCCCATGCCTGCAAGCCTTGGAAGTCTGTATTTATTCTGTGCTATCTCTACCTGCAATCTGCCCTCACGGGTCGTTGCACGCTGAGCGAAAATATCCAGTATGAGCATAGTTCTGTCGATAGTGAAAACGCCGCACACGTCCTCGATATTTCTTATCTGCGTGGCTGTCAGTTCGCAGTCGAAAACTATCCTGTCGATATCCTCGTTTTTGCATATCTCAGCCATTTCTTCAAGCCTGCCTGAGCCTATGCAAGTTCCGCTGTCAAAGGACGGTCTTTTCTGTGTTACTCTTGCTATCACCTCACCGCCTGCTGTTTCTGTCAGCTCTTCAAGCTCGTCAAGGGAAAGCTCCACGTCATACGAACCTGTATCCACCGCCGCCAGCAGCACACGGTCTTTCTTTATTGTGTTGTCAACCATTTCTGCCATGTTCATCACTCCTTAATGTCTGTTGTCAAGCCGCTCTTCGGCTTTTTCAGGCATAAAAAAACACACCCTCAGGCGTGTAACCAACAACGTTATACGGAAGAGTCGGAGCGGCTTGTGCCAATGCACCTGCCTGATATTCGGTTTTAATAACTGCTCACCCAAATTCTTGTGATTCTCATGTTGTCCGACGCTCCTTTCGTAAAATATGCTTTATTATATCACAGCCATGATATTTTGTCAAGCATAAAAACAAAAAACAGGCTGCCTTTTTCAGACAGCCTGCAAATGTTATTCATAATCGCTTTTAAGTATGCTCCTCTTATGCTTTTTCTCCTCATAAAGCAGGATATCAGCATGGCTGAGCAGCTCGCCTATCTCAAGGGTCGCACTACAAACAAAAGGATAAACGCCAACGCTTGTGTGGATTATATACGGCTTGTCAGCGGCATACTTCATATTATACTCTCTTGTGACAGCCTCGATATGATTTCTCAGGGACGGGATATCGACTGCGTTGTCAAGAAAAGCACACACAACGAACTCATCGCCGCCGATACGTCCGACTATCTCAGCGTCGCCGAAAGAATGTTTTAGTATCTTTGCCGCAGAGCGTATAGCGAAGTCGCCCTCCTCATGACCGAACCTGTCGTTTATGGTTTTCAGGCAGTCAAGGTCAGCAAAAACCATAATAGCCTTTGCACCCTCGTTTTTATCATTGCTGAGCCTTTTACGAAGTTCCTCGAAAAAGCCCCTGCGGTTATAGCAGTCAGTCAAAGCGTCCTGTCTTGAAAGGTCACGGAGAAGTTCGTTGTTCTCCTTGATCTCGATAAGGCTCTTTTGCAGCTGTTTCTGCGTTACCGCCTGCTGTTTCATCAGGGTGATTATCTTCAGAGCCGCACAAAGCTGAACAGTCACCGACTGGAGATAGTTGAAATACTCGTGTTTCATTTCGCACATAAGTATTCCGTAATGCTCCTCGTTGGAAAACAGCGGCGACACCACAAGAGTATAGCGTCTGTCAGAAGGCAGAAACTTATTTGAAAGCAGTTCCGTATACTTCACAGCCTGCTCCTCAGGAGGCAGCTGGATAGCGTCAGAGCCGTTATGATAGGCTTTCAGATACATATACTCAGGCGGCTGCCACCTTTCTGTATTAAGGTGAACTAAAGCAGGTTCAAAGCTGAACAGATAGCTTGACTCCATATGAAGTCTTGTGAGCTTATCCACTACCGTTTCATAAGCCATGTCATCATAAGTTTCAAACACGAGCATATCTCTTGTGATAGAGTTTGTCTGCCATGAAAGGAACTCGTTATCTTCAAGCTTTTCCTTGCAGTAATTTGCATTTCTTTCAGCAAGTATCTTATATATCTGCACAAAGGTCTGATTGAGTTTCAGGTGCTCCTCAATATTATCAAAACGTGAGATGAGCTTTTGCTGTATATGCTCCACCGAGGCATAGAGCACATCAACGCTCACAAAGCTGAAAAACTCCTCTCTTGCAAGGTCGGAGAACATTTCAAGTATCCTGTCCCTTTGTGCCTCATTGTCGATATTTTCATCAGTCGCATATTTATCCAGTGCAAAAACTATCTTCACAAAGTCCTCACGCATTTTAGCTGTCGTTTCGCTGGCACTGTATTTGTTGAACAAAAACTGTCCCATTTTCTTTGCGAACGCAGCAGGGTCGCTGGATATATTCTCAAAGGTCGCAGTTTTCAGCTTGAAATTGCCCTGACAGCCGCACGAATTTCTCCTAATCATTTCTGACGGTATCTTATCGTTATCTATGACCTTGTTCACAACATAATTCACAGCCTCAGAAACAGCGTAATAGCCAAGCTCGGAGGCGTCAGCCTTTACCGTAGTAAGGTGCGGATTGAGTTCCTCAGCCACAGGGTCGTCGTCAAAGCCCGTCACAAGGATATCCTTGCCTGGACGTATACCACGCTGTTCCATGGCTCTGTAGCCTGCTATAGCCATTTGATCGTTTGCAAAAGCGATAGCCTCAAGGTCAGGGTTATTATCCAAAAGCTCGCCCACTTCATCAACGCAGAACTTCGAGAAGTTGCCATATGCCACACGTCCCTCATCGTAGGCAATACCGTTTTCCTCGATAGTTTCCTTGTATACGTCAAGTCTTTCCAAAGCGTCATCGCTGGTCTTTGGTCCGCTCATAAAGCCTATCTTCTTGCAGCCGTGGACTTTTATAAGGTGCTCTATGACTTCTTTCATGCCTGTCCTGTTATCAAGCATTATGCAAGGATAGCCGTCTATATGGGCAGTGACAGTTATAACGGGAGTGCCTGCGAACTTTTTCAAAAACTGAGCTTTCTGCTCTGTATCAAGATAAGTTCCGAGAGTTCCGATAAGCACCAGCAGAACGTCAAACTTGTTTGCAGCCGCCATATCGAACATTGTGTTATACTGATATTCATACACCGTTCTTATCTTATCGTCATATAAACCGTCTATATATCTTCCAGGGAAAATAACAAGGTCAGCGTCACACTGCTCTGCACCTATCATTGCACCCTCTGCAACTGCGTCGTCAAAATCGTCTTCAAGGTGACTTACCAAAAGTCCTATTTTTATACGTCTGCGTTTAGCAGTATCATTAATCATCACATGATCCTCCGTATATGGCAGCTTTGCTGCACTAAAAAGATTTATTCGTTTATCTTGATATTATCTTTACAGTCTGTGACTGTCAGCACGCCGTCAGGACTGCCAAGACCCCAGCCGTCGCCTGTCAGGAACAGCACATCAAACTGACAGCTTTTCGCCGTCACATTTCCGCTGCCCGTCTTGTCGCCAACGCCTGAAACAGAACCGCCCTCGCAATAAAGTGTAAAGACTGAGTTCTCAAGGTCACAGTTCATAGCACCGTCTCTTGTGCCAACACAGTTGAGCGTTCTTCCTTTCATGGACACATTTATCCTGCCGTTTGCGATACGCAGATTTCCTGTGCCGCCCTCCAGAACGCCTACTGCCGTCAAATTATTGCCTGACAGAACGCAGCTCATGCTGTAATCTAAAATATTTATATTCGCATTTCCCTTTACCGAGCCTACGCCCACTGACATTCCTGCTGCAAGCTTTAATCTACAACCGCAGTTTGAGATACTTACATCAGCGTCGCCGTCAGTGCTGCCTATGCCAACGCACCTGTCGCCGCTGCAATTAACTGAAATATCTCCACCTGCGATGACAACGCCGCTTTTTCCGCAGCATCTGCCGCCTCCTATGCCGACGCTCCTACCGCCGTTTGCGACAATATCGAGTGCACCTGACATTGCGACGATTATCCTGCCGCATGGCTGCTTGCTGTCTGTGCCGATAGCATAGCAGTCCTGCGACTCTGACCTTACGCTCAGGTCGCCTGAACCTGACAGCTCAAGCTCAGTGCCTTCAGGAACGAAAATTCCTTTGTTTTCTATATGGTTGCTGCCTGTAAATATCATCTTAGTCCTTGAACCTTTACCAATCCTGATAACAGGAGCGTCCTCATCTGTTGTTAGCCATGCGTTTTTAAGATGCACCGTGCAGTCAACGCCGTTACCAATGGTAACTGAAAGCGGCACTGCACTGTTGTCCTCACTTTTGCCCACAAGTGTGAACGAACCTGAACCAAGGAAAATATCAGAATAATTTTTCTTGCCAAGCTTAGCAAGGTCTATCTGCTCATTATCCGCCGCATGATATACCTTTTTGCCGTTGTCGCCAGCCTCTATACTGAAAGCGACTATCTCTTCACGGATATTCTCCGAAATATCGTGGATAAGCACAGGCTTAGGCTTTGAAACATAATATCCCTGAATAAGGTCAACGCCAAAATCTATCATGGTCTTGAGTTCTTCGCTTGTTTCAACGCCCTCTGCAAGTGCAGTATATCCGCTTGAATGGAAATATTCCACCATTTTTGAAACTATCTTCTGAGCCTTAGGGTTCGTGTCGATACCCGATATGAGCGAGCGGTCTATCTTTACCACCTCAGGGTCATATCTCAGAAGATTTGATGTATTTGAATAGCCTGTGCCGTAATCATCAATAGCAAGGCTCATATTGTTCTTTTCAAGACGCACCCTTATCCTTTCGAGGTCGTCCTCGATTATCTCCGTCTGCTCTGTCATTTCAATAACGACCTTTTCAAGCAGCTCGCCATAATCGTTGACAATAGCATAAAAGTCATTATCATCAAGAACATGAGAAGAAATGGAATTTACATATAACCTGCGGTTCTCAAAGTCAGCCTGATGCTTGCTGAGATATTTAAGAGTGTTTTTCAGGGTAGCTTTCTCTATATCATAAAGTCTGCCGAAATTTTTGGCACAGTCAAGTATCTGAAGTGGATTGAGAGAAACGTTGCCCTTTGTTCTCATAAGAGCCTCATAAGCCACTATCTCACCTGTTGAGGCACTGACTATAGGCTGGAAATGATATGTAAACAGATTTTTGTCAAGCAGTTCTGAAAAAGCCCTGATGTTCTCGATGTCGCTCTTCTGCTTTGCATATTTTTCAGGAGTGAAACAGCAAGTGCTGCCTGCTCCCTTAGCCTTTGCCTCATAGAGTGCAAATCCTGCTGCGTGCATGAGTTTCGCAGGAACTTCAAAGCCGCTGCTTATGCCTGCCGTAACGGTCATTGAATGACGAGCCAAAGACCTTACGCCGAATTCATCAGGCAGCTGACATTCTTCCACTGCCCTTCGTATATCCGCCGCAAAGCTTTCAGGTTTGCCGTCAAAGCGTGGAACATATATCCAGAACTGACCGTCAGAATGAAATGCCGCAGCAGCGTTTTCAGGCAGAGCCATAACAGCCGCTTTCAGTGCAGCACCGATACAGCAATCTGAATCAAGCAGCCTGTCCGCACCCTCAAACCTTACAAGTGCAAGCAGTGATGAGCTTGTCATGCCGTCAAGCAGCCTCACAAGGTCAGACTGCGAAATAACGTCAAGCTCTTCAAGTATGCCCGTTGCAAAGTGCTCCTTTGACAGATAAACTATGCCTGCCGTCACACCCTCAGGGGTATCCAGCATTTCCATACGCAGAGGCAGACCAAGGTCATGTCCTCCGCCGTTAAGTGATATAAAATCCTTGAACTTATTGCTGTCAACGTTTTCACCAAGGCCCATAAGTGCCCTGCAATTCTCGTCGGCATACACCTTATTATTTTTCTCGTCTACGACAAAGCCGCCGATATTATGCCATATTGAGCATATTTTTCCCCAAGCAGCACCGAAATAGCTTTGCCACAAATTATTTTCCCTATCCATGATCTTCACCCTGTCCGCAGTTTCCCTCTTGCCGCCGGACATTCCTTCCCTCGGATTTTGTTAATTTTTTATCTTTTCTAAATGTCATTATCATAAATAATTATAACATAATATCATCAAAATTACAATAGCGGCAGAATGTAAGATGTGACAAAATACGGCGGCAAATTTTGTATATCTGTTTGACTTAACGGTCGGTTGGTAGTATAATAGAGGTATATATTCAATGGAAAGCAAGGATAAAATGACAGATTTTCGCAATAAATATTCAGTGCTCCGTGACTTTTTCGGACATTCGCAGTTCAGAAACGGTCAAGAGCAGATAATAGACAGCATACTTTCAGGACGTGACTGTCTTGGGGTCATGCCAACAGGTGCAGGCAAATCCATGTGCTATCAGATACCTGCACTGATGTTTGACGGGATAACCGTAGTGGTCTCACCACTCATTTCTCTTATGAAAGATCAGGTGAACTCCCTCATACAGTCAGGAGTAAGAGCAGCGTATCTTAACTCCTCCCTGACTGCGGCACAATACGACATGGCGATATCCAATGCCGCCCGTGGTATGTACAAGATAATATATGTTGCACCTGAGCGGCTAATGACAGGCTCTTTTCTTTCGCTGGCGTCATCAGTGAAAATATCTATGCTGGCGGTGGACGAGGCACACTGCGTTTCTCAGTGGGGACAGGATTTCAGACCTTCCTACATGAAAATACCGGAGTTTCTAAGCAGACTGCCTTACCGTCCCATAGTCAGTGCATTCACAGCCACTGCCACAGCAGAAGTAAAAGCCGACATTGTCAAAATGCTGGAACTTCGTGATCCATTCTCCATTACCACAGGCTTTGACAGAAAAAATCTCTACTTCTGCGTTTCTCACCCTCGTGACAAATACAGCGAAACAGTGAGGATAGTTGAAAAATACAAAGACAGCTGCGGTATAATCTACTGCTCTACCCGAAAAAATGTTGAGAGCGTTTGTGAAAAGCTCCGTGCCGACGGCTACAAAGCGTCACGTTATCATGCCGGACTTTCTGACGAAGAAAGACGAAAAAATCAGGACGATTTCATCTTTGACCGTATCCAGGTCATGGTAGCAACAAACGCTTTCGGCATGGGAATAGACAAATCCAACGTCAGCTATGTTATACATTACAATATGCCGAAGAATATCGAAAGCTACTATCAGGAGGCAGGCAGAGCAGGCCGTGACGGCAATGACGCACGGTGTATCCTTCTCTACAGCGGTCAGGACGTTGTGACGAACAAATTCCTTATAAACAACTCTCATGACAATCCCGACCTTGATGACGATACCCTCGAGATGATACGCAAGCGTGACCTTATGAGACTGAAAAAAATGACCGACTACTGCAACACAAGCGGCTGTCTGCGAGAATTTATCCTAGGTTATTTCGGCGAAAAGCAAGACAAGCCCTGCCAGAACTGCTCAGGCTGTCTTGGCGATTTTGGGGAAACTGAAGAGGTCGATGTGTCAGTGGACTGTCAAAAGGTGCTCTCTTGCATTTATAGACTGCATAAACGTAATCTGTCCTTTGGTGCAGGGGTGATAGCTCAAATTTTGAAAGGCTCTGAAACTGAAAAGGTAAAGCGTTTCGACCTCACTACCCTTTCCACCTACGGCATAATGAAAGACTCCACGCAGGTCTATATCCGCAGGCTCATATCATTTCTTGAGGCAGACGATTACATCACTCAGACCTCCCACGGGGATTTTTCTGTGCTTACTCTCACAAGAAAGTCTGCGGAGATATTAATGGACAAAAAGACCGTTACAATGCGGCTGCCAAAGAAAAGACCTAAGAGCGAAACTGCCACAAAGATTGGCAGAGATGAGGTCACAGCTTTCGACAAGGAGCTTTTCGGTCGGCTCAGAAACGTGCGGAACAAACTGGCGGCACAGGCAAGCCTGCCTGCATATATCATTCTCACAGACGCATCGCTGCGTGATATGTGCATAAAACTGCCGAGAACGCAGGCTGAACTTTTGAACATATCAGGTGTGGGAAAATCAAAGCAGGAGCGTTACGGAAAGTATTTCATCGCTGAGATACAGAAATATCTCAAAGAAAATCCCGACGCTGTTTCAGGCTACAGATATATCCCTGAGGGTTATCTGCAAAAGCAGTCGCAGGCAGGGGGACAGGGCACAAAGCAGTACATAATCTCTCATGCAGAGGAGCTTTCAGGCAAGGAACAGGATATGACCCTGACAGAAGTATGCGACAGCATTTTCTATCAGCTTGGCACTGACGGCGACAGCAGGAGCATAAAGCGTGCGGTGAAAAGCTGGCTCATAAGCGAAAATTATCTTGCAAAGGATATAGCCAACGGCAAGGATTTTCTTGAGACCACCATACTTTCCTCCGAGGCTGGCATAATAGAGTGTGAGAAGATATCACAGCTTGGAAACAGCTACAAAGTGATACTTTTCCCAAAGCAGGCACAGGAATTTATCTATCAGAACATTGAGGAAATTCTCGACACAGATGTACAAAACTCATAATAAATCGAGCTTTTGCGGCAAATATTTATCTTTTCATACAAATCGGATATGAATTGCTGAAAAAGCTATTGAACTTAACGCAAAACAGCTGTATAATAACAGTAGTATAAAAATCACGGGAGCTGAATGTTTTTCGGCTGAGAAAGAGCGAATCGACGTTCTGACCGCACCTGATATGGGTAATGCCGGCGTAGGGAAAAAATACTGACTGTCACTGCGTATGCCCTTATCAGGCATACGCATTTTTTATACACAGAAAGGAATGGTATAATATGAAAAGATCTAAAACACTCACACTGGTAGAGGGTGCAGTAATGGTTGCACTGGCAACGGTGCTCAGCTTTATAAGAATTTACAAGCTGCCATGGGGCGGTTCAATAACATTGCTCTCAATGCTGCCTATAGCTGTTTTCAGTATCAAGCACGGCGTTGCAAAGGGTCTTGGAGTTGCGTTCGTGTTCTCCCTCGTTCAGTTTATTCAGGGCATAACAGACGGACTTTTCGGCTGGGGACTTTCTCCTGTAATGCTCGTTGCCTGCATATTTATTGACTATCTTGCAGCATACACGGTTCTCGGCGTTGCAGGAATGTTCAGAAAGAAAGGTGCTGTGGGCTGGATTGCAGGAACAATGATAGCAGTTTTCCTGAGATTCGTTTGCCACTTCCTCAGCGGTGTTGTTATCTGGAAGTCATTCGGTGCTCTGTGGGACGGTTTCTCAACAGACAACAGCGTAGTTTACAGCCTGCTTTACAACGGCTCTTATATGCTCCCTGAAATGATATTCACAGCTATCGGTACGTTCGCACTTTTCGAGATACCTCAGACAAGAAAAATTCTTGGTGCACAGGACAAGTAAATACATATGAGAAAGGCTGGCGGTTTTATCCGTCAGCCTTTTTTGTTTTTCCGAAACATTGTATTAATAAACAGTTGACAATCGCTGCTTGATATGCTATAATTGAGTAAACTCAAAAGTACAATCGATATCTGAACCAAAAATCAAAAGGAGTACATATAATGAAAGGCCTGCAAGCTAAGGGTATCGCAAGGAGAAATAAAATGCTCTATGCGGCGGTACAGCTTTTTTTAGAAAACGGATATGAGGGCACGACCACCTCACAGATATCAAAGGCGGCAGGAATGTCGGCGACTTCGTTCTTTGCGGCGTTTGAAAACAAAGAGGCTCTGCTGCTGGCACTGGTGAAGGTAATGTTCACAGGTCAGTTCGAGCAGGCAAAGGCATTCGCAAAGACAGATGATCCTGTGCTGATGTACTGCATTGAAACTGCGTTGCAGATACACATAACAGAGCTTTCAGAGCCGCTGCGAGAGGTGTATGTAAAGGCATATTCCCTGCCGAGCACTTCGGAATACATATACAGAAGTACGGCAAAGCAGCTCAAAGCGATATTCGGCAGCTATATGAGCAACGCTGATGACAAAGATTTCTACGAAATGGATATAGCGTCAAGCAGCATAATGCGAGGCTTTATGGCACGTCCATGTGATGTTTATTTCACGGTGGACTTAAAGCTCAAAAGATTTCTCGACTGCTGCCTGAAACTCTACAATGTTCCTGAAGAGAAGAGAAAGGAGATGACGCAAAAGGTATTAAGTATCGACCTTGCCACCATTGCACGCAAGCTTATTGAAGAAGTGGTCAAGAGAGCCGAAAAAGGCTTTGAACAGGCAATGGGCAGCAAGTGACAAAGTCATGACCGCATGATATCAGGGCGGTCATAATACAAAAAAGGGGGTAGGATAATGAAAAAAAGATATTGCAGGATATCGGTCATAAGCCTGCTGACAGTTTTTCTCTTTTCGTTTGTGATGACTGTTTCAGCCGGGGCAGAGGCAGCGAGGGGTCTGTCTGCGGAAATAAAGACCGATAAAAACGATTACGTTTCAGGTGACAGAGCCGACATAACTCTGACAATGACTAACGGCGGCAGCGATACGCTGGAAAATGTCAGCGGCGAGATAGTTCTGCCTGAGGATATGAAACTTATAAGCGGTGCTCTCACCACAGACAGCTATGTTCTGGCGGCAGGCGAAAGCAGAGAACACAAAGTGACGGCAGTGGTCGAAGGCAGCTCGTCTGCAACTTCTGAAGTGGAAAGCACTGTATCAGAAAGTTCACAAGCTGACAGTTCTGTCAATACAGCTGACACATCATCAGCGGCATCATCAAAAGCAGCCGATACAGCAGGCAGCGTGAACCCGTCAACAGGCTCACGAAACGCAGCACCGTGGATAGTTCTTATGCTTATGTCAGCGGCGGGACTTATCATCATTGCCACAAAGAAAAAGCAGGGCAAGCGTATGCTTTCGATGTTCCTTTGTACCGCAATGTGCGTTTCTGCTTTTGCAGCAGAGTTCCCACAGACAGCCTCGGCTGACAGTGCGGAAAGCTTTGACGGACTTGTTATAACAAAGGACGTTACTGTAAACGGCAAAAAGGCGACTGTTACGGCAAAGGTAAAAGGCTCTGTTTCACAGTCTGACGATGACACCGTGACGATATCCTTTGACAGTGGCGACGGCACGCCTGTTGAACCTGTTACCGCAATAAAAGGCAAAGAGGCAGGCACTCTTCCACAGGCTTATCAGGCAGGAAGATCATTCACAGGTTGGTATTCAGACAAGGGGCTTACAGAACCTTTCTATGCTGACACAGTGGTAAATGAGGACACGACCCTTTACGCCTCATATGTTGACAGCGACGATAACTTCCAGCTTAACAAGCCGTCAACATACTATGCAGAAGACCAAAGCGAAAAGCTTGCTATCACGCTTATAAGCGACAGCGAGATAACAGCGGATAACCTTTTTGACTTCATTTCTCTCAGAGCCTTGACAGGCGAAGTTCCTGATAAGTTCATTGTCACAGCAAACGGCAATGAATACACTTTTATCCCTGAGAGCAGCTATACAGCAGGCTGCCTTTACAGAATGACCGTCAACGACGGCGTGACTATAAAGGGCGTTGGAGAAGAAGTCACAGAATACACATTCAGGATATACAAGCCTGAGTCAAATATCCTTGAACTTAACAACGAGGTAAAATATCTTGACAAGGATAAGCTTATCGCCACAGACAGCGAATTTGAGTATATCGCAAGCAAGTCATATTACAATGAACAGTCCCTTAAAGTGGGCGACACTGTATGTCTTGGTTACGGAACTCAGAAAATAGACGAGAGCGTCCGCTTTATGAATATCGTTGATATCACAGAATACAGCGGTGAATATTATATCACTCTTGAGGACAGTGACGTTGACGACGTTTTCGATCAGGTGGATATCAGCTTTAAAAAGGATATGACCAATGAGATACTAAGCGGCGGCATTGACACTCAGGCACTTGAACAGTCGCTTTACAGCAGCGAGGGCGTTGTTCAGCTGAACATGATAATGGCGGCAGTTCTTGCAGAAAGTGACGAGGTAAAGGACGAACTCGGCGGCGTATCGCTGCTTGCAAGCAACGATACTGACAAGGCCATGACAGATTTCTCTGAGAACGCAAGGCTCAAAGAGGACGCACTCTTCGACCTTTCCAAAAAGCTTGGCAAAGACCTTTCCATAAGCGTGACCATAGGCGATGCAGAGAATGACAATTTTGGTGTATGCGACCCTGAAAACTGGTGTGCGATAACCTTCACACTGTCATACAACAGCACTATCAAAAACAAGCTGAAAGTTGACGCATCTATCACCATTACGGAGTATCTGAACATTTCACTTCAGGGCTACAAATCCTTTGAGTTCCATTTGTTCAAAGAAAGCCAGCTTGAATTTGACTATGCCATAAATGTTTATTCACAGACTGACATAGGTTTCAAGGTGCTTGTATGCTCAACGAACAAGAAAAATGAAAAGTGGCGTGATATCTCCGACGATGTAAAGAAAATGCTTGGCAGCAACGAGGAGAACGACACCGACAGCCTTGTGGCACAAATGCAGGAAATGCTCTCAAATCAGGGAGATTACATTACTCTGTGCGAGATACCGATGTTCAAGGCGTCACAGCCTCTCGTTCCGCCTATAACTATATTCAGCGTAAATCTTGAGCTGAATTATGTTATGAAGGTAAATTTCGCAGCAGGCATAAGCAGCAACCTGTCAGTCCTTGACGCCACACAGATAGGCGTTTGCGGCGACTCATCAACAGGAAAATTCGAGGGCTATAAAAACAAGCTCATAGGTGCAGACAGATACAGCTTTGACCTAACAGCCTGCGGCTATATGGGCATAAAGACAGGAATCGAAGGCTCTGTTACACTTTCGTTCTTTGGTCTTGAACGTCTTGGCAAGGTAGGAATGGCTCTTGAAGTGGGTGCTTATCTTGACCTTTACGGATATGCGAAATATCATGTTGTAAAGCCTGAACAGTATTACGATAATGTATACCGAACTCTTGTGGGCGGCTTTTACATGGAAAGCGGAATCTACCTTGAGCTGAAACTTATTGCAAAATCAGATGTATTCAAGGCAAAGCTAGAACTTCCGCTGGCGGAAAAGAAATGGCCGTTCTTCACAATGGGAAATAAAGAAGTCCTATTATCAATGGATAAGCCTACCACGCCTATAGTTCTCACCTCAGAAAAGGGCGAGGGCAAGGTAAAAGTAAAAATGGAAGAACTGCCTGCTATGACCGGCACTGTTCTTGACATAACCACAGGCAAGAAGAAAAACCATGCTGTCATTCCTTGGGGCAATATCTTCATGGGCTTTTCTCACAGGGGATTCACTATCGAACAGGTATACTCCTCTAAAATAAGAGGCTTTGACAAATATGTTCAGTATAACAAGGCTTATGACCCGTCAAAGAACACTGTTTCAGCAACGGCTGAGATATACTACACAGGGCCGTATCTCCAGTTCACAAAGGCTGCGGCAAAGGGAACTAACACGGTCGCAAACGTAGAAATAATCTGGGCTGACGCCACAAAGATAAAGCCTGACGAGATAGGCAAGGTGTACACTGCAAACTTCTACTCTGAGGTAGACGGTGTGAGAGAGCTTATCGGCACAAGACAGGTCATGGCAGGAAATGTTGCAGGTGCGATGTATCCTGACGGCATATACGGTGTAAAATACACAAGAGGTTCATGGAACAAAGACCCTGCCACAACAGTGATGAGAAACAACACTGACTTTATTTATTCAAGGCAGAAAATGCAGGGTAAGGTAGCATTCCTTTACTATGACGCAAACACCAACCTTTGGACGGCTGAGATAAGGGCTGCCAATGTCAATGAAAAGGCTGTTCCGCCTGAAGAGGCTGACAGCAAGTATATGAAACTGAAAGAATGGCATACAAGGATAGGCTACAATTACAGAAGTGATGTTTGCGAGGCTACAAACGGCATAAAGGTAATGAACCAGGGCATCTATGAACGTCTTGGTTCACAAGATCTCGTTTACGGTCAGCCTGTTGACAAGGCACTGTATAAGGTGACTTCACCATACCATTATGATCTACTCATGACTCTTCATATAGCAAATCAAAGAGAGTATTACTCACTCACCTATATCTACACCGCATCTTATGATGTGGCTGACCTCAACGTTAAGTTCGCATATGAAGATTACAAGGGCGAACAGCACGTCGAGATGTACACCTATCCTTACAACGGCAACATAAACATAATGCCGTGGAACCACCCGCTTGGCAAAAGACTTCTCGGCTACAGCACAGACCCTAGCGACGGAAATATATACGGCGAGGATATGTGGTTCCCACCAGTGAGGGACGATGTTACCTACTTTGGTGTCTATGAAACAAAGCCGTGCAAAGTCACGCTGCAATACTATGATGACATCAACCACAAGTATGTAGACTATAAGACCTACACGGTGCAAAGCGGAAACAAGATACCTGAGGAATATTTCAAAGAGGCTGAGGACGCCTGCATATGGCGTGAAAATACTGAGCACACCATAAACTACTGGGAAAACGCAAGGAGCGAATCCAAGTTTGACAAAGACAAGAAAGTCCTTGGGGACATCACTCTGAGAGTGAATTTCGAGCAGACCTTAACTCTAAAGCTTGACCCAGGCGAGGGCAAATTCAATTCTGACGTAACAGAGATAAAGGTAACTTCCAAAAACTTCTTTGAGTTCATTCCGGCGGAATGGGCTGCAAAGGAATCAGACGAAACAAATGACTACAAGCTCACAGGTTGGAAAAACCCTCTCACAGGAGATATATACGCAGTGGGTCAAAAGGCTTACTGGGGCATTCCAACTACCCTGACGGCAGTTTATGCGGCAGTGCCTAAAACTTATAACGCCACGATCACAACTGAATACGGCGTGCTGCAAAACGGCAAGACTGAGGACACATATTCAGGCGGATATGAGGGCTATACTGATTTTGTAAACAAGTATTTGAACTGGCTGCCTGCTGACGTTGTAGAGGAAGGCTTGACAAGGAGCTGTAAAGGCTGCTCAAAAATTCTTTCATCTGACGGACTTTCCATTACAATCAACTATGACAGCTGGAGCACCACCGTCCACAAGCACACTATCACACTTGACCCTAACGGCGGTGTTCTTAACGGCATAAGTTCAAAGACCGTTGACTACGGCACACTTCTCGACCTGACATCAATGGCGTCACCTACAAAGACCGACGATATGCGTGACTATATCCTTCAAGGTTGGGAAGATCAGGACGGAAAGTTCTACAACGCAATGGACAAAAATATCATCGTCCGCAAGGATCTTGACCTAAAAGCCGTTTGGGAAGATGGAAAGCTTAAAGAATACACCATAACCTATATCCTTAACGGAAATACTATCGACACTGTAACGATGCACTACGGCGACACGCTCACAGACTATGGTAAGCCTGATGAGGCGGCAGGACTGCTGTTCAGCGGCTGGACGTGGAGTTCAAAGAACGGACTGCTCTCCGAGATGCCAAAAACAATGCCTGCATATGATCTGACAGCTACAGCCACAGCAGAACAGTGCTATGTATACTACGAGGTAGACGGCGAATCCATTTCTGACCCTGAACCTGCGGCTATTGGCAGCTTGGTAACGGTAAAGGATAAGTTCACAGCCGAGGGTTATGAGGTATCCGACTGGACAACTGAGGGCGTAACGATAACAGACGGCAAGTTCACAATGCCTGCCGGAAACGTAACTTTCAAGGCAACAAAGACGCCAAAGAAATACAAAGTGACGATCTATGTTGACGGCAAGGTGATCGCCGACAGTCCGATAAGTGCAGACTACAACAGCACTATCACACTGCCTAAGCAGCCTGAACGTGAGGGCTACACATTCTACTGGAAAACAGCAGATGATACGCTCATACCTGACGGCGAATACACTATCCCTGCAAAGGACACAGAAGTATACGGTGTTTACACCGAAAAGACTTTCAAGGCTTACTTCTATCTCGAGGGCGAAGACGAACCTTTTTATGTTGAGGAAAACCTTGTAAAAGGCTCTAAGGTACAGATCACTCACTATCCTGACAAAAAAGAGGACGGACAGACGTTCACAGGCTGGTATCCGACAGACGTTATACCTCGATACGACAACACCTATATCATTGAGGACAGTGACATTCATTTCACAGGAAAACTTGCGACTATAAAGTTCTGCTCGGCAGTAATAATAATGAGTACAGAGGACGAAAACGGCAATGACGTCCAGTTTGACGTTTGGCGGGACTTCGGCGACTATGGTGAAACTATCACCGTTCCTGACCTTTCAAAAGACGGTTATATGCTGTATTATGACTGTGAAATAAAAGGTGCTTACGACAACAATGCCCACACTGTCACATTGCCTGAGGCAGATTCAGGAACTGACGTAGTAATGATCAATATCTCATACCAAAAGATAGACCCTGATGAACCTCCATTAGGATAAAAGATCGCAGCCGCAGAACATTCTGCGGCTGTTTTCATTCATGCAGAAAAAAGGACGAACACAAAATGTTCGTCCTTTTATTTATCAGTTATAACCGCAGGCAAGACGTTTCTCAAACTCAGCCGCAGG
The DNA here is from genome assembly GCA_900539095.1 of uncultured Ruminococcus sp. Lineage (GTDB taxonomy): Bacteria > Bacillota > Clostridia > Oscillospirales > Ruminococcaceae > Hominimerdicola. The sequence continues at coordinate 23,432 of UQAR01000003.1, forward strand.
CAGAGGCTTGTCAAACACAAAGCCCTGAACAGCGTCACAGCCAACTTCTCTGAGATAGTCAAGCTGTTGCTCAGTTTCAACGCCCTCGGCGATAGTTTCCTTGCCAAGCTTTTTAACCATTTTTATAATGTAATAGAACATTATAAGATCTTTATCCTTGCCCTCATAATCCTTTTCAAGAGGAATAAAGGACTTGTCTATCTTTATTACCTGAAGATCAACATTCTTTATCATATTGAGCGATGAAAAGCCAGTACCAAAGTCGTCCATAGATGTGACGATACCGTTAGCTCTCAGACCATTCACGATCTCTGTGATAAGCTCAAAATTCTGATAATCCTCGCTTTCAGTAAGCTCTATTTCTATAAGCTGGTGATCAAGCTCGTATTTGTCGATCAAGGCAACTATATTACCTATCATATTTTTTTCTTCCAGGTGTTTCCTCGAAAAATTCACTGATATCCTCAAGGGTTCAAAACCCATATCTATGCGTTTTCTCAGCCATTTGCAAACTTCTTCAAGTACATAGTAGTCAAGCTTTATTATGCTTCCGTCATTCGTAAGAAGCGGAATAAACTCCACCGGTGCTGATAACCTTCCCTTTCTATGCCAACGTACAAGGGCTTCTGCACCAAATATCTCCTTGGTTTCGATGCGTACCTTTGGCTGATAATACACCTCGAACTCACCTGCCATAAGCCCAGCCATGAAGTTTGACAGCACTCCCTGAATTTTCATCAGTTCTTGTTTTATATTTTCGGAATACTCCATTACATGGCCTGCACCAACTCGTCTTGCAGCAGCATATGCAATGCTTGCACGAGCCATTACTTCTCTTGGATATCTTATACCCACAGTTGACGAATATCCGATCGTTGCACTAAAAATAAAATCCTTTGATACTTTGCCATCATCATACCTTATGTTCATAAAGCTGAGCATATCAATATATTCTCTGAGCGATTCGTTCTTTACAAGCATAACGAAATTATCGCCGCCAAGTCTTGCAATCATCTCACCATCTGAAAGATTTCGGTATATTGTCTTTGTATAATTACGCAAAACAACGTCGCCCTGTTCGTAATTTAATACCTTATTTACATATTTGAAGTTATGTATATTGAAAAAGATTATACTGAAATCCTCTATCCTGTTTTGTGCTATAAGCATAGCGGCGTGATTTATCAAAGCGTCTAAAGTTGCTGCACCTGTTTCGATATCCGTTTTTATAACATGAGTAACAAGCTCCTGCATAACTACCCTGTTAAATTGGATAAATACAGTGTTTGCGATTATCTCTACGATATTCCTTTGCTCGTTATCAAAGCCATTGGAATTACCAGAATAAAAGGTCACTGTTATAAAGCCGCCTTCAAACAAAGGAAAACTTGCCTCAAAAGGCTCGTTTTCCACGTCATTCTCTCTGTCATAAAGCACCATGAGCACATCTGCACCATCCTCACAAAGCTTTGTTGCAGGCATTTTCACTGCAAGCTCCGCTCTGACGATGTCAAGCTTGTCTGCCACAGCAGCCACAGCACTTTTCACCTTGGCAATGCATTCGTCAATATTCTCCGAATCTTCATATATCGTTCGGAAGAAAAGCATCAAATCATTATCAAAATTCATTTTTATCCCCACTAATTTTTTATTCAATGATCGCGTTCAGGAAAACGTTTTCAAAAATACCTACACTTACCTTATTATATTTTACTACTTTTTATAAAAAAAGTCAAGCAAGCATAGCAAAACGCCGTCCTTTTCCGACGGCGTTTTATCGTCTTAGTATCTATAGCTGCTCTCACCGACAAACTCCCTTGCCAGCGAATTTGTCGGCACGCTTTCAAGAGCCACAGGCTCTATCTCCTCCAACGCCTTGAGCATAGGCAGAAAGCGTTCAAAGCCCTCATAGCTATGGCTTTCACGGCGTAATGTTTCAAGCAGATAGTTCTTATACAAGGCAGGCTCATAGGCATGGAAAGTATCCACTGAAAACTCAGCCCTGTGCTTGTATGGCATTATATACTTGTTCTCGCCAGCCTCAACGCTGTCGAACATATCTAGTGTTTCCGCTGCACTTCTGCCACGGAAAAGTCCGTCTCTGATGAGCCTTCTCATAAGTCTTATATAGCAAGGGTGCAAAAGCTCTCCGTCTTTCATTTCAAGTCTGCTGCGGACGCTGACGTACATACACCTTGCATAATCCCCTGCCGCACCTGTTACCTCAGGATTTAGTGCATGGATACCCTCAAAGACAACTATATCGTTTTTGTCACGTCTGAGTCTTTCGCCGTCACGTCTGCACTGCCCTGAAAACTCGAACTTCGGCAAAACGACTTCCTCGCCACTGTTTATCTTTTCCATATGCTCGTAAAGGAGCTTTCTGTCTATTCTGTCAGGTGACTCATAATCTGGTTTTCCGTCCTCGCCGATAGCAACGGTAAAGCTGTCAGCAGGAAGAAAATAATCGTCCATTGAGATAGAATGGGTGTGTATTCCTCGGCTGTCCAATATCTCTTCTATTTTCAGTGCCGTGGTGGTCTTTCCTGCACCTGACGGGCCTGCAAGAAGAAGTATCGGCTTTTCGTTATGCTGCTCCTCTATACTGTCTGCGATAGCAATAAGCTTATCATTATATTTTCTGTCACATTCCGCTACAAAAAGCTTTTCGTCATCTCTGACCTTTCTGTTTATGGCGTTGACGTGTATCTTTTTCATTATGTGATTTGTTCCTTTCGTATGCATTAGGCAACACCGCACATAAAGCGTGCAGTGTTGCCCGTATCTCATATTATATGCACGGCAAGGCTAGTCGTTCCACTTTGCACAGATATTGTTTATAGTGTCAGTAAGCTTTGCAAGGTCTTTATTTGTAAGACCTGAGCTTTTGTTCACCAAAGCCGTCAGCCTGTCAAGAGCACTGAGCAGACGCTGATAATTAGGCGATGCACCAGTCTTTTTAACTATCTTCACAGGGGTCGTGTTTTTGAACTCGCCGCTTATAAGGTCAAGCTCCGCACCGCTGTAAGGTGCAAAGGCGTTAAGCCCGAAATCGTTACGCAAATGCTCCTTATATGCCTCGGCAACTGAATCCTCGCCGTGGTTGACAAAGACTTTCTTAGGCGGCTTTTCATAGCTTTTTATCCACCTGTCCAGGCCGTCAACGTCAGCATGACCGCTCACGCCCGGCAGCACCAGTATCTCAGCCCTGACAACGACTTCCTCGCCGAAAAGCTTTGCAGTTTTTGCACCCTCCACAAGACTTCTTCCAAGGGTATTCATAGCCTGATAGCCCACAAAAAGTATGGTGTTTTCAGGTTTCCACAAATTGTGCTTTAGGTGGTGTTTTATTCTGCCTGCCTCGCACATACCGCTTGCGGAAATTATTATCTTAGGTGTGTCGATAAAGTTTATGGCTCTTGACTCGTCACTTGTGACAGCGATATTAAGTCCGCTGAAAGTGATAGGATTTACGCCCTTGTTCACATAGGACATTGCCTCTTCATCGAAACAGGAATTTTTGTTCTTGTTGAATATCTGCGTTGCCTCGATAGCAAGTGGAGAATCCACATACACAGGAAAATCACCATGACCCGTCACCATATTCTCCGCCTTGATATGCCTTATAAAATACAGCAGTTCCTGTGTTCTGCCCACTGCAAATGACGGTATAACAAGATTTCCACCCCTGTCAAAGGTCTTTTGGATCACCTCTGCAAGCCTCTTTGCATAGTCCTTAGGCTTATCATGGCGGCGATTGCCGTATGTTGACTCCATGACAACATAATCCGCCTCGGTTATATACTGCGGATCTCTGATAAGCGGCTGGTCAAGGTTTCCGATATCGCCTGAAAATACTATCTTCCGCTCCTCGCCGTTCTCAGTGAGCCATATCTCAATACTCGATGAACCAAGCAAGTGACCTGCGTCGATAAAACGCACTTTTATGCCCTCTGATATCTCCGTCACCTCACTGTATGGGTGCGGACAAAGGCAGGCAATAGCCGCCTCGGCATCAGCCATGGTATAAAGGGGCGACACTTCGCCGGTGCCCTTACGTTTGCCCTTTCTGCTACGCCACTCAGCCTCGAACTCCTGAATGTGAGCCGAGTCCCTGAGCATTATCTCACACAGATTGCAGGTCGCCTCAGTTGCGTGTATCTGACCTGCAAAGCCGCCTGCCGCAAGAAGAGGCAGCAGACCTGAATGGTCTATATGTGCATGAGTGAGCAATACAAAATCTATATTTCCTGGAGGACAAGGTATCTTAGCATTTTCAAAATAGTCTACTCCCTGTTCCATTCCGAAATCTACCAGAAATCTTTTTCCGCAAGCCTCTATATATGTACAGCTGCCAGTTACTTCGTGTGTTGCACCGATAAAATTAAGTTTCATTGACCCGATCCCCTCGTTTCGTTCATATTCTGTGACAGTATCTCTATCACACTTACATTATAGCACATTCCCAGTGTGATTTCAAGCATTTTGCATAAAAATATTTGATTATCGGCAATTATTTTGTAAAGTCTGAAAGAACGTCAAGTAATAATGAGGTAAGGAACAGCATATAGATTACTACAGAAAAATTTAATGGGGTGTGAACAATGAATGGATCCGAAAAGGAACGATGTGTGCTGCTGGGAGAATATGTTGCGGCACACAGAGCCACGGTACGTTCTGCGGCAAAGGAATTTGGCATAAGCAAATCCACTGTACATAAGGATCTGACTGAACGTCTGCCGAAAATATCTCCTCAGCTTTTTAAAAGCGTAAAAGAGGTCCTTGAGGAAAACAAACGTGAAAGACACATAAGAGGCGGAATAGCGACCAAGCATAAATATGAACAGCAGTTCAAAAAGGCTGTAAAATGAAAAAAGGACGGTTTGAGCCGTCCTTTTTATGTTATCAGAATTTTCTTGTTTCCGCCCTTTTAGAGATAAGATCTTTCCATGCAGAGGGGTGGAAAAGTATCAGCAGAGGGAAAAGCTCCAATCTGCCTGCAAGCATATCGAACATGAAAACGAACTTTGAAAAAACAGAGAAGTTTGAAAAGTTGCCTGCTGGACCTACCTCCGCAAGACCAGGTCCCATGTTATTGATGGTTGTCAGCACAGCAGTAAAGTTTGTTACAAGATCTTTACCATCAAATGCCACCATAAAAACTGATGAAGCAAAAATTATCACGAATGTTACGATATAAACATTTATAGAACGCACTATCTCATGCTCAACAGGTTTGCCGTCAAGGTTGACCTTGCGTATGCTCTTTGGGTGTATATAGGAGTGAAGCTCCTTTATCATGGTCTTGAAAAGCACGATCACTCTTGATACCTTTATACCTCCACCCGTGCTGCCTGCACAAGCACCTATGAACATTATAAGCACAAGCACTGTTCGGCATATCTGCGGCCAAAGGTTAAAGTCGGTGCTTGAAAAGCCCGTACTTGTAATAAGCGACGCCACCTGAAAGACTGACTTTGTGAGTGCGTCAAAAATGCTAACACAGCGGTCGAGGATATTTGCGAATATTATAGCTGTGGCAATGAGGATTATAGCAAAATAGCACCGTACTTCCTCCATTTTGAATGCCTTTTTAAAGTGCCTGTATATAATATAATAGTATGCGTTAAAATTCACGCCAAACAGTATCATGAAAATGGCAACCACCCACTGCAAATATGGCGAATAGCTTCCTAAGCTGTCATTCTTGATTCCGAAACCACCCGTGCCTGCCGTTCCAACGGCTGTACAAATGCTGTCAAACACAGGCATTTTGCCGATAATAAGGAAAATAAATTCCAATATGGTCATGCCAAAATAGATTATATAAAGTATCCTTGCGGTATATTTCATCTTTGGAACAAGCTTGCCAACTGATGGTCCAGGGCTTTCTGCTCTCATAAGATTTATGTTCGAGCCGCCGCTCAGCGGTATGATAGCGAGCAGGAAAACGAGAACTCCCATTCCGCCTATCCAGTGTGTAAAGCTACGCCAGAAAAGTGCAGTGTGGGAAAGTGCCTCAATATTGGTAAGGATCGAAGCACCAGTTGTTGTAAAACCGGAAACTGTTTCAAACATAGCATCCGTGAAGCTTGGTATCTCTCTGCTTATCCAAAAAGGCATACAGCCGAAAAGGCTCATCACTATCCAGCTCAAAGATGTTGCTATACAACCCTCTTTGAGATAAAACACATAGTTTTTAGGCTTTTTCCAAGCCATTACCATGCCAAGCAGCAGGCACACGGCAGCAGTTCCAAGATAGTAAAGGCCCTCGCTTTCGCCGTAGACCAGCGACACTATGCAAGGCAGCAGCAGAAAGCAAGCCTCCATTCTCAGAACGTGTCCCAAAATATATCGAATTATCGAGCTGTTCATATTTCCTCCGCTATTTCAGAATATCAGTGATATCGTTAAATCCCGTATGAGTAGTGACGACCATTACAGTGTCGCCCCTCTCTATAGTATCCTGACCGCTCGGGATAATGATCTTACCGTTTCGATTTATGAACGCCACCAGCAAATGTCTTTTCAAATCAAGGTCTTGCAGCTGAACGCCTGTGACCTCAGAGGTATGGTCTACCTTGAACTCTATCGCCTCTACCCTGTGGTCAAAAAGGTGATAAAGCGTTTCGATATTGCTGTTGCCCGATTCGTTCTTTGCACGGACATAGGCTATTATCGCCTCAGAGGTGATATATCTTGGATATACCACGCTGCCAAGGTCAAGTCTGCTTATAACGTCCTTGAAGTTTATCCTGTTTATCTTTGTGATAGTCTTAGCATTTGACACCTGTCTGGCATGAAGAGTGAGCAAGATATTTTCTTCGTCTATTCCCGTGAGAGCCACAAATGACTCTGCATACTCTATACCCTCTTCCTTCAGAAGTTCCTCGTCAGTGCCATCACCGTTTATTATTATCGCCTTTGGCAAAAGGACGCTGAGATCCTCACAACGCTGTCTGTCATTCTCGATTATCTTGACGCTGATCCCCATGCCAATAAGACGTTTTGCAAGATAATAAGCCGCCTTGCCACCGCCTATTATCATTGTGTTCTTCACCTGATTTGTCTTCACACTGATATCCTCAAAGAATGTTCTTGAAAAATTTCTTTGGGTACAAAATGAGATAACATCATTCTTTTTCATTGTGAAATCGCCATATGGAATATATATTTCCCCTTCTCTCTCAACAGCACATATAAGCAGGCTTGTTGCCGTTTTACGGTTAAGCTCAGCGATCGTAGTGCCGTCAAGAGGATTGCCCTCAGGTATCTTATACTTTATAAGCTCCGCCTGACCATTTGCAAAGGTGTTTACCTCAAGAGCTGTTGGCAGACAAAGTATCCTTGCCGCCTCACGGGACGCCTCCATTTCAGGATTTATCACCATTGCAAGACCAAGCTTTTCTCTGAGATAGCCTATCTCCTTGCTGTAATCAGGCGTTCTTACTCTTGCTATAGCCGCACATTTTGCCACTCTCTTTGCCAGTGTGCAGCAAAGCAGATTTAGCTCATCAGACTCTGTTACTGATATTATCAGGTCGGCGTCCTCTATGCCGGCATCCTGCTGAACGCTGAAACTTGCACCGTTTCCAACAATGCCCATGATGTCATAAAGGCTGCTCAGTTCCTGTAACTTCTTTGCATTCTTGTCGATAATGGTTATATCGTGTCCTTCCTTCACCAACTGCTCAACAAGCGTTGTGCCTACCTTTCCGCAGCCTACGATGATTATATTCAATCCCCCTGCGGACTTCTTTGTTTTACTCATACTTTTCCTCCCACTGAATGGCAGATCGCCATTCACAGCAGTTCTCTGCACTTTCTTACTTCACTCAGCAGAGTCTGTCTTTCAAAAGCGTACAATTCCATATCATATAATGTAACACTATGCTGTTAATAATATGTTAATGTATAGTAAAGATATTGATAAGATTTTCCCCTTAGAACAAACTTAATGTTTTTCCACAATATCCTATATTTTCGCACTGCAAAACTGTGCCTAACATACATTAATAAACGAAACTGTGCCGCCGATATAAACCGACAGCACAGCTCCATTAAGAAAGAATGATTTTAGAAGTATTACTCAACATTTTTGAGTGCCTCGTCAAGAGGTACTTTCTTTACACGCCTTGTAAGTATGAATGCCACCACTGCATAAGCAATAATGCCGAACAGCGGAACTTCAACAAATATATACGCAGGAATGTAATATGGCAGCCAGCCTGAATACTGAGCGAACGCCGCAATGAAGATATACTTCAGCGTTACGTTCACCAGCGGAACAGAAAGTATCAGCGAAACGATAACAACGATAGATGTTGTTGTTATATAAAGGCTGTTTATCTCTCTGTTATTGTATCCCAATATCTTTGTCATTGAGATAGACTGGCTGTTCTTTTCGATGACAACCTTTGAAAGCAGGTAAATGATAAGCATGAACGATATAATGCCTGCACCTGCAAAAGCAGATATCATTGAACCCATTGAAACGATAAGCTGACGTGAAGTCTTTGTCATATCGTCCTTTGTGATAGTGGTTGCGATATAAAGATCGTCTATATCATCTATCTTAGTGTTTGAGAAATATCCGTTGAAATAGCCGTCATCAAGGTCAAATGTCTTGATAAAGTTATCATCAGTCATATAAACTGCGATAGACTCCTGCCCGTCATAGACTCCGTCTACCTTGAAAGTATACTTCTTATCGCCGTAAGACTCTTTCATAGTGAGTTCATCACCAACGTCTATGCCAAACTTCTGTGAATAGCCGTCAGAGATATAAACTCCGTCGCCTTTGATGTCTGCCTTTACAAAGTTGCTGTCCTTCTGAATACCATAGACTGTTACATTTTCTTCTTTGAGCTTATCGTCAACAGTTTTCATAGAGCCTGCACAGTATTTCTCAGCACCCTTTGTTTCTGTTTCAACAGGAGCTTTCAGAACATACTGATATTTTGCTATCATATTGTCCTCGATAACTTCCTGATAATGGAGGAGCATTGGTTTCATTGCAAGACCGAAGAAAATGATAACGCCTGCGAAAAGCACGCCAACGAATATCGTCACATAGTTAGGAATGTTCTGGAAAATAACTCTCAGCCTGAAACGCTTGAGAATGCCTATCTTTGTGTTGAGCTTAAAAGCCTTTTTCTTCTGACGCTTTTTAAGATCACGTCTGAGAAATTTCAGCGGTGAAAGGCTCAGCTTGTCTATAAGCATAACAAGGTTTATGATAAAGAGTATTATAAGCGGAACAACTGTTGTCTTTACAAATGCCTCTGCATTCCAAAGGGTCACATATGTCGGCAAGCTGTAACTTCCGTAATATGCACTTACGGCAAAATCCTTAAAGCAGGTATAGCCAAGGATATTACCGACCACCGCAGCCACCAGCACTACAAACATAGGCGTTGCCAGATAATGTCTTACAAGCTCGGCCTTTGTGTAGCCTGACGCTCTCAGAGTACCGATAACGTTAGCCTCTTTTGCAATAGTGTTTCCTGTTGTGATAGCGAAGATAAATGCGATTATAATCATGAAAAGATACAGGAACACAGCGATCATAGTGCTGTCGCCCTTGATATCGTCGCCTGTGAAGTGGATAGCCTGATTGGAATATTCAGGTATGAACTGAGTAAGCGGAGAAATGCTGTTTATGTGTTTCATCAGTTCCTCAGCCTTATCCTGAGCGTCCTTGTCGTCAACAGGTGCTTTGTCATATTTCCATGAATAGCTGTAGTGGAGATTTGCCTCGCCGAAATCGTCAAAAAGCTCATCTGTAACGATAGCAACGCCGAACTTTACAGCGTCAAACATTGTGTCAGAAGGATTTGAATACAGAGCACTGTAATCTGAAAGTGCAACATAGCCTGTGATCTTCAGCTTTTTGTCGCCGAGAGTGATATTGTCGCCGACCTTGTAGTCGTTGTTGACAGCATACATTCTGTCAATAGCTATCTCATCGTCAGTTGTAGGAAGTTCGCCCTCCATTACACATATCTTGTCGATATCCTTACGGTTTTTGAATATTCTGACTGTGCTGTCAACTTCCTTTGTTTCTCTTTCGATATAGAAGTTTTCGTATACCTTTACCTTCTCCTTGCCGTCCTCTATCTTTTTGATAGTTTCATCGTCAGCCTTTTGGAGAAGTTCAAAGTTTCCCTGTTCGATGTTGTATTTCTCAAAGCTTTCGTCATAAGCAGTCGCCATACTGCCCGCTGCAACAAGAAAGCCCGATACTATACCTATCATCATTGTGATAAACAAGAAAAGAACTATGTATTTTCCTATTTCGCCCTTCAGCTCTCTGGGCAGACGCTTTATAAGAGGGTTTCTCATATTTCCCCTCCTTACCAGTCAAGCTCTGCGGCTGTGAGCTTAGTTTCGTTAAGATAGTTCTTTCTTATCATGCCGTCTCTCAGCTTAACAACTCTGTCAGCCATGTTCTTGATAGCGTCATTATGTGTTACCATTATTACAGTGTTGCCGTATTTCTTGTTTACGTCCTCAATAAGCTGGAGTATCTCTTTTGAGGTATTATAATCAAGTGCACCTGTAGGCTCATCGCAAAGGAGAATATCAGGATTCTTTACGATAGCTCTGCCGATAGCAGTTCTCTGCTGCTGACCGCCTGAAAGCTGATTTGGCAGCTTGTGACGGTGCTCATAAAGGCCCAGCGTTTTAAGCAGATCGTCAACATCAAGAGGATTGTCGCTGAGATATGCACCAACCTCTACGTTCTCCTTGATGTTAAGGTTCGGTATAAGATTATACATCTGGAAGATATATCCGAGGTGTTTTCTTCTGTAAAGTGTAAGTGCCTTTTCATTCATATCGGCTGTCTTTTCGCCGTTTATGGAAATATAGCCCTCATCGGCTGCGTCTATTCCGCCTATGATGTTAAGAAGTGTTGATTTTCCTGAACCTGAAGGTCCGAGAAGTACACATATCTCACCTTTTTCGATCTCAATGTCGATACCTTTGAGGACTTCGACTCTGCTCTCTCCTTCGCCAAAGTGTTTTTTTATGCCTTTTATTTCAAGAAACACATTCATTCCCCTTTCCAACTATACATTTTTCTATGCGGCTGCACCGCTTTCAATACGTCATATTATACAAATTTGTAAGCCTTAACTTACTTCTTATCACAGTTACATATAACTAACCCTAATATCTGATAAATCCCGCCGAAAAAGGCGGGATCTACCGATAAAAATATTTACTTAACTGTCGCCGTGCTTTGCAAAGCAAAGCTTACGAGCTTGTCAAGAGCATCATCAGAGATCTGAGAAACTATAGCCACCGAGTCGCTCTCAGCGTTCTTTCTCTCGACGCCCACACGGTTTTCAAGAAAATCCTGAAGAATTATGCTTGGGGTATAAAGCTCGTTAGCAGCCTTTATTCCCTCTGACGTCAGCGTTATCTCTCTGTAAGGCTCTTTGATTATATAGCCCTCGTCAATGAGTTTCTGAGTCATTTTAACTGTGCTCGCCTTTGTCACGCCAAGAACAGAGGCTACCTCTGTGGACTTGACAGACCTGCCGTTCTGACCCAGTCTGTATATAGCAAACAAATACCTTTTCTGTGATTTAGTCAGCATTTTTGGTGACCTCCCCTAACGCTGTTTTCAGGACTTGTGGCAGTGAGAAGAATTTGGACAACAGCCGCAGCTGCCTCCGCAGGAGCTTTTGCCCTGCTTTTTATCTTTTACAAGTTTGTAAATGATAGCTGCCACGATAACAGCAAGTATAACTGCAACCAGTATCGTACCGACTACTGTGTCCATAATTATCCTCCCAACTGTTTATGCAAGATTAGTGATGATGAAATTTTCTTTTATTAAGCCTTAGCTCCTACCCTGACTTCTTTTTCAAGAGTTGTGCTTTCCTTGTAAGGTCTTACAAGGAGGTAGATGATAGCAACGATAAGGAGAATTGCAACGATAAGACCGATAACATTTACCTTACCGGTGAAGAGGTTGCCGAGCTGGTTTACGATAAGAGCGATAACATAAGCAAAACCGCACTCATAACCGATAGCGAACCAGAACCACTTTCTGCTGTTCATCTCACGCTTGATAGCTCCCATTGCTGCAAAGCAAGGTGCACAGAGAAGGTTGAAGATGAGGAATGACATACCTGTGATGCCTGTGAATGCTGCACCGATAGCAGAGTAAACAGAGCCGTCTCCGCCGCCGTAAAGGATACCCATTGTACCAACGATGTTCTCCTTAGCAACAAGACCTGTAACAGCCGCAACAGTTGCCTGCCAGTTGCCCCAGCCAAGAGGTGCGAAGATCCAGCAGATAGCCTTACCAATATGAGCAAGGATACTGTATTCCATCTGATCTTCTGTGAGCATACCGAATGAACCGTCTACCCAGCCAAAGTATGAAGTGAACCATACGAAGATAGTTGAAAGTGTGATGATAGTACCAGCCTTCTTGATGAATGACCAGCCACGCTCCCACATTGATCTGAGCACGTTGCCTACTGTTGGGATATGGTAAGCAGGAAGTTCCATTACGAATGGAGCAGGGTCGCCTGCGAACATCTTTGTCTTTTTCAGCATGATACCTGAAATGATGATAGCTGCGATACCGATGAAATATGCACCTGTTGCTACCCAAGCAGAACCGCCGAAGATAGCACCTGCGATCATTGCGATGAATGGTGTCTTAGCTCCGCAAGGGATAAATGTTGTTGTCATGACAGTCATACGTCTGTCACGCTCATTTTCGATAGTTCTTGATGCCATGATACCTGGGATACCACAACCTGTACCGATAAGGATAGGAATGAATGACTTACCTGAAAGACCGAACTTTCTGAAGATCCTGTCCATTACGAATGCGATACGAGCCATGTAACCGCAAGCTTCAAGGATAGCAAGGAGAATGAAGAGTACGAGCATCTGTGGAACGAATCCGAGCACCGCACCAACACCGGCTACGATACCGTCAAGGATAAGACCCTTGAGCCAGTCTGCACAATTTACAGCGTCAAGACCCTTTTCAAGGAGTACAGGGATACCTGGTACCCAAACGCCGTAATCAGCAGGATCCGGATCTGCAAAGTCATACTTCTCTGCAGCTGCAACGGCAGCCTCAAGATCAGCATACTTAGCTGTTTCTGTTGTTTCTTCAAGTGTTTCCTCGTCCTCTACTGTGTAATCAGCAGTTGCGGACTTATCTACTGTAGCAAGCAGATTGTCTGCTGTTGCCTTAGCAGCGTCAACGTCAAAATCGTCAGCCTCGTTGTCGATAGCCTCGCCGCCCTGCTGCTCGATAAATGCGTTGATGATATCAAGTGAGCTGCCATATTCATCAGCAGCGTCCTCAGCGTCAGAAGAACCTATACCGAACAGGTGCCAGCCGTCGCCGAAGAGTCCATCATTTGCCCAGTCTGTTGCAGCTGAACCTACTGTTACCATTGAGATATAGTAAACAAGGAACATTACTACTGCAAAGATCGGAAGACCGAGCCAACGGTTCGTAACGACCTTATCTATCTTATCTGATGTTGTAAGACCGCCCTGATTTTTCTTCTTGTAGCAATCCTTAATGATAGATGCTATGTAAATGTATCTCTCGTTTGTGATGATACTCTCTGAGTCGTCGTCCATTTCCTTCTCAGCGTTGCAGATATCCTTCTCGATGTGAGCCTTTACCTGCTCAGACATACCGAGCTTTTCGATGACCTTTTCATCTCTCTCGAATATCTTGATAGCGTACCATCTCTGCTGCTCCTCAGGAACATCGTTAAGGAATGCCTCTTCGATATGAGCGATAGCGTGCTCAACAACGCCGTTGAATGAATGCTGTGGTACCATTGGTTCTTTAGCCTCAGCAGCCTTTACAGCCAGTTCAGCAGCCTCTTTGATACCTGTGCCTTTAAGAGCGGATATCTCACATACCTTGCAGCCAAGTTCCTTAGCAAGCTGTTCTGTGTTGACCTTGTCGCCGTTCTTCTTAACAACGTCCATCATGTTGATAGCAACTACAACAGGGATACCAAGTTCAACGAGCTGTGTTGTAAGATAAAGGTTTCTTTCGAGGTTCGTACCGTCGATGATGTTGAGGATAGCGTCCGGACGCTCGCTTATAAGATAGTTTCTTGCAACTACTTCCTCAAGTGTGTAAGGTGAAAGCGAGTAGATACCAGGAAGGTCCATGATAACTACATCTTTGTGACCTTTGAGCTTACCCTCTTTCTTTTCAACTGTTACGCCCGGCCAGTTACCAACGAACTGGTTTGAACCTGTGAGAGCGTTGAAAAGAGTTGTTTTACCGCAGTTAGGGTTACCTGCGAGAGCAATTTTGATCTCCATCTAATTCAATCCTTTCAGAATTTCGGCACTCTGATATATCCTCATTCTCTGAGTACACATCAGCTCTGCCGATGAATTTTTGCTTTGATGTCTGAACTGTCAGACTGTTTCGATCATTTCAGCGTCAGCCTTTCTGAGCGAAAGCTCATAGCCTCTGACTGTTACTTCGATAGGGTCACCCAGTGGTGCTACCTTTCTTACATGGACCTCAACACCCTTTGTGATGCCCATATCCATGATTCTTCTCTTTACAGCACCTGTGCCGTTGAGCTTTTTCACGGTCACTGTTGAACCGATCTTAGCCTCTTTCAGTGTTGCCATAACCTGATCCTCCTAACTATACAAAATAACTTCAAACATATCTCTATGTTTTTATACCATTATCTTTGACGCCATTTCCTTTGAAACAGCTACTCTGGATTCCTTGACCTTAACGATCACGTTTCCGCCGATAGTGCTTACTACCGTGACCATTCCACCTGCTACGAATCCAAGATTCTCAAGGAACTTTCTTGTTTCAGGCTTTCCGCCTATCTTCTTTATCATGTTCTCTTCCCCTACATTCGCAAATGTCAGCGGCATCATTCTGACCCTCCTGTTCTTTTGTCAATATCAAAAGTTAGAATAATCTAACTTTTCGGCAATTTTTAAAGGTTAGCATTTTCTAACCCGTATTATAGTTTATCACGGCTAACCTGATTTGTCAAGACTAAAAGTGATGTTTTTTCAATTTTGTAAGCTTGCACAAAAATACAAGTTAGTATTGGATAACTTTTAGTTAGTCTGCATTAACCAATATGCCGCACAAACGCAGGCAGAACAGCAAAAGTACCGTTTATCTGCCTGCGTCCGCAGTTTACATTATTACAATAAGGATAATATCTTACTTAGCAAGAGCCTCACCGAGAGCCTTGCAGCTTGCAAGAGCGTCATCGTCAGGAGTTTCGTTTACGATAAGACCTTCACCGTTTACAAGTGTTGCACCGTCGCCTGTTACTCTATCCTGCCACTGACGCATCCACTCGCCGTCGCCCCAGCCGTATGAGCCGAAAAGTGCTACCTTCTTGCCTGAAAGCTTGCCCTCGATACCTGAGAAGAAAGGCTCGAACTCGCTGTCCTCAAGCTCCTCTGCACCCATTGCAGGGCATCCGAGAGCCACTGCGTCATAATCTTCAATGTTGCCGCTGAACTCAGATACTGCAAAGCATTCTGCACCTGCACCCTCAGCTACTGCCTTAGCCATAGCCTCTGTATTGCCTGTACCGCTCCAATAAATTACTGCTGTTTTCATTATGATTACCTCCTAAGAAATTTTCAGGGCTTGGTAAATGCTTTCGCCCTGAGCAAGTTTATTACACAGATAATTTCTGCACTTGTCATAGTTATTAAAAATACGTCTTGCTCTGTTCTCGTCAGAATAGACCTTCCAATATCCGCAGAGAAGATAATTTCTTCCCTTGTTCTGAATGAACCCTGTCACATCATCTACAGGATATCCAAGGAACAATCCTATCTCATGAGGAAAATCTCCGCTTTCAGATATCCTTTCAGACAGCCTTTCAAGCTGCTGTTCCAATGTCATGTGACTATCATACCCAAAACGCTCCAGAAGTTCTTTCACCCTGCTGTCTGCCAGTCTGTATTTCAAAAGCTTTTCGTTATATAAGAAAAGCAATTTTCTGCTTTTACATTCACAAAGCACAGTGAGCCTCATGCCTTTCGTATACGCCCTGCTGTTGAAAAGCTCTACGTTCTCTTCAAGACCGCCTCTGTTTTTCTCCATGGACATAAGACAGGCAGGCTTTATACCAAGCATTGCAGGTGCAAGATGATATGCTATGCTTTTCTCAAATTTTCTGCACTCAGACTGTGACATAGTCCCTCCTTTGGTTAGAAATTCCTAACCATCAAGCTTAAAATTAAGCGTTTGCAACGCCTTTATTTACACAATATTTTTCCAATACATTTTTCAAAGCTGAACAGCTTGACGAATGGCATATCGCCACAGGAAAATCAAGCTTGCTTGCCCTTTGGTTCAGACCATTGAGCATTTTATGTGACACCGTATCAGTAAACACCACAGCAAGATCAGGAGTTCCTATCTTCTTATCAAAGCCTGTTGGATATTTGATAAACACCTTAGCCTTGCAGTCATATGACTTGCAGATATCCTTATAGCGTGTTGCCATACGGTCATTTCCGCCTACGATTATTACACTCATACTTTTTCGACCTCCTCCTTTCGATTTTATTGGTTAGCATTTACTAACTGCATTTATATATTAGCACACGCTAACCCTGTTTGTCAAGGGTAACTTATGTCTTAAATATAAACTTTTCAGAAGATAAAATAATCATCCTGATATTGTTGATACTATATATAATATGCGTTACATATCACAGATTATGAACGGTATAATTTTGCAAAAAAAATACGGCGAAGTGCAAAGACACACCGCCGTAAAAATCGATATTATTTTTCAAAAAGCTCAGCGAACTGTTTCATGAATGCCTTGCATACTGCCTCGCCGCCCTCTTTGCCTGCAAAAGCCTGCTTTCCGTCAGCGTTGTATGTGGAATCCAAGGTATTTGAAAAATAGAAAGCATATTCAAGTTCGCCGTACTCCTCTAGTGGAAAATAGGCTCTGTATGTAACTTCGTTAGCTTTCTTTACCACAAAATTGTTTCCCGTGGCAACGTAGGTATTGGACAAATATGTATCGAACATATCGTCTGCTATCTTGCAGCTTTCCACCGCAGGCTGCCGCAGGCAGTGACAAAGCCGCTGCCATTATAAGTGATATTACCTTTTCATCTATGTTTTTCCTTTATTAAAGGCTATTAGTCCATAGCAGCCTTTATTGCAGCCATAAGCTCATCATATGTTTCATAAGCAGGCAGCTCAGGATATTCAGCCTTGATGCTGTCGGTACTTCTGAACAGGAAACCAGCCTTGCTTGCCTGAATCATGCCAAGGTCATTGTGGCTGTCGCCGCTTGCGATAGTTTCAAAACCGATAGACTGGAGAGCCTTAACTGTTGTAAGCTTTGACTTTTCACATCTCATCTTGAAACCTGTTATCTCGCCGTTGTCTGCAACTTCAAGTGTGTTGCAGAAAATAGTAGGATAGCCAAGCTTTTTCATGAGTGGGCCTGCAAACTGTGAGAATGTGTCGCTGATGATGATGACCTGAGTGAAACTTCTCAGCTCGTCAAGAAACTCCTTTGCACCCGGCATAGGGTCGATAGTTGCGATAGTATCCTGGATCTCTTTCAGACCAAGACCATGCTCTTTAAGAATGTTGATACGATATTTCATAAGCTTGTCATAGTCAGGCTCATCTCTTGTTGTTCTTTTAAGCTCAGGGATACCTGTAGCCTCAGCAAAAGCTATCCATATCTCAGGAACGAGAACTCCCTCAAGGTCAAGACAAGTGATATACATACTCATAATTATTTCCTCCTTAGAAATATACAAAAAAATTCGTAATTTGATTATATCATACTTTTTATAATATTACAAGGGTTTTGCTTTAAATGGTCAAAAGAAAAAAATTGTTACCCAAAGTAAAATTACCCCTTGACCTATGATGAAAATAGTAGTAAAATAGAGATGTAAATACTATATATGAAAGGAATGTTCATCATGCCAAAGTTTATCGTTGAAACATCTGCACGTCACGTTCACGTTACTCAGGAAACTCTTGAGATACTGTTCGGAAAGGGTGCAACACTTACAAAGAAGAAAGATCTTTCACAGCCTGGTCAGTTTGCTTGTGAGGAGAGAGTTACAGTCGTAGGTCCTAAGAGAGAGCTTGCAAACGTATCTATCCTCGGCCCTGTAAGAAAAGCAGACCAGATCGAGCTTTCAGCTACAGACGCACGTTCTATCGGCGTTGCCGCTCCTATCAGAGAGTCAGGCGACACAGCAGGTTCAGGTGCTTGCAAGCTTGTTGGACCATGCGGTGAAGTTGAGTGTTCTGAGGGCGTTATCGTTGCTAAAAGACATATCCATATGACACCTGCTGACGCTGAAACATTCGGCGTAAAGGATAAGGATATCGTTGCTGTCAAGATAGAGTCCGCAGAAAGAACAGCTATCCTCTGCGACACTGTTATCAGAGTCAGCGACAAGTTCGCACTTGCTATGCACATTGATACAGACGAGTCAAACGCTGTAGGTGCAGGCAGAGAACAGTACGGCGAGATAGTAAAGCTCTAATTTCATAGTACATATAAGACCGCTCATCATAGGGCGGTCTTTTTTCATACAAAAAATACATCGCCGTAGGCGATACCATAATTCCTCATTCCTCACTCCTAATTCCTCACTGATACAACGTTTCGATTGACACAAAACTTTCCCTGTGATATAATTTTCTTGTAAAACATCTGACCCGAATACGGAGAATAAAAATGAATAACGATACGATAAAACTTATTAGAAAGACATCAAACGTAAATTCACTTATGGTGATAATTTTCTATGTCTGTGACATTCTTCTCATAAGGCTTGGCAGCTTGGCAGTGTATCACATCGCAGGAAAGTCTGCATACTATGAGGATATCGCACAGCTTGTAAGCTACTGCATACAGTATCTCGTAGTTGTGCCAATAGTTCTTGCGGCGTTTCGGCTCGTGAGCGGCAAAAAAGAGGGGCTTAAAATAACAGCTTGTTTCAGAAAGCCCTCAATGCCTGTAAAATGGGTGGCGAAGTGGATAGTCATATCATTCGGGCTTATCTACGCCGCAAATTATATCAACTCATTTATTTTTGCATATGTGCAGAAAGCCTCCGGCACTAGCCTTAAAGGCGTTGATTTCACTTCAAGCGGCACTGTCCTCGGCGGCGTAACAAGCGTGCTTGCAATGTCAGTGCTCGCACCGTTTTTTGAGGAGCTTATGTTCAGGGGCACGCTTTTCAGAAATGCCGAAAAATGCGGTCAGCTCACAGGCATTATAATGGTAGGTCTGACCTTCGGACTTTGGCATGGCAGCTATCAGCAGATACTCTATGCAGCAGTCATGGGTATGTGTGCTTGCTTTATGGTGGCAAAAACAGGTTCTATCTTACCGTCTTTGATACTTCACTTCACTTTGAACACTATCGGTGCAGTGCAAAGCGTTGCACTTGGCTCCATAGACTTTGACAAGTTTGCCGCAGAACTAGAAAAGGGCAGGATAACAGGCACAGCACCAATGATAATAATAGCTGTCGCACTGCTTTCATTCGGACTTATGATAGCTGGTCTTGTGCTTTTTGTAAAAGAGCTTAGGTATCACCGTGAAAGTTTCAGACTCATAAACTTCTGCCCTGACGTTTCACAGGGCAAAAAGATCTTGACCTACCTCACCGCACCTGTCACCATACTTGCCTTTGCAGGACTTATTTTCATAACCGTTCGCACAGCTTTAGGACTTAGCATATTCGGATAAAAGCACAAAAAATAACGCAGACTTTTTACAGCCTGCGTTATTTTTATCAGGAGTTATTTATTATGATTTAAGGCTTGCGATCTTCTGATTAAGTTCCTTTATCTCGGAATCAACAGTTGCAGAATACTTCTCACGAACCTGTGTCCATGTGGACTGAACGCCCTCTTCATTAACGTTTGATGCGTCGCCATAGAGAGCGTCAACAAGGCACTGGTTGCCGTCAAACTGCTTTCTGTCGCCGAGAGCGGAAGATATACCGTAAGCGTAGTCAAAGAGCATAAGGTAATCATCAGAAACAACGTCCATCTTTGCGTTGTACATTTCGTCTGTCCAGTAAGGGTTGTTCTCCATGAACTTGTCCTTGTTTGTCTGCTCATACTTAGGATCTGTCTTTGACGCTCTTACGCACTCGAACCAGCACTTAACAGCCTCGCTCTTTGTTGAGCCCTTTACCCACATGAATGCAGTCATATCAGAAGTTGTTATCTTCTGCTGATTATCGTCATACTGAGGGATAGGAACAACGCCCCAGTTCTCGCCCTCCTTAGGTGTCTGGTTGCCAGTGTATGCCCACTCGCCCATTGCATAGAACAGACAGTTCTGGTTAAAGCAATCTCTTGCAGAACCTACCCAGCCGTTAAGGATAATTCCGTCTTTCATCATATTATAAAGGAAGTTCTGAGCCTTTTCGATATCAGGGTCGTTAAGGTTGCTTGAAAACTCGTTTGTTGCAGGATCATAGTTTACAAGACGCTTGCCTGTCTGCTGAACAACGTGTGCTCTGAAGAATCCGTTTACGCCGTAACGCTCTGTGTCGGCAGGTGCGTTCTCAACGTAAGATGACATAATGTCCTCCCAGTTCTTCCATGTCCACTCATTGTTTGCATAAAGCTCATATGGATCGTCAAGACCCTCAGCGTCGATTATATCCTTATCATAGCAGAGCATTGCAGACGCAGTATAGCCAAGAGGTGCAACATAGTGGTTGCCGTTGAGCATGAACTGATCTGCTGTTTCCTTTGTTGCAGACCACAGAGGCTGGCTGAAATCAACGATGCTGTCGATAGGCTGATACATATCCTTTACTACCTGTGACGGGAATGCAAGCCACTCATATTTGAATATATCAGGAATATCCTTGTTTGCTGTGATAGCGGCAGCAAGATTGTCAAATCTGTCCTCATTTGAAGTCTGCTGGAATCTTATCTTTCCGCCCTTGCTTTCAAAAAGCTGTAGCTCTGTGCTCTTCTCAGGGCTGCCCTTTGTAGGGTTCAGGTCGCCCTCGCCGAGATAAAGTATCTCTTTCTCAGCTCCGTCAGGGATAGCCTCGATAGATTCTGTATCAGCTACTGCAACGTTCTCTGTTGCAGAAAAATCGTCCTCTGCTTTGCTTGATGATGAGCCTGCTGAGCTGCCGCAGCCTGCTATGCCTGTTGCCATTGACAAAGCCATTACAGCTGCTATGTACTTTTTGTAATTCATAAAATATTCCTCCATAGTTTAATATTTTAGCATTGCGACTGATCGTATTTGGTTGGTGAGTTCATATATTCAATCTTGCTATAATTATACAACACATACAAAGCTATTGTCAATCACCATTTTAGCACAAAAGCAGCCGCATTTATTATGCACATTGCACAACAAATCACTAGCATATTAATATTGTAATCGGAATCATTTAAAATCCACGCATAAAGTTCAAATATTAAATATCTCACACAATACAAAAAAAGAGCCTTGCATACGCTGTAAATGCAAGGCTCTTTTTCATGTGTCGGCAATATACCAAAACACTAATTGATAAGGGGATCAATTAATACTCTAATTATATTATAACACATTTGTATTCTTATGTCAATATATGTATTCATAAATCAATATCGGAATGCTTGACCCTATCATATTTGGCAGAGTTATACAGCAATTTCGTGAGCGGAAGGGGCTTTCTCAGGGAGTTGTGAGCGGCTTTGCAGATATCGGCAGAACACATCTCAGTGCGATCGAGCGTGGACAGCGTAAGCCAACACTTGAAACATTTTACCGCGTAGGAGAGGCTATGCGGATAAGTCCAAGCGTCATACTTGCGGAGATAGAAAGGCAGATGAGTGATGATTTGTAAAAAACATTAACACGGGCAACAAAATATGTACAGCATTTATGCAGTTCGTAAAACTTTTTTCATGTAATCGTTTGATGTTTTCGAGGGTACTTGTAATTGACGTATCATTGTAGTATACTTGTCTAAGAAGATTTTTTTACCGAAAGGAAAATGCTTGATATGACAGATTTTGAAAGAAACAAGGCAAGGGTGACAGCTGAATACGAGGCTCTCATCAACAGAAAAAATATCGTATCCGACAGCTACAACGGAATTTATGACAGATATGTTTATCCTGTACTGACAGCTGCACACGCACCTGTTATCTGGAAATACGACATGAATCCTGAAACAAATCCATACTTCATGGAAAGGCTCGGCATAAATGCTGTGCTCAACTCAGGTGCTATATACCTTAACGGCAAGTATTACCTTGTAGCAAGAGTTGAGGGCAACGACAGAAAGTCATTTTTTGCAGTAGCAGAGAGTGACAGTCCAGTTGACGGTTTCCGTTTTTGGGACTACCCTGTTCAGCTCCCTGACACAGAGCCTGAGGAAACAAACGTATATGACATGAGATTGACTCAGCACGAGGACGGCTGGATATATGGTGTATTCTGTTCTGAGAGCAAGGACAAGACATCGAATGATCTTTCCGCAGCTACAGCACAGGCAGGTATCGTAAGGACAAAGGATCTCAAGACATGGGAAAGACTCCCTAATCTCAAGTCCAAGTCACCGCAGCAGAGAAACGTAGTTCTTCACCCTGAGTTCGTTGACGGCAAGTACGCATTCTACACACGTCCGCAGGACGATTTCATAGAAACAGGTTCAGGCGGAGGAGTATGCTTTGGACTTTGCGAGGACATCACGAACCCTGTTATCTGCACAGAAGAAGTTGTTATCTCACCAAGGCAGTATCACACTATCACAGAGGTAAAGAACGGAGCAGGTGCAGTGCCTATCAAGACGCCTAAGGGCTGGATACACATTGCACACGGTGTAAGGAACACAGCCGCAGGTCTGAGATATGTAATTTATGTATTTGCCACAGATCTCAAGGACCCTTCCAAGCTTATCGCATCGCCGTCAGGACTTTTCATAGCACCACACGGCAGTGAGAGAGTTGGCGACGTTTCAAACGTAGCGTTCACAAACGGAGCTATCGTTCGTGAAAACGGTGATGTATACATTTACTACGCATCATCAGACACAAGACTGCACGTTGCTGCAACGACTATTGACAAGCTTATGGACTACACGTTCAACACGCCGTCAGACCCACTGCGTTCAGTTGATTGTGTAAAGCAGAGATGCGAGCTTATCAGAAAAAATCTTGAATATCTTAACAAGTAACACACAAAAAAGCAGGCAGTTTCGGCTGCCTGTTTTTTTATATTAATAAAGTCCCCTACAATTATGAAATTACAGCAAATCCTGAACACGGGCGAACGCTGTTCGCCCCTACTGTGGTTTGGGATAGTTTGTGGTGCCGCAAAATCGCTACGCTCGGTGCTGACTTTTACTTTCTACTTGTTCTTTACTTTGGTCAGCTTTGCCAATTCCTCACTCCTCACTTATACTCTGTTCCACCTCAAATTAATTTTCCCGAACCTCTTGCAATCAGCTACAATCTATGGTATAATTAATCAATAAATACACAATATGTGCTTACACACACCGACTGTTTTCTCTGGATAAAGGAGTGTTTATAATGAGATGTCCTTTTTGCAACTATGAAGATACAAGAGTAATAGATTCACGCCCAAGCGAAGGCAAAAAACGCCGCCGCCGTGAATGTCCTAAATGCGGAAAGCGTTTCACCACTTATGAGGTGGTGGAAAAGCCGCAACTCATGGTATACAAGCGTGACGGTTCTTTCGAGCCTTTCGACAGACAAAAGCTTATAAAAGGTATTCAGAACGCTATCAAAAAGCGTCCTGTCAGCGTTGATGACATGAAAAATCTTGTTGACGATATCGAGAACACCTTTGCAAACAAAATGCAGACCGAAACCACCACCAGCGAGATAGGCGACATGGTGCTTATGGGGCTTAAAAAGCTTGACCACGTTGCGTATGTACGTTTTGCGTCTGTTTACAAGGATTTCTCTGACGTTGACTCATTCATTCAGATAATCACTGAGCTTTCTGACAAGAAGAAATAAACAAAAGCGTTCCGATATTTTCGGGACGCTTTTTTCACACCATGAAAAAACGGGCAGCCTGAGCCGCCCGTTATATTTTTGCCTTAAAGCTTTGTATCAACGAAGATAGCGTAGATAGCCTTCATTGCAGCCTCAAAATCAGCCTCATTTACGCCGATGATGATGTTAAGCTCACTTGAGCCCTGATCTATCATCTTTACGTTTACATGAGCGTGTGCAAGTGCTGAGAATATTCTGCCTGCTGTACCTCTGTTTGACTTCATTGCACGGCCAACGACAGCGATAAGAGCAAGGTCTGTTTCGATATCGATAGTATCAGGGTGGCAGTTTCTGTGCAGGCCTGACATTATCTCCTGCTCCTTAGGAGCGAACTCTGCCTGATGAACTACAACTGACATTGTGTCGATACCTGAAGGCATATGCTCAAAGCAGATTCCGTTCTTCTCGAAAACTTCAAGAACTCTTCTGCCGAAACCAAGCTCTGCGTTCATCATATCCTTTTCGATATTGACTACAGTAAAGCCCTTCTTGCCTGCGATACCTGTGATAGTGAACGCAGGTTTCTGTGAAGTGGACTCAACGATCATTGTGCCCATATCCTCAGGCTTGTTTGTGTTCTTGATGTTTATTGGGATACCAGCTTTTCTTACCGGGAAAATAGCGTCCTCATGGAGCACTCCTGCACCCATGTATGAAAGCTCTCTGAGCTCTTTATATGTTATGGTAGTGATAGGCTGTGGGTCGTCGATAATTCTAGGGTCACATACCAGAAAGCCTGATACGTCTGTCCAGTTCTCATAGATATCAGCATTTACAGCTGCCGCAACGATAGAACCTGTTACGTCAGAACCGCCTCTTGAAAATGTCTTGATAGTATCGTTAGGCATTGAGCCGTAGAAACCAGGAACGACTGCATTGTCAAGTGACGCCAATCTCTGTGGAAGTACCTCGTTTGTCTTTACAGAATCGAACTGACCCTGATCGTTGAAGTAGATAACATCTGCTGCGTCAACGAAATTATATCCAAGGTAGTTTGCAAGAACGATACCATTAAGATACTCGCCACGGGACGCTGCATAGTCACGTCCTGCCTTGCCGATAAAGCAAGCCTTGATAGTTTCAAATTCTTTTTCAAGAGAAAGGTCAAGACCCAGATCGTTGATTATACCGTAATATCTTTCCTTGATATCGTCGAACTCCTTAGTGAAATCCTTGCCCTTTGCTGCAAGGTCATAGCAGCCGTAGAGCATATCCGTTACCTTTGTATCGTTTGAAAATCTCTTACCCGGAGCAGAAGGTACAACGAATCTTCTTGAGCTTTCCGCTGTGATTATCTCTTTAACTTTTTTGAACTGCTCGGCACTGGCAAGCGAGCTGCCGCCGAATTTTACAACCTTAGTCATTTCACAAACCCCTTACAAACTATAGAATTATTCCTGTCTGCGTGCTTTTCTGCACACTGACGTTACAATAAATAGTATACCGAATTTGCGTGATTAAGTCAATGTATAAATGGACTAATTTTTATAGATTTTTCAATGTATGTTTGTGAAATACGCTTGTATTTGTATGACGGACAACTTGTATTTATCTGTATGCCTGTTATTTATAGTGTTCATCTATCCACTTATCATGTTTTCTTGCAAGCAGCCCCCAGCGTTCTTCAGCACAAAGTGCGGCGGATAAAACGAGCGGCAAAGTGAGCAGCACAGCCGAAATAATAAGAATAGCCATAGCATTTACGTTCATAAGAACGCCTCCTGCCTTAGTTTTGTTATGACTATATTATATCGTTCCATGCTTAAACAGACCTTAATGAAAAATGAAAACTAAATGAAAAAGCCCCGACCGAAGTCAGGGCTTAGACCAAACAGCTCAAACCGTCGCTGTCTGCGTATTGTTCTTTTTGAGCACCTCGATAAAATCCTTTTCAGGAACAGGCTTTGAAAAATAATATCCCTGAATGAAATCGCAGCCCATGTCAAGGAGAGTGTCAAACTGGTGCTTATCCTCAATGCCCTCGGCAACTATCTGCATATTCAGTTTCTTTATCATTGCCACTGTGCTTTCGATAGCTATGCGAGCTTTTTCGCTCTTGAAACATTTCCAGACTATCTCTTTTTCAAGCTTGATAAATCTGAACGGCAGATTAAGAAGATACGTCATGTTTGAATATCCTGTGCCGTAATCGTCAAGTGCAAACTTCACGCCGAAGTCCGAAAGGGTCTTGATGTTCTTTTCCATGATATGCGGGGTATACACCGCCGCAGTTTCCGTCACTTCAAGACAAATAGACGAAGGGTCAACCTTGTATCTGTCCATAACGCTAAGCAGCTGCTCGACCAAGTCAGACTGCATACACTGCACCACAGAGAGATTTACCTGAACATAATCAATGCCCAGCGAAGTGCCGACGCCCTTTTTGATAAAGCGGCAAGCCTCTTCAAAAACAAATTTGCCTATCTTCAGTATCTTGCCGTTTTCCTCTGCAATAGGTATGAACTCCTGCGGAGGGATAAAGCCAAGCTTGTCGTCCTTCAATCTCACAAGTGCCTCGCAAGAAACTATCTTGTCCCTTGTGCGTGAGTATATAGGCTGATAGTAGACCTCAAAACCTCTGTTATCCAAAGCCTTGTCGATTGCATTTTCTACCTCGCTGCGGCGTTTGCTGTCATAGAAATTGATGTCGGAGGCATGAAGAAGTCTTTCCGTTTCAGGCTCACGATGCTTGAACTGCTCGATAAAGTCAAGGAGCATATCCGTATTGTCAACGTCCTCAGGACAGTCAAGCCTCATAAAGCAGGCTGTTATAAGTGTATCCACCGTGCCTATCTTCCAGTTGTTAGAAAGCTTTTCTCTTATAACACGGTAAGTTTCACCAAGGTGTTCAGAATCCTTCGAGAAGAAAAGTGCAAAGCATTCGTCCTCAAGATAAAAGCCGTCGCCGAGATTTACAAAGGTGTAAAGATAGTCTGAAAAGCTCCTGAGCAGAGAGTTTGAAAAACGTCCGCCAAAGGTCTTCATAAGCATTTTATAATCAGGTATCTTTATAAGCAGCAGTGAGAAATCAGAATTTGAGGCATACTTTACGGTGCACTTGTTCACAAAACTGCTCCAGTTGAGCATTTTTGTGCTAGGGTCTATCATATCGTCCTGACTTTGCAGTGTGAACATTATAAGCAGCATACAAACCGACGCCGCAAAACATTCCACCAGAAGATACCGATTTATCATCTGTATTATGACCGCCACGACCGTCATTAAAATAAATGCCGTTATGGAAGTTACCACCTGTCTTGTGAGCATACTCCTGTTGCCCATTGCGTATATGATGCCGAATGCAAGATAGTATATGGCAACGGCATATGTGAGCGGCTGCAAAGGACCTCTGTGATAAATGCCCTGAGCGTCAACATTTACGATAAAATGCGTCGCAGGCGATGTCACCACGAAAATAAGGTCTATTATAATAGGTGCGAACAGCACGCTTTTGAACAGGTTGGACAGATTCTTGATACCGTCTGTAAGATAAAGTATATACACCATGAAGATGAATGGGATGAGGTTGTGGGTAAAATAATATGCCGTGTGGAAAAATGTTTTTACGCCTATCCCCAATTCAAATGTGGATAATACAGAAAAAATGTCAAACACCGTTGACAAAGCCGAGTCGCCCACAAGAATAGCAAAAACCTTGTTCTTGCCGCAAGGAATACGCTTTTTAAAATAGAATACAACTCCTGTAATAAGATATATCACAAGTGCACATATATCGTAATGGATAATATAACCCACACCGCAGACCTCCCCATATTATTCTAATAATATTTTAACATAACTCTGTTATTGATACAACTGATTTAACAAAAAGTTATAACTTTTTTGGTTGACTGCATAACTTACAAGTAAAAGAAAGCCCGAATTTAGGGGTTTTGTCAAGTGCTGGCATAACTTTTCAAGGCTCGTTCACGGGGCGTACAAATATTAGACACCTTGAACATTTTAACATTTTCCGTTCAAAGGTCTATGTCTGAAAAGTTAGAAAAGCGTCAATAATTTAACTTACGGCAAATTGATATACAAAATTTTAAATGATTTTTAAATTTGTCGGTTTGACTTGACTAATAAACAATATAGAGTTATACTGAAATCACGGTAAAAATCCTGTCAGAGGACTTGTTATATGCTCGTCTTTTGGCAGAGTTTCTGTATATACCGAAATAATTAGTTCTTACTAATATTTAAAAACAAAACAGGAGGTAATATTATGTTAAAGTGTTTTAAAGACGAAAAATTCTGGTGTGCAGTAGGCGGAGCAGCCGCAGTTATTCTTGGCAAGAAGGTCGTAAAGGCTAAAAAGACAAGAGAGCTTGCCGTTACAGGTCTTGCAAAGGGAATGAAACTCAAGAGCGATGCTCAGTCAGCACTGAGAAGTATGAAGGACGAGGCATCTGATATCTGCTATGACGCAAAGGTCGAGGCAGGCATAGATAAAGAGGAAGAAGTAACTGAATAATGAGAGCACAGATCGTTTATGACAAGCCCTGCCGCATACGTTTCCGCTGCGGCTGTGACGCTTTCACAAAAGAACTTGAACGGTCGATACACAAGCTTGTTATGTCAAACCCTTGGGCAGAGGGCTGCGAGGCTCACTATGAGAACGGCGGCATACTTATCCGCTACAAGGACGGTCACAGGGCTGACGCTGTAGAGCTTGTGAGAAAGCTCAGAGCAAGCGAGCTTGAGCCTGTCAGCGACAATCAGTATGACACCGAGGAGATAGACAGGACTTTCAAGTCTGATCTTGCAAAGCTTGTTGCCCAAAGGTATATAAGAAAAGCTGTTCTTCCTGCACCTATAGGTGCGGCACTTATTGTGTACAGCGGACTTAAATACATAGCAAAGGGCATAAGTGCACTGTTTGACGGCAAGCTGACGGTAGAGGTACTTGACGGAGCGTCAATAAGTGCTTGTCTTATCCAGAAAAATTACAACACGGCGGGCACTGTCATGTTCCTGCTGTCTGTATCAGGACTGCTGGAGGATTACACAAGAGCGAGAACAAGAGCTGCTCTTACTGACAGCTTGGCGATAAAGGCAGATCAGGTATGGCTGGCAGGCAAGGACGCCGATACGCTTATACCAATGTCACAGTTGCAGGTGGACGACTGCATAAGAGTTCGCACCGGCAGCGTTATCCCTGTTGACGGTCAGATAACCGAGGGCGAGGCTTATATAAATGAGGCGTCCATGACAGGTGAACCTCTGGCTGTGATGAAGAGTGCAGGTTCAAGCGTTTTTGCGGGAACAGTTGTTGAGGAAGGCTCAGTTGTAATAAAAGTACGCAAGCTTTCTTCCGACACAAAGATAAGCAAGATAATCGAGCTTATCGACAATTCAGAAAACCTTAAAGCAGGTGTGCAGAGCAATGCAGAGCGTCTTGCGGACTCTATCGTTCCATACAGCTTTCTTGGATTTGCACTCACGCTGTTGCTTACAAGAAATGTCACAAAGGCAGTTTCCGTTCTTATGGTGGACTATTCCTGTGCTATCAAGCTTTCAACGCCGATAGCCGTTATATCCGCAATAAAAGAGGCAGCCGACAGTGACGTTACAGTCAAGGGCGGAAAATATCTTGAAGAATACGCTCTTGCAGATTCCATAGTTTTTGACAAGACAGGTACGCTCACAAACGCTGAGCCTATGCTTGAAAAAGTTATCGCCCTTGGTGATTACTCTGAAGAGGACACCCTCAAGATAGCAGCCTGCCTTGAAGAACACTTCCCTCACAGCGTGGCGAGAGCGATAGTGAAGGGTGCTGCCGACAGAAATATCGACCATGCGGAAGAACACGCAGAGGTACAGTATATCGTGGCACACGGAATATCCACAGCCCTCCACGGCAAGCGTGCCATTATAGGCAGCAGACATTTTGTCTGCGAGGACGAGGGCATCGAGATAACCGAAGAACAGCAGGCTGAGATAGACGAAAAGTCCGGAGCTTGCTCGGTAGTCTATCTTGCAGTGGGCGACAAGCTCACAGGTGCTCTCTGCATAAGCGACCCACCAAGACCTGAGGCTGAACAGGCTGTAAAACAGCTTAAAGAGGCAGGCATCACAAATATCGTGATGCTCACAGGCGACAGCACAAAGGCTGCCGAGATAACGGCTCAAAAGCTCGGCATATCTGATTTCAGAGCACAGGTGCTCCCAGAGGACAAGCACAGATATGTTGAACAGCTCAAAGAGCAGGGCCACAGAGTTATAATGGTCGGCGACGGAATAAACGACGCCCCTGCACTTGCGGCGGCAAACGTTTCCGTTGCAATGAGCGACGCATCAGATATCGCAAAGGAGACCGCTGATATCACCGTTCGTGGTGCAGACCTCACACAGCTTGCAGCTATAAGAGAACTGAGCGTAAAGCTTATGAACAGGATAAACAGCAACTACAGATTTATCGTTCTGTTCAATTCAGCACTTTTGCTCTCAGGTGCATTCGGACTTTTGCAGCCGTCTGCGTCAGCACTTTTGCATAACGCCTCAACAATGGCAATATGTGCAAAGAGCATGACACCGCTTGAGGACAAAAAACACAAAAAGAAAAACAAGTAAACAAAATATAAAGAGCGAATGACATCATGTCATTCGCTCTTTTTGCATCTTAATAAATGTAACGCTTTTTTTAATTACCTAGCAGGTGTACAGTAGCAAATAGAATAAACTGTGATATCACCGTTTTTTGCCGCAGCATGAAGCTGATCCAGCTTATCAAAACCTGTACCAAGCCCCTTTACACAGTCTGCATATGTGAACTTAGCATAGTAATGATCATTCGCTCTGCCTGTTTCGCTAGGCTGAACTCTTGCCCAGCTTGCTCCTCCTGACCAGCTCTGGAGAATAAGCTCAAGCTCGTTCTCTGCACCCGAATACTCAACATAGAAATAGCCGTTGGCAGAAAGATACGAAACATCAAAACTGCCATAATTTTTTGAAGTCATAACTGAAACTGCCTGACCCCATGAGCCGCATGATTTTGCACCCCAGAAAATAGATACATATGGATCCTGCTCCGGCTTATCAGGGTCAACAGGATCTACCGGATCAACCGGCTCTGTTGACTTCCCAACAATATACTTAACACTAAGAACTTCGATATCTCCGTTAGCCGCACCAACATGGAAGCGGTCTACTTTAGAGAAATCTGTTGTTCCGAACGCCGCCGCAACATCGTCGTAGCTGTACTTTGCGTATACAATGCCGTCCTTTTCTGTTACCTCAGTTGGTGAAACTCTCGCCCAGTCTTCACCGCCTGACCAACTCTGGAGAATGACCTCCGCCTTGTCTGTGCCGCCCTTGAACTGAACTTCAAAATATCCGTCCTTTTCGATAACTGAGCTGTCAAAGCTGCCGCCTTCCTTAGTTGTGGAAAGTGTGATAGCCTGACCCCAGCCTGATGTCTTTGCCGAGCCTGTGAAGATAACAGTTTCCTTTTTGTCACTTACCTCGCCAGTTGCAGGGATAACCTCTGTCTTTATCACCTTGCCGCAAGTTGTACACTCAGTGTGCTTTGAGCCATTTTCTGTCGCATTAGCCGCCTTGTCGATTATCCATGCACTTTCGCTGTGACCTGTCGCAGGGATAGTTTCAGTGTACTTTTCACCGCATGAGCAAGTGTATACTTTTTCGCCGTCAGTTTCGCAAGTTGCAGCCTTTGTTGATGTGAAGGTATAGCTGTGCCTGTGACCGATAGGGTCGGTGTAATCGTCCTTCTTTGTCTCGCCGCAGGAAGTGCAGGTGTAGATAGTGTAGCCCTTTTCGTTCTCTGTAGGAGCAACTGTCTCGCCCTTTATCCAGCTGTGACCCTTTGCAGGAATAGTTTCAGTGTACCTGTCTCCGCAAGTACAAGTGTAAATTTTCTCGCCATCTGTTGTGCAAGTAGCTTCCTTTGTTACCTTTGCGGTGTAGCTGTGAGTGTGTGATGACTTAACATTCTTGACAGTGAGTGCAAATGTATCTGTGTTTCCGTCTGAGAATGTGTATGTAAGTGTGTAATTACCATTTGCAAGCGTCTTGAGCCAGCTTTCGTTGAGCATTATCTGACTTCCGTTTGTGGAATAATCTAAGCCGCCTGCAAGTTTCTTGCCGTTTGCTATGATAGACTCAACGCTCTTTCCATAAAGCACAAGGTCTGTTCTCACACCGCTTGGAGCATCAGCGTCAAATATGCCTGACTTTGTGGAAAGGTGTGGTTTCTCGGTCTGTCCGTCCTCATAGAAAACAACATCGTCTATGTAAACTGTACCTGTCTTTTGGGCAGAATCTCCGCCCATATAGAACGAGAACTGGTTAAGCTTTGATGTATCAAGATTTCCGCCAGACTGCCAGCTTGGTGCTTTAAAGTCAGCGAATGGTATCTTGATAGTTTTTCCGCCTGCGAAATCAAGTGCTATCTGTGCTTCAAAATAATTGTCGTTTGCGTCTCTAAGCTGAACAGTAAGGCTGTTGCCTGTGCCGTCCCCCTCTAGCCAAAGCTCAACGCCTGCAAATGATGAAGCATTTCTTACTGCAATAGGGTGGTTTACTCCGCAGTAGCCGTTTGGCGAGCCGATATCATATCCGAAAGCAAGCACCTTTGAACCGTTCTTTGTAGTAAGAGAAAGTGAAACTTCATTGCCGCCTGTGTTTCTTGAATAAGACGACCAAAGTGCCTTATCATATGAATAGCTCTCAAATGTGTCAAGCTCATCAAGGCCTGTGGTGTCGGAAACATTTATTGTAAGCTCCCTATCCTCGCCCTCATAGAAATCGAACTTAAGCGTCACAATGCCTGCTGAAAGCGTCTTGAGATATGCACTTTTAAGGGTCACAGTGTCGCCCGAAGTAGTGTAATCTGTACCCTCTGCGAGTGAATTTCCATCAGCAACAATGCCTCTGAACTCGCTTGTCTTGCGATCCATGGTGATATCAACATCACTGCACTTCTTAGGGTTTACGTCAACAGAGATTATCTCAGGTGAGATAATAGGCTTAGGGATAGAGCTGTCGCTCACCGTCAGATTGAACTTAGGCTGATTGCCGCCTGTTGTGAGTATCCTGCACGAATACTTTGCAAGCTCCTGCCTTTTAAGATAAGAAGCCTTGATAGTAACAGCGTCGCCCCTTATGGTGTAATCGTCTGACGAGAGTTTCTTTCCGCCGACCTCAACACCGCTTATGCTGCCCTCTTTCATAGAAACATTCACCACAACGTTACCTGACTTGCTTCTGTCAAAACTGTATGTAGACTTGTCAGTGGTGTTTACAATGTTCTTCTTTTCCATTTTTGCAGCACCGTTCATCATAAGAGTTCTTGTGCTGTCCGTCTTTTCGATACCCTCAGGGCCGTAAACGGTGTAGCCGTCATAGTCCTGATAAAGAGTGCCGTCATCAAGATAGGAAGCTATCATCCAGTAGTTGAAACCCTGATATTCGACGCCCTCATAGTAGTCCCCCGTTACAATATCCAGCCAATCTGAATAAGCGGCGTCACGCTTTGTTTTGTCTGTAAGACCGAATTCCTCAAAGATAATAGGCTTGTCAGCGGAAGATGTGGTCTGGGCATGTCGCTTTATCCACTCGAGGTCATCATCGCCAAGGTCAAAGCCCCACTGATCAACGTACATATGCGGCGTGCCAAAGTCTACAGTTTCGATAGTCATAAGCTTGTCAAAGTCAACACCGTAGTAGCCTGAATATGCGGAAGACGGAAGATCTTGCTTTGCAGCTTCCTGATAGCCAAGATTATAAAAGCCCTCGTCGCCAACAGATACCATGTGATAAGGGTCGATAGACTTTACATATGCTGACATTTCCTTTGCCCAGTTATAAAGAATATCGTCCTTGCAGAACTCGTCAACAGTACATCTCGGCTCGTTTGAAAGCTCCCAAGAAAAAACAGCTTCAGAATCCATAAGTTTCTCGCCTGTGTAGTAGTTGGTGTGATTTAACAAAGTTTTGATATAATCCTTATACCAACCCTTGATAGTTTCATTAGTGTAAAAATCGCAGGTGTCCTTTTCGTCCACTTTGCTATTGCCAACGCTCTTGCCCTGTGACATCTGATACCACTTTACATACTGACCCATTCCGCCGAACGCTTCCCAATAGTTCGTGAAAGTGATAACAAGTTTCATATCATGTTCTTCAGCCTGCTTGATAATATAATCAAGATGTCTCAGGCCGTCCTCGCCCTCGTTCACAACAGGCTTGCCAGCCTCATCGTCCCAATACTGGAAGTAAACTCCGTCCTTTTCGCCCGTTCCGTCATTGTTGCCCTCAAAGGCCTCATGACCAGACTGCGAGTCGATCTTGCCTGTTTTCTTGCCAACGTCAAGATTTCCCCAAATTCTTATTACTTTAAGCCCCATTTTTGAAGCGTCATCGAAAACATTCTTTACCTCACTCTTTGACTTATATGTGAGATAATAGCAGTTCGTACCGCCGTAATAGTAAGGGCTCCCGTCGCACATAAACTTTGAGCCGTCAGCATAAACAAATCCCTCCGGGTGTGTCGCCGCATACTCCGCATATGCACTGATATCTGCGAAAGGCACAATGCTAACAGCCATTGCAGCAGCCGCCAGAGCCGCAGAAAATCTTCTCATTACTCCTGTCATAACCATACTCCTTTTTCATCACTTTAGCTAATTTTTGATTAATTTAGCTTGCCGAATTATTGCATTTTTACTTTACCACAAACTTAATTTAATGTCAATCTCTTAAAACGATTAAGTAAACAAGTTTTTAAAAATCAATGTTTTTGACAAATAAAGAAACACGAACTTAGTGCATTGTGCTATAAGTAATCATCATTTTATATTATTTTTGTCTTTCATTGCCAAAGAAAACAATAGCTAAAAACGTTTACATTTCATATTAACATCAAACGTTTAAGATAAACAAATTAACAAATAAAATTTACACACAAAACAAAGCCGAGCATATCATTTCAAAATGATATTCCCGGCTATACAAAAAGATATTCAATACACTTACCATGCATAAAGATGATCCCTATGTAAACATAAAAAAACACCTATCCAAGTGCCACATCAAGTATCATCATAAGCACAAAGCCCAGTGCAAAAACTATAGTTCCGATATTGGAGTGAGGCTTTTCCGACATTTCAGGTATAAGCTCTTCCACCACCACATATATCATCGCTCCTGCCGCAAAGCTCAAAAGATACGGCAAAACAGGGATTATAAACTGTGCCAAAAGTATGGTCAGCACAGCACCCACTGGCTCAACAACGCCCGAAAGCACGCCGTATACAAACGCCTTGCCCTTTCCCATACCCTCCGAACGCAGCGGCAAAGATATTATCGCACCCTCAGGAAAGTTCTGTATTGCGATACCAAGCGACAAAGCCAGTGCACCTGCGGCACTTATTGCGTTATGGTCAGCCGCCCAGCCTGCATACACAACGCCTACCGCCATGCCCTCGGGGATATTGTGCAGCGTCACCGCTAGCACAAGCATGGTAGTTCGCTTGAAACCGCTTTTCGCTCCCTCAGGCTCAGTAGCGTTCATGTGAAGATGCGGTATCACCCTGTCCAGTATCAGAAGAAAGAATATGCCAAGAAGAAAACCCACTGCCGCAGGGATAAATCTCAGCCTGCCCATATCCGCCGACTGCTCCATAGAGGGTATCAGCAAGCTCCACACGCCTGCCGCCACCATTACTCCTGCCGCAAAGCCTGTCAAGGCTCGCTGGACAAGATAATGCAGATTTTTCTTCATGAAAAGCACACACGCCGCACCAAGAGATGTACCCAAAAACGGTATCAGAATGCCTTTAAAAATTGTCATGCTCATTGTTCTTCACTGATATGATTCTTCAATGCCGCAAAGCTCTCGTCAGACAAAACGTGTTCTATCTTGCAGGCGTCATGTTCAGATATTTTTCTGTCAACACCAAGACTTACAAGCCACTCTGTCAATACAAGGTGCTTTTCGTAGATCTTTTCCGCAACATATCTGCCGGCGTCAGTTAGAGTGATAAAACCGTTTTCGTCCATTGTGATGAACTTTCCCTCACGAAGTATCTTCATAGCGTTTGATACGCTGGGTTTTGTAACATTCAGTTCCCTTGCAACATCAATGCTCCTCACCTCGCCGTTTTGCTTGTTCCATAAAACGAGTATCGTCTCCAGATAGTCCTCCCCAGACGTGTGAATGTTTCCCATTTGTATGCCCCTTTCCTTGTTAGCTATAGCTAACTTGCATCTTTAAAATTACTGCACGCCACGAAACTAAGCCTATTAAAACAAAATGCCTTTTCACAAAAAAGCTTTTTGCAAACTTAGCCGCACCCTTCTCGTGCAGTATTAAAAGTATAGAATATCAGTTAATGTATACTAACTTATATTTATTATATCACAGAAAATATGTTTTGTCAAGCAAACAAAAAAAGCCGTGACAAACCTTTTCATCTGCCACGACTTTGCACATAGCTATTTACTTGAATCTTGCTAAAAAGCCCTTCTTCTCATAAGGCTCTCTCTCAGCGGAAATAAAGGTGTAGCCTGTTTTCTCCACAGCCTCTTTCAGCTTTTCGTCAGAGATATCCTCCTCAACTATAGCCACAGTTTCACCTTTTGCGTGTGAAGAACTTACCTTTTTCACCTTGAAATTCTGTCTGAAAGTGTCATTCATATGCGATTCACACATTCCGCACATCATGCCGTCTATTTTTACTGTGATCTTTTCCATTTCTGACCCTCCAATGCTTAATAGGTTAGAACTTGCTAACCATGCTTATTGTAACACAGCCTATAGCTTTTTTCAAGTCAATAATGTAAATTTTAATCTGCCGTTTGTCTGTTGTTCTCCGCAAGAAGATAATTCTTCACGTTCCAAAGCTTTTGTGACAGGTCAACATAATAGGTGTGAGGGTTCTCAAATCTTGTTATCTCGTCCCAAAGTGTGTCTATCTCAGCCGCCGCATACTTTACGATATGCTCGTATGCAGGCTTTTTGTATACACACTTGCCGTCCTTGAATATCTGCTGCTGTATAGGCTTTGCCTCAAAGTTTGTTATGACCTTTTTCTTCCATGTGAACTGCGGGTCAAAGAGCGTGAGCGGCTTGCTCTCGTCTATAACCTCGTCATGAACGCACAGCAGGTCAGCCACAGCCTTGTGATTGTTCTTGTCATAAATACGGTAAAGCTTTTTGAAGTGCGGCGTTGTTATCTTCGCCACGTTCTCTGATATCTTTATCTTAGGCTGGATATTTCCCTCGTCGTCCTCCACAGCCGCAAGCTTGTAAACTCCGCCGAAAACAGGCTCGCTCTTTGCAGTGATAAGTCTTTCGCCAACGCCGAACATATCCACCTTTGCACCCTGATAGATCATATCCCTTATGAGATATTCGTCAAGAGCGTTCGACGCACATATCTTGCAGTCAGGATAGCCGGCATCATCGAGCATTTTTCTTGCTTTCTTTGAAAGATATGTTATGTCGCCTGAATCTATCCTTATTCCCACAGGACGGCAGCCCATAGGTTTCAGTACCTCATCGAAAGCCTTGATAGCGTTAGGCACGCCGCTTTTGAGCACGTTATAAGTATCCACAAGCAGCACCGCACCATTTGGATAGCACTTGCAGTATGTCTTGAAAGCCTCCAGCTCGCTGTCGAACATCTGCACCCATGAGTGTGCCATAGTGCCGGTTGCATTGAAACCGAAAAGCTGGTCGGTGATAGTGCAGGCTGTTCCCGAACAACCGCCGATGCCTGCGGCTCTTGCACCGAGTATGGCAGCGTCCGCACCATGAGCACGCCTTGAACCGAACTCAGAAACTGCCCTGCCCTGAGCCGCTCTAACGATACGGTTAGCCTTTGTGGCAATAAGCGTCTGATGATTTATGCACAGCAAAAGATAAGTTTCCACCAGCTGAGCCTGCACCGCAGGTGCTCTCACCGTTATGATAGGCTCGTTTGGAAACACAACAGTGCCCTCAGGCACAGCAAAAATATCTCCCGTGAAGTGGAAATCTTTGAGATATTCAAGAAAGCCTTCGTCAAAAATGCCCTTTGAGCGGAGAAACTCTATGTCCTCCTGGGCAAAATGCAGATTTTCGATATAGTCTATGACCTGCTCAAGACCGCAGGCAATGGCAAATCCGCCGCCGTCAGGTATCTGTCTGAAAAACAGGTCAAAATAGGATATCTTTTCCTGCATACCGCTGACAAAATAGCCGTTTCCCATAGTCAGTTCGTAAAAGTCACACAGCATAGTGTAGTTGAATTTGTCCATTCTTATCTCTCCTTTTCAGATTACAACAAAAGGGACTAAAGTCCCTCAGTCTGTTGCAAAAGTGTCAAATCAACGGGCGAACACTGTTCGCCCCTACATACAAACAGCGTATTTACGTCGTTTGTATGGGAGCGGCTCAATTTCTGTTTCACAGAAATGTGACGTCCCGCTTGTTTGAGCCTTTTTTCAACACTCTCAGGGACTAAAGTCCCTCTTGATATTTTACCATATTATATCACTTTGCAGGTGCAAAAAGCTGAACTAAAGTGCAAACTTTTCGGAATACTCAGCCAGCAGCTTTTCATAATAATCCGGACCGTTTCTGTGAAGTTTGTCAAGATATTCATGCTTTTTAAGGCTGTTGTATTTCTCCTGATTCGCAATAAGATATACCGCAATATTCGAGCAGTGGTCAGATATCCTCTCAACATTTGTGAGAATGTCAAGGAAGTTCACGCCCACCTCAATGTTGCAAAGACCGTTCTTCGCCCTGTCGATATGAACAGCTTTAAGCTCCTCCACCAGTCTGTCAACGACCTCTTCCAGCGGCTCTATCTCCTTGAGCACATTCATGTCCCCGGTCTTTGTCGCCTGAATGGCAAGACCGATTATCTCCTGAATGGCATCACACACAACGTTCAGCTCATGTGTTGCCTGCTCAGAAAAGCTTATTTCCTTTTCATAAAGTATATCCGCAGTTTCCGAGATGTTTATTGTGTAGTCCCCTATCCTCTCATACTCAGAGATAAGGTGGAACAGTGCCGTAACAGTTCTCGACTCGTCCTCGTTCAGACCGCAGTCATTGAGCTTTATAAGATACGAACCTACTCTGTCCTCCAGCCTGTCTATAAGCTCCTCACGCTCTTTTATCTTGTCTATAGATTTAAGGTCATATTTGCCGAAAAGCTCTCTTACCGCAATAAAATTCTTCTGTGCCAGCACGCCCATTTGCACAACTGCCTCTGTAGCCTGTGCGATAGCAACGTTTGGAGTAACAAGAAATCTGTCGTCAAGAAGGTCTTCCTTAGTGAAAGTATCATCGTCCTCAGAGTTTTTCTTGTCCCTGATAGTCCATTCTGCCAGCTTTTCAAGCACTGTGTAGAACGGCAGGAAGATGATAGTTACCACCACGTTGAATATAGTGTGGAAGTTTGCAATGCTGCCGGTTGTAAAACTCTTGTTCCAAAATGGAAGTCCTATTGTATACTGAATGATATAAACTCCGATAAGGAAAATTATAGTACCGATAAGATTGAAGTAGAAGTGTATCATAGCGGCTCTCTTGGCATTCTTTGACGCACCGATGCTTGAAATAAGCGGCGTAGCACAAGTTCCGATATTAGTTCCCATTATGATAGGGAACGCAGACGCAAATGTTATCGCACCTGACACTGAAAGAGCCTGCAAAATACCGATAGACGCAGCCGATGACTGGATTATCGCCGTGAATATAGCACCCACCAAAACGCCCAGAACAGGGTTCTTGAGCACTGCGAAAAGCTGCTCGAACTGCGGCAGTTCCGCCAGCGGAGCTATCTTCTCCTGCATAAGTATCATTCCGGTAAAGAGGATACCTATGCCCATCATTATCTCGCCCACGTTCTTTGTCTTGTTCTTCTTGCCCACCATTATGATTATAAGACCGATAACGATAAGTATAGAAGAGAAGTTTGACGGCTTGCAAAGCTGCAATATAGCAGGGCCGCTGCTGTCGCCCTCAAGGTTCGTGAGCCTCAGTATCTGAGTTGTCATGGTAGTACCGATATTCGCACCCATGATTATTCCCACTGCACCCTTTAGTTTCAAAAGGCCTGCGTTTACAAGTCCCACCACTATGACCGTAGTTGCCGATGATGACTGCACCGCAGCCGTCACCAACGCACCGAAAAGTATTCCGGAGAACACGTTTCCAGTCATTTTCGCAAGGACTTTCTCCATAAGTCCGCCCGACGCCTTTTCAAGCCCCGAACTCAATATGGTCATTCCATACAGGAACAGACCAAGTCCGCCTGCCATTCCGACAATGTTAAAGATACTCAAATCAATTCATTCCTTTTCATGTTTTTTCCACTGCACAACGTCCGAGTACGCCCCTGCGTACCCCATTTCCTTGCTTTTTACGCCGATTTTATCACGATTTTACTTAATAAATAAAACAAAGCCAAAGCCTGCACGGATATCCCGTAAGGCTCTGACTTCATTGATTATTTCTTTCCTGCCACCACAAGTCTGTTCATGGCACGTCGCAGTTTCTGCTCCGCCCTTTCAAACTCCTTCTGGCTTGCATTTTCTCTGAGCTTGTCCTCAGCCGCAGCCTTTGCCTTTTCAGCTCTTGCAACGTCTATCTCGTCAGCCCATTCAATAGCAGATGTCACCACTGTAACGCCGTCGGCAGACACCTTTATAAGCCCTCCCGAAATAGCGGCAGTTCTGAACTCGCCGTCTATTTTTATGCGGAAAGGAGAAGATACGATATTTGCCACATATGGTGCGTGACCTGCAAGGATACCGATATCTCCCGATACGGTCCTGGCAATGATCTGCTCAGTATTTCCCTCAAAAAAAGTTTTTTCAGGGGTTATTATCTTTAGATCAAAAGGCGTCATAATCTCTCTCCATAAGCTTTTTACAAATCAGCGTGCACGGCACTTTATGCCGCATACATTCACTATATACTATAATCCGATTCTTGTCAAGCGTTTTTCTTTAAACGTTCTGTTACTGCTGTTCACTTTCTGCGATCTGTCTGCCCTTTTCAACAGCCTCGTCGATAGTGCCCACGAACAGGAAAGCAGATTCAGGCAGGTCGTCATGCTTGCCCTCTATGATCTCCTTGAAACCTCTGATAGTTTCCTTGATAGGCACATATTTGCCCTTCATGCCTGTGAACTGCTCCGCAACAGAGAACGGCTGCGACAGAAAACGCTGTATCTTTCTTGCTCTTGATACCGTGAGCTTATCCTCGTCAGAAAGCTCGTCCATACCCATGATAGCGATGATATCCTGAAGTTCGACATATCTCTGCAAGATAGACTGCACCTGTCTTGCCACCTGATAATGCTCATTTCCCACTATCTCAGGTGAAAGTATCCTAGAGTTTGACTCCAGAGGGTCAACCGCAGGATAGATACCCAGTGAAGAAATACTTCTTGAAAGCACCGTTGTTGCGTCAAGGTGAGCAAAAGTTGTGGCAGGTGCAGGGTCTGTCAGGTCGTCAGCAGGCACATAGACTGCCTGAACGGAAGTGATAGAACCCTTTGTCGTGGAAGTGATACGCTCCTGCAACTGACCCATTTCAGTTGCAAGGGTAGGCTGATAACCAACGGCTGACGGCATTCTGCCAAGCAGAGCCGACACCTCAGAGCCTGCCTGAGTGAATCTGAATATGTTGTCGATAAAAAGCAGCACGTCCTGATGCTCAACATCTCTGAAATACTCCGCCATTGTCAGTCCTGAAAGTGCAACTCTCATTCTTGCTCCCGGCGGCTCGTTCATCTGACCATACACTAGCACGGTCTTGTCGATAACACCCGACTCTTTCATTTCATAATAAAGGTCGTTGCCCTCACGGGTACGCTCTCCAACGCCTGTGAATACCGAGATACCGCCGTGCTGATTGGCAACGTTATTTATAAGCTCCTGAATAAGCACCGTCTTGCCTACTCCTGCACCGCCGAAAAGACCTATCTTTCCGCCTTTCAGATATGGTGCGATAAGGTCGATTACCTTGATGCCTGTTTCAAGTATCTCATTCGAGCCGGACTGCTCCTCATATGTCGGAGGCTCTCTGTGTATCTCCCAACGCTCCTTAGTTTCAGGTGCAGGCAGATTGTCAACAGGCTCGCCAAGAAGATTGAACATTCTCGAAAGAGTTTCCTTGCCCACCGGAACAGATATAGCCTTGCCCGTATCAACAGCGTCGATACCTCTCACAAGTCCGTCTGTAGAGCCCATGGCGATACATCTTACTATATCGTCGCCGATATGCTGAGCCACCTCAACAACGAGATTTTCGCCCTTGTTGTCTATCTCAATGGCATTGAGCAGATCAGGAAGGCTGTCCTTTTCAAAGCGGATATCAACTACCGCTCCCACTATCTGGACTACCTTGCCTATGTTTTTGCTTTCCATTTATTTACCACCTTTCAAAAAGGGATATCATCATAGCTTGATATGTTCAAAAGCCTGCTAAAATGCGAACGAACGCTGTTCGCCCCTGCAAGACTTCTCAAACAATACCCACTACATTTACTTTTGAACGCCCGCATTCGGGCATAATTATTCTTCCTATCTTCCGATAGTTGCCGAGCTTATCTCCGTAAGCTCCTGAGTTATCTGAGCCTGTCTTGCCCTGTTATAAAGGAGCGACAGGTTGTCTATCATTTCTCCTGCGTTGTCCGTCGCAGACTCCATTGCAGTACGTCTTGCCGCCTGCTCAGCGGCGTATGAATCAACTATCGCCGCATAAAGCATACCGCTTATATACTGAGGTATCATGCCGTCAAAGACCTCCTCAGGGGACGGGTCATAGATAGTTGACAGGTGTTTTCTGCCACCCAGCTTGTCAAGATCCTCCACAGGAAGTATCTGCAAATTGCAAGGCTCCTGCGTCATAGCTGAAACAAAGGTAGTATACACAAGGTCCACCTTGTCATAATCCCCATGCCTGAACCCTGCGATAATGTCCTCCGCAATGTCCATAACAGTGTCAGCGTCAATGCTCTCAGCTATCTGCGGATATTTCCACACAAGGTCATAGTCACGCTTTTCAAAGAACTCAACAGCTTTCTTGCCCACTGCCATAACACGCAGCTGACCGCCTGACGCCAAGACCTCGTCAGCCTTTGCCTTAGCCATTTTCAGCACGTTTGAGTTAAAACCGCCTGCAAGTCCCCTGTCGCCTGCCACCACAATGAGCAGCGTGGAGTTCAAAAACTTTTTCTTTGTATACACCGACTTGAACGCACTGTCGCAGGATATATCGCACATCGTCTTGAACAGCGTTTCAAAGAACGGCCGCACCGCCACTGCCTTGTCCTTGGCACGCCTTAGCTTTGAGGCTGCCACGAGCTGCATGGCTTTTGTTATCTGCATTGTGCTCTCAACGCTTTTGATACGTCTTTTGACGTCTTTCATATTAGCTGTTGCCATTGCTCAGTGCTCCTTATCTGCTTTGAAGAAACTTCTGTGAATACTCCGCAAGTACGTCCTTTACAGCCTGTTCGTTTTCTTTTGTAAGCTCCCCTGTTTCTCTTATTGATGAGAAAATATCAGGGTGAGTTTCATCTATATACACAAAAAGATCTTTTTCAAATTCAGCGATATCCTCAACTCTGATATTCTTCAGATAGTTGTTTACCACCGCATAGATTATAACGACCTGCTTTTCAACGTCCAGTGGCGAGGTCTTGCCCTGTTTGAGCACCTCCACTATACGTTCGCCCTGTGCAAGTCTTTCCTTTGTGTCTTTGTCAAGGTCAGAGCCGAACTGCGAGAATGACTGCAACTCTCTGTACTGTGAATAAAGCAGTTTCAGTGAGCCTGAAACCTTTTTCATAGCCT
Source organism: uncultured Ruminococcus sp. (assembly GCA_900539095.1). Taxonomy (GTDB): domain Bacteria; phylum Bacillota; class Clostridia; order Oscillospirales; family Ruminococcaceae; genus Hominimerdicola. Next base: position 67,335 of record UQAR01000003.1, read on the forward strand.
TTATCTGTGCCGAGCCGCCTACACGGGATACTGATATACCAGGGTTTACCGCAGGTCTGACGCCTGAGAAGAACAGCTCAGATTCAAGGAATATCTGTCCGTCAGTGATAGATATAACATTTGTCGGGATATAAGCCGAAACATCGCCTGCCTGAGTTTCGATGATAGGCAGAGCCGTTATAGAACCGCCGCCGTAGTCCTTGTTAAGACAGCAGGCTCTCTCCAAAAGTCTTGAATGGAGATAGAAAACATCTCCCGGATAAGCCTCACGTCCTGTCGGTCTTTGGAGCAGCAGTGACATTGTTCTGTATGCCACAGCGTGCTTTGAAAGGTCGTCATAAACGCACAGCACGTCCTTGCCCTGCAGCATGAAATACTCAGCCATTGCAACGCCCGCATATGGAGCGATATACTGCAAAGGTGCCATTTCAGACGCAGTAGCCGACACAACGATAGAATACTCCATAGCACCATGCTTTGAAAGAGTGTCCACAACGTTTGCCACCGTAGACTGTTTCTGACCTATAGCCACATATATACAAATAACATCTTTGCCTTTTTGATTGATGATAGTATCAAGAGCAATAGAAGTTTTTCCCGTCTGTCTGTCGCCGATAATAAGCTCACGCTGACCTCTTCCTATAGGTATCATAGAGTCTATAGCCTTGATACCTGTCTGCAATGGTCTGTTTACCGACTGTCTTGTGATTATTCCAAAAGCAGGGCTTTCCACAGGTCTTGTTTCTGTTGTAAGCACAGCACCCCTGCCGTCGATAGGTGCACCGAGAGCATTCACGACTCTGCCAAGCAGTGCGTCGCCAACAGGCACAGAAACTATCCTGCCTGTTCTCTTTACTCCCGAGCCCTCTTTTATTCCGTCCTCAGAGCCGAGAAGTACACAGCCTACAAAATCCTGCTCCAAGTTCATTGCCATACCATATGTTCCGTTAGAGAATTCAAGCAGCTCCCCTGACATACACTTGTCAAGTCCATGAACTCTTGAGATTCCGTCGCCCACGGTGCAGACCGTTCCCACATCGTCAAGCTCCAGCTTGCTGCGGTAGTCCTTGATTTGCTGTTTTATCAAGCCTGTTATTTCATCAGGACGTAATTTCATATTAAAATACCGTTCCTTTCCTATGCAATGACCCCGTCGATCTGAGCTTTGATATCATCAAGCTTAGTTCTGACGCTGCCGTCTATCTCAGTGTCTGAATATCTCAGCACGATACCGCCCATAAGGCTTTTGTCCACCTTTTCCACAAGCACTATCTTTGCCCCCGAAACAGCCTCCAGCTTAGCCACAAGCTTGTCCCTGAGCCTTTCAGACAGAGGCATATCCGTCACCGCAGTGACCTCTATGATATTATTATGCTTTTCATAAAGCTCCTTGAACTTTGCACATATCTCAGGCAGAAACCTTATCCTGCCCTTTTCGCTCACAAGGCAGAGAAAATTAAGCGTAACAGGCTGTACCCTGCCCATAAACACCTTTTCCAGCGTCGCCCTTTTCTCGTTCTCCGTCACCAACGGCGACGCAAGCAGCTCCACATATTCCTCCTGACCCTGAGAGAAAAGTATATCCCTTATGCTCCCAAGCTCACCATAGACTTCATCAAGGCAGTTTTCCTCGCAGCACACCTCGAAAAGTGCGTTGCCGTAAATATTCCCGATACTGTCTGCCATTACATCTCACCCACATTGTCGATGAACTTCTCGATAAGACGTTCGTTGTCCTCGCCTGTCATATCCTTTTCCACAACTGCCGCCGCAGCTGAGAAAGCAATATCGGTGATCTCGTTCTTGATCTGGTTGACAGCGATCTTCTTTTCTCTTTCGATCTCTCTTGAAGCGTTGTCCACAAGACCCTTTGCCTCAGTTCTTGCCTCGTTTATTATCTCGTCAGAACGCTGCTGAGCCTTTCTTGTTGCCGACTGTATTATCTGTGCAGACTCTTCCTTTGCACCCTCCAGCCTGCTCGTATACTCAGCCTCCAGCTTTTCGGCGTTTTCCTTCGCCTCGTCAGCCTGTCTGTAAGTTTCCTTCACATCGTTCTTTCTGTCCTCGATGACCTTGTTCACCTTGTCGAACAGAAAATGCCTGAGCACAAGAAACAGTATGAGCGTATTGAGCAAAGTCGCAATTATCGTTGTCAGATCTATTGACAGAAATTCTGTCACATCGCCTGCTGCCAATACCATTTATCCAACCTCCCCTCCGCATTCATGCAGAGCAAATCTAGTTTAAAGCTTTCCGATAAATGGGTTAGCAAAGAGCAAAATAAGTGCAACTACGAATGCGTAGATACCTGTTGACTCAGCCATAGCAACGCCTATGAACATTGTTCTTGTGCAGTCGCCCTTAGCCTCAGGCTGTCTTGCGATAGCCTCGATAGTCTTTCCTACTGCGTAGCCCTCACCGATACCAGGTCCGATACCTGCGATCATTGCAAGTCCTGCACCGATTGCTGAACAGCCAAGAAGAATAGCCTTTTCCATAATGATAAACCTCCGTTATTTACTATTTACTTTTTTATACTTTCCGCCAAAGCGGTAAATTACTCTGTTTCCGCAGCCGCACCAACGTTTACCATGGTGAGCATCGAGAAGATATAAGCCTGTATGCACCCTGAGAACAGGTCGAAATACACGCTGAGCACCGCAGGTATACCTACCTGAAATACGCTGAACGCCCATGAGCCTGCCTCAAAAGTCAGACCCAGTGCAGATGACAGCGAGCCAAGTGCACCATAAAGCAGTCCCGTTATTACCATGCCGCCTGCAACGTTGCCAAAAAGACGGAACGCCATAGACGCAGGCGTTGCCACCTCACTGATGATATTGAGAGGCAGGATAAAAGCCACTGGCTGTGCAAAGCTTTTAAGATAGCCCTTGAAACCGTTCGCCTTTATCTTGTTGTATGTGATGAGCACAAATGTCATAAGTGCCCACGTTGCTGTAACGTTTATGTCCGCAGTCATAGACCTCAGACCTATCATACTGATAAGAGCACCCAAAACCGCATAGATAAGCAGCGTAGCAATATACGGTGCATACTTCATCATCTTAACGCCCATGTTCTCTTTGACCATGTTGTTGACGAAGTTCACAAGCATCTCCGCTACCACCTGACGTTTTTTCTCAGGCACTTTTTTCAGGTCATGAGTAAGCCACAAGCACAATATGAGCACCGCCACGATTATGACCCAGCCCATTACTACCGTTTCGGTGAACCGCAGTCCCCCTATCTCAAACACGATCTTAGGACCGTTTCCAATACCGGTCATTTATTTATCCCTTCTTTCTCTTATCTGCATGACATACAGAATGATCCTCGGATAAAACTGCGGCAGCAATATCCCCACTGCACTCACAGCCTTCGTGAGCATAGCCACGGCACAAAGCACAAAAAGCACCCCATACCTTGCCACATAGCACCCAAGCATAGACCGCTTAGCCTTTTTGCCGTCAAGCTCCACAGCCTTTTCGCAGGTCACGCCAAGGTAAAACATACAAAGGCACATATATCCCCAGCCAAGCAAAAAGCCGGTGAGCTGAGTGATATCGAATCCCCACAGCAGTGTGAACGCCCAGCACGCAGCAGCCATAACTCCGCCCCAAAGGCATATTTTTTTTAGCAAAGCACCAAGCTCCGAGCCTACATTTCTCACTTATTTTCTCCGATTTTCATAAAGAAATCCACCATGAATTTTTACATTTTCTTAACAGCAGATAAAATCTGTCTGATGTTATACATTATACCACACGCCCTGACCTTTTTAAAGAGCAAGCGACAACTTTAAACAGTTATTTTACATGGATTTTACAGTCTATTCACAGTTAGTCAAATAAATAGTTAATTATGATTTTGCGTTAATAATTTATCAATAGTCAATGATTGATTTTTAGCATTATTTGAACTTTATCATAGGACCGCAATGAAAAAAGCGGACTGCCGCAAGCCGAAAACATAGCACCTGTCTCTTATACACATCTGACGCTGCCGACGAATTAGACGGTGTAGA
>UQAR01000004.1 GCA_900539095.1 uncultured Ruminococcus sp.
TTAGTCTCGTGGGCTCGGAGATGTGTATAAGAGACAGCTATTATATTATTTATACATTTATAGAGATAAGGTTTCAGTTCATTTATATTCACAGGTTCGTTATAGAGTATGGAGGAATAGCAGGTGGAGCTGACAAGCTCGACTATCATGAACATCATGACCTCAGGCTGTTCGATATCATATGGAGCGTCGGCAAGCATTGCTTCATAGATGTTGCGGAAGTCGATATCGTCGTCCTTTATCGGTGTGGTCAAGGCGTGTTTGAAAACGCCCCAGCTCAGGTTCTTTGCGATAAAGGTCAGCAGAGATTTATTTTCGTTAAGCTGATTGATGATATTATCGACTATGAAAATTATCCTCTCACTGAATGTGAACTTCTTCCCGCTTGCGTTCAGAGCCTCGATAGCGTTTTTAAATAGCTGCGAGGATTTATGGGAAACGAGCTTATTTTTTATATCGTATTTATCCTTGAAGTAAAGATAAAACGTTCCTTTCGCCACGCCTGCGTTATTGACGATATCCGAAATGGAGGTCTTGCTCACGCCCTTGGTGGTGAAAAGACTGAATGCCGTGTTAAGCAGAGAGTCCTCCTTTACCTTTTTATTGGTATCAAGCTTGCCCATTTTAACACGTCCTTCCTTATTATGATATATACAATTTGTATGCCACACATACACAGGTTTACTGTGGTTGACCTTATATCTATTATAATACAAAACCGTCTCAAAGTCAACTGAGCAAAATGACCAATAGTCAGTTATGACCGTTGGTCATTTTGTGCAACTCTACAAAATAAATGACTAATGGTCATTTTACTATTGACTGTTGGTCATTTTTGATGTATACTATGAGATGTAATAAGACCGAGGGGTCAAAACTATGTGAAGGGAATGACATTAGATGCAGAAATTTGGCAGAGGAGTTGTAAAGCTCCGAGTACCGATACTCATAGTCAGCATTCTGCTGCTGATACCGTCAATATTCGGTTTTCTCAGCACGAGAATAAACTATGATATTCTTTCATACCTCCCGTCAGACATTGAAACCATGAAAGGTCAGGACATAATGCATGACGAATTCGGCAAGGGCGGTTTTTCGCTGGTAATGCTTGACGGAATGGAAGACAAGGACGTTGAAAAGGTCAAGGAGAAGATCGAAAAGGTAGATCACGTTTGTGATGTTCTTTGGTATGACACTCTTGCAGACGTTTCACTTCCTAAGGAAGTTCTTCCTGATGATATTTACGATTTCTTCAACACAGACAACTCCACGATGATGGCTGTTTTCTTTGACGAGGCAACTTCTGCTGACGGCTCACTTGAGGCTGTCAAGGAGATAAGAAGTATCGCCGGTAAACAGTGTTTCGTAAGCGGTATGTCGTCAGTCGTTGAGGATATCAAGGATCTGACGATGAAGGAGGCTCCGATGTATGTTATCATCGCAGTTATCCTTACAAGTATCATACTTGCACTCACAATGGATTCTTTCCTTATCCCACTGTTCTTTATGCTCAGCGTGGGCATGGCGATAATCTACAACATGGGAACGAACTTCATACAAGGTGAGATATCATTCATCACTGAGGCTCTGGCAGCTGTACTTCAGCTGGCGGTAACGATAGACTACTCGATCTTCTTGTGGCACAGCTACAAGGAAGAGAAAGAAAAGCACCCCGGTGACAACAAAGAGGCAATGGCTGTTGCGATCGGCAAGACTATCACCTCAGTTGTTTCAAGTTCTATAACAACAGTTGCAGGATTCCTTGCACTTTGCTTTATGAGCTACGAGCTTGGTATGGACATGGGTATCGTAATGGCTAAGGGCGTTGTTATCGGCGTTATCTGCTGCATAACTGTTCTGCCTTCGATGATACTTGTATTCGACAAGGCACTTGAAAAGACGATGCACAAGGATCTTGTTCCTAGTCTTGAAAAGCCTGCAAAGTTCATTATCAAGCATCACGCAGCGTTTATCGTACTCTTTATAGTTGTACTTATCCCTGCAATATACGGTCAGATAAACACCAACGTTTACTACAATCTGACTGACACACTTCCTAAGGACCTCAACAGTGTTATCGCTAACACAAAGCTTGATGAGGAATACCACATGGCGACAACTCATATGCTCCTTGTTGACGCTGACATGAAACCTAAGGAAGTAAACGCAATGCTCCAGGAAATGGGCGACGTTGACGGCGTAAGCTTTTCAATGTCACTGGACACACTTATCGGTCCGTCTATCCCTCGTGAGATAGTTCCTGAGTCAGTAACAAAGATACTCAAGAGCGACAAATGGCAGCTTATGCTAATAGGTTCTGAATACAAGGTAGCGTCCGACGAGGGCAACGCTCAGATAGATGAGCTCAGCAAGATACTCAAATCTTATGACAAGAACGGTATGCTTATCGGTGAGGCGGCTGCTACTAAAGACCTTATCGACATAACAGACCACGACTTCAAGGTAGTAAACGTTGTTTCTATCGCAGCTATCTTCATCATCATTCTTATTGCACTGCGTTCAGTTTCACTGCCTATCATTCTGGTAGCGGTCATCGAATTTGCTATCACGGTAAACATGGGTGTTCCGTGCTTTACAAATACAACGATACCGTTCATAGCGTCGGTAGTAATCGGTACTATCCAGCTGGGTGCTACTGTTGACTATGCGATACTTATGACAACAAGATACAAGACAGAGCGTAATTCAGGCAAGAACAAGAAAGAGGCCGTTACTATCGCTCTGAGCACATCAATGAAATCTATCATGGTCAGTGCACTTGGATTCTTCGCATCAACATTCGGCGTTGGCGTTTATTCAAGCGTGGACATGATCTCACAGCTTTGCACACTGATGTCAAGAGGTGCTATAATCAGTATGATAACTGTTATTTGCGTACTCCCTTCAATGCTTATGCTGTTCGATAAGCTTATAATCAACACTACAATGGGCATGAAGAAAAAAGAAGATAAGCTTTACAAGCTGCCCGAAATAAATTTGTGATCGTAAAGGAGATATTGTTATGAAAAAGTATTCAAGAGTTCTTGCAGGCATACTTGCCGTACTTCTTTCCGCAGGCTGCACAGGTCTGTATGCTGCGGCTCAGTCAGACAGCTCTTCTGCTGCTGACAGCACTGCTGCTACAACAAAGAACGATACAGATAAAAAAGACACAAAGGATACAAAGAAGGCTGACAAGTCTGACAGCAAGGAAGAAAAACAGGCTAAGGAAGAGACAGTTTACGTTATCACTGACGCATCAGGCAACAAGACAAAGACTGTTGTTTCCAACTGGCTGAAAAACCCTGAGGGCGTTAAAAAGCTGGCTGACGTTTCAGACCTGACAGACATTGAGAACGTCAAAACTGACGAAGGTTTCACAGCAAACGGCGACAAGCTCACATGGGACACTGAGGGCGGAGATATCTACTACAAGGGCTACACTGACAAGGAGCTGCCTGTAGACGTCAAGGTAACATACACACTTGACGGCAAGGAGATAAAGCCTGAAGATCTGGTCGGCAAGAGCGGCAAGCTCACAGTAAGATATGACTACACGAACAATGACAAGAAAACTGTTAAGATAGACGGCAAGAACGTAGACATTTATGTTCCTTACCTTATGGCAACAACAGCTATCCTTGACACAGATGTTTATTCAAACGTTGAGGTAACAAATGGCAAGCTTATTTCAGACGGCAGCAGACAGATACTTATTGGCGTTGCGATGCCTGGTCTGACAAAGAGCCTTGGCCTTGAGGACAACGAGGACATCGAGATACCTGAGTATGTTGAGTTTACAGCTGACGTTAAGGACTTCGAGGCAACAACTGCTCTGACAGTTGCTACATCTGACATTTTCGCAAAGCTTGACCTTGATGATATCGAGGGTGCTGATGACCTTGAAGAAAAGCTTGACGAGCTTTCAGACGCTACTGACGAGCTTGTAGACGGTACTGCTGAGCTTTACGCAGGAATCAAAAAGCTTTCTGATTCATCAGGAACACTTATCACAGGTATCGACAAGCTGTATTCAGGTTCTAAGTCACTAAATGACGGTGCTAAGACCCTCAACAGCGGTGCAACACAGCTCCGTGACGGTGCTAAGACGCTTGATTCTTCAACAGGCGAACTCATGAGAGGTATCTCAACTGCTCACAGCGGCTCAACTGCTCTTCTCGGCGGTTTCGATCAGGTAAACAGCGGTATGGCTACTTTGAAGAACGGTTCATCTTCACTTTCAAGCGGACTTTCACAGGTTTCTTCAGGTGCACAGCAGGTAAACAACGGTGCGGCTAGTCTTGCGGCAGGCACAAACAAGCTTGTAACTGGCGTTGGCGATCTTCAGTCAGGTTCTAAGCAGCTTGCAGCCGGCACAAAGAAGACATATGACGGTTCAACGGCTTTGAAGAAGGGTGTTGCTACTCTTAACGCAGGCGTTTCTACACTTTATGAAAAGGTACAGGCACTTCCTGCAAGTGTTGAACTTCTTGCAAACGGCATCACAAGTGCAGACGGTGCACTTACACAGTCTATAGCATACGATCAGCAGGTACTTGCAGGACTTCAGAAACTGTTGGCAGCTTATCCTGAGGGTTCAGAAGAATACACAAGCATCAGCAACATGATCGCTGCTGTCAGCGGTTCTATCCAGTATCAGCAGGGTGCACAGAGCGGTTTGACTGAGATATCAACCGGTATCGGCACAATGGCTACTGAGGGCACAGAGCTTGTTGACGGTGTAACACAGATATACAATGGTCTTAATGACAAGAAGTCAGGTCTTGTAGCTGGCGTTGACAGCCTGAACGCAGGTCTGAAAACTGTAAACGAGGGTGCATCTGCACTTAACACCGGTATCGGCACGTTGGCTAAGTCAAGCAAGGAGCTTAACAGCGGTGCGGCTACGCTTTCAGCCGGCACAAAGAGCCTTTCAGACGGTGTAAACTCCGCTCAGGCAGGTGCAAGCAAGCTTGACAAGGGCGTTGACAGCCTGAACTCCGGTGTATCAAAGCTTTCAAGCGGTGCTAAGACACTTGACAGCGGTCTTGGCAAGCTGGACAGCGGCAGCAAGCAGCTCAAGAACGGTACAGCTACACTTTATTCATCACTAGTTGAGCTTGCACAGGGAACAACTACCCTTTCAAGCGGCAGTGCTGAATTGTTCAGCGGTATCGGTCAACTCAAGGACGGCAGCTCACAGCTTTCTGACGGCGTTAAGAAACTTGAAAGCGGTGCTAAGACCCTCAAGGACGGCATGGCTAAGTATAAGAAGGAAGGCATTGGCAAGCTCCTTGACATTTACAACGATGATATCAAGGAACTTGTTGACAGACTTGACGCTCTCAAGACGGCAGCTGACGAATCAACAACATTCTCAGGTGCTGCTGACGGTGTTGAAAGCTCAGTTAAGTACATTTACGAAACTGCAGCTATTGAAAAAGCAGACGAGTAATTTTTACTTCCCACACATAGCAAAGACCCCTTCGGACAGAAATGTTCGAGGGGGTCTTTCTATTTTTATATGCAGGGGCGATACGATACTTTTATACATTCATGTGCGGACAATGTTCGCCTTACATGATGTTTTTGCAACATAAAAAAACGGACGGATCGCTCCGCCCGTTTGATATTCTGTTATTACTTAGCCTTAACAGCGTCCCTTGCTTTAGCGACGATATTGTCTGCACACAGACCGTACTCCTTGAGCAGGTCTACTGCCGGACCTGAGTGACCGAACTCATCGTTCACGCCGATCTTAACAAGCTTTGCAGGGTGTCTTGCTGCAAGAACGTCAGCAACGGCTGAGCCAAGTCCGCCGATAACGCTGTGCTCTTCTACTGTGAGAAGAAGTCCTGTATTCTTTGCAGCCTCAACGATGATGTCCTCGTCGATAGGCTTGATCGTGTGAATATTGATGACAGTTGCCTCGATACCCTCGGCTGCCAGTGTTTTTGCAGCCTCGATAGCCTCATACACCATAAGACCTGTTGCAACGATAGCGATATCCTTGCCGTCACGGAGCTTAACGCCCTTGCCAAGCTCGAACTTGTAGGTTTCAGGGTCATTGAAAATAGGTGCGGCAAGTCTGCCGAAACGCATATAGACCGGACCTTCGTGAAGGATAGCTGCCTCAACAGCTGCCTTTGCCTCAACGTCGTCAGCCGGGTTTATTACTACCATGCCAGGGATAGTTCTCATAAGAGCGATATCCTCGTTGCACTGGTGTGTTGCACCGTCTTCGCCTACGGAGATACCTGCGTGTGTTGCACCTATCTTCACGTTAAGGTGAGGATAGCCGATAGAGTTTCTAACCTGCTCGAATGCTCTGCCTGCGGCGAACATTGCGAATGTTGACGCAAATGGTATCTTACCTGTTGCTGCCATACCAGCTGCAACGCCCATCATATTTGACTCGGCGATACCGCAGTCAAAAAATCTGTCAGGGAATTTCTTTTTGAATATACCTGTTTTTGTTGCAGCAGCAAGGTCTGCGTCAAAAACATAGAGGTTCTCGTACTTATCGCCAAGCTCTGCAAGAGCCTCGCCGTAGCTTTCTCTTGTAGCTTTCTTCTTCAATTCTGCCATTGCTTAACCCTCCAGACTTTTAAGCTGTTCGTTTATTTCTGCCACAGCCTGCTCATACTGCTCCTTATTAGGTGCAGAGCCATGCCATGAAACGTTGTTTTCCATAAATGAAACGCCCTTGCCCTTTATGCTCTTCATTACGATAACGCAAGGCTGACCGCAGACTGTTTCAGCCTCGTCAAATGCCTTTTCGAGAGAGTCAAAATCATGAGCGTCGGCTGTGATAACGTGCCAGCCGAAAGCTGCGAACTTATCAACGATAGGATATGGCGACATTACGTCCTCTATCTTTCCGTCTATCTGAAGTCCGTTATTATCCACAACGGCTACCAGATTGTCAAGCTTATAATGAGCGGCGAACATTGCTGCCTCCCATACCTGACCTTCTTCTATCTCGCCGTCGCCGAGGATAGTATACACCTTATAGGTATCGCTTGTGAGCTTGCCTGAAAGTGCCATACCGCAGGCTACAGAGATGCCCTGTCCCAGTGAACCTGAGGACATATCAACACCAGGGATAGTTATGCAAGGGTGACCCTGAAGCATTGCACCGATATGTCTGAGAGATTTAAGCTCCTCCTTAGGGAAAAAGCCTTTCTCTGCCAGTGTTGCATAAAGTGCAGGTGCTGTGTGACCCTTTGAAAGCACAAGTCTGTCCCTCTGCGGCTCTTCCGGCTTGTCAGGATAAACGTTCATCTTGGCAAAATAGAGATATGTGAGCAGATCTGCGATAGAGAGCGATCCACCCGGATGACCCGACTTTGCGTTGAATACTCCTTCGAGTATTCCAAGACGAACCTTGCAGGCTGTGATTTCAAGCTGTTTCTTTAATGTTTCGTCCATACTTTTGACCTCCAAAAATATTATTTCTTCAGTTTTTCAAATATTTCATCTATGACTGCGGCTATGAAGTCCTCTTCGCAGGACTGCTCAAAGACCTTATCCGCAACCTTTTTGACCTCCTCGGCTGCATTTGACGGGCAATATGCTGCGTCTGCTGCCTCAAGAAGTTCAATATCATTGTTATAGTCGCCTGCTGCAACGAAGGTGAAATCCTCCATGCCGCAAGCTTTTCTCAGCTCGCCCAAAGCTGTGCCCTTGGATATATTCTGCGGAAGTATCTCGTAATACTCGATACTTGAACGCACAAAGTCAACGCCTTTATAGCCTTTCTTTTCCACATAGCTTATAAGCTCGTCCATATGCTCAGGCTCGACTGCGAAAAGCACCTTATACCAATTTCGGTCAGGTATCTCATCGACGGTACACTGTACAGGCACAAGCTTACAAATCTCATTATGACGCTTTTCCATAGGCGTCATGCTCGGAACATATACCTCGCCGACTGTAAGTATCTCACAGCCAACATAAGGATTATCAGCAAGTATCTCCTTAACGATATCCGCCGCAAAGCTTGGCAGAAAGACATTATATATCTGCTCTTTCGTATGGATATCGTAGACCATTCCGCCGTTTGACATTATGATAGGGCAATTCACATTCACCATGTCAAAATACTGTCTGGCTGCCTGAATGGCTCTGCCTGTTGCGATAGAGAATCTGCCCCCAGCCTCTTCAAAACGCTTGACAGCGGCGAGAGTTTTCGGGGTAGGTATCTTGCTTGCAGGGAGGAACGTTCCGTCCATATCCGTTATAAGCAGGACTTTTGATATATCTTCAAACATAAAATCACTTCCGTGGGTCAATTCCCTGCTCTAAGCTTTTTAAGCACTGCCTGAAAATAGTCGGGCAGGTCGCTGTCGAACTCCATATATTCTCTTGTCGCAGGGTGTATAAATCCTATTTTCTTTGCGTGGAGGCACTGTCCCTCGATGCCCTTAACGGCTTTTCCGTAGACGTCATCGCCGTAGACAGGGTGACCGATATAGGCTGAATGTACTCTTATCTGATGAGTTCGTCCCGTTTCAAGTCTGAACTTCACCAGTGAGCACTGCCCGAACTCCTCCAACACCTCATAGTAGGTGACAGCGTGCTTGGAGTTTTGCTCCGTCACGCACATTTTCTTTCGGTCATACTTACTTCTGCCGATAGGTGCGTCCACAGTGCCGGTAGGGGTCTTTAGACGTCCCCCTGTGAGCACCGCCTCATACTCTCTTGTAAAGCTATGCTCTTTTATCTGAGCGGCAAGAAAGTTATGTGCACTATCGGTCTTAGCCACAATGAGCAGACCGCTTGTATTTTTGTCTATCCTATGGACTATGCCAGGTCTTATAACGCCGTTAATTGACGACAATCTGCCCTGACAGTGAAAAAGCAAGGCGTTCACAAGAGTGCCGTCGGGGTTCCCTGCGGCTGGGTGCACCACCATACCCTTTGGCTTATTGACCACCAGCAATTCGCTGTCCTCATAGACTATCTCCACAGGTATATCCTGCGGTTTTACGTCAAGCTCCACTGGGTCAGGAATGGTCATCTCCACCTTATCGCCGTTTCGGAGCTTATAATTCTTAGCTATATTTTTGCCGCCAACGGTCACGCCGCCGTCCTCAATAAGTTTTTGGACAGCAGAACGTGTCAGTCCTGTATCCTGTGCAGACAAAAATCTATCCACACGCTCCCCTGACTGTTCAGCTGCGGCGATAAACTCAAGCTTTGTCATTTTCTTTGACCTTTACATCGTCACGGATCGGCTTTTTCTTTTCGTCAAGAAAGCAAAAACAGATGACGAACAAGATTCCGCCGATAACGATGCAGATATCTGCAAAGTTGAAGATAGGGAAATTTATAGGTTCAAACTTGATATAGTCAACGACCTCTTTCAGTTTTATCCTGTCGATAAGGTTGCCGATGCCCCCTGCCAGCACCATAGCCAGCGAGACAAGCTCCAGTTTTGAGCCTTTGCGTATCTTATACATATAGACTATAGCCGCAATAAGCACGACCACAGGCAGACCGATAAGAAACCAAGTTTTTCCTGACATCATGCTCCATGCCGCACCGGTATTCCTTATATGCGTCAGGCTGAAAACCTTAAAGCTGCCGAACTTTATTACCTCCACGGGCTGACCGTTCAGCGGCAAGTTATTGGTCACGGCAATTTTTATAAGCTGGTCAGCGACAACAAGGACTGCCATGATAACAAGCGAAATTACAAACATCTATTCCCTACTCCGTTTATTTATGAACAGTAAGGCTCTGCACAAAACAGAGCCTTGATATTAGTTATTTTTACCGAATTTAAGCTCAGCAGGAGCTGTCTTTGGTATAACAGGGTCGAATGAGCCAGTATTAAGTATCTTCTCAACGTGCTCGCTGTCTGTAACAGGTGCACTCTCAGTCTCGGCGGCGTCATTTTCTGCCTCAGGCTCTTCAGTCTGCTCCGGAGCAGTTTCCTGAACTTTCTCTGTCTGCTCTTCTTCGACAGTTTCTTCAGCTGTGTCGTCAGTGGCAGGCTCAAAAGTTGGTATCTCCATAATGAGTCTTATCTGTCTGTTATAGAGCTGAGTAAGGTCAGCCTTGAACTGAGTTACCTCTGCCTTGAGGTTCTCATACTTTTCAAGCTCTTCGTCATAAGCTGCTCTTATCTCATTTATCTTCTTCTCTGTTATCTCAGTATTATTTCTGATAAGCTCGGCACACTTTTCCTTGTGCTCCTTGACAATCCTCTCGCACTCAGCGGCACTCTGCTCTGCAAGTCTTACCTGCTCTGACTTTGCAGACTCTATCATATCATGAGCCTGTGTTTTAGCCTCAGTAAGTATCTTATTTGACTCTTTCTGAGCCACAATGAGAGCCTGCTGGATAGCATCCTCGTCCTCTCTGTACTCGTTTATTTTCTCAACGAGCTTGATTATCTTAGCCTCGGTATCCTGATTTGCCTTCACTACCTCGGCATAATCCTCGGCTACCTGTGCCAGAAATTCATTTACGTCGTCCTTTGAATAGCCGTTTTTCTCGGTATCAAAAGACTTTCCTTTAATATTATTTGGACTTAACATATTAGGACCTCCATGATCTTTACACAAATTTATTTAAAGTTATATGTATTCTGTCTTTTTTTGTCACGCCGTCAACTGAAACGAGCTTGAATTTTCCATATCCTCTCACAGAAAACGTACAGCCCTCTTCAAGAAGTATTTTCGGCGAATTTTTCGGCATATGGTCTATTTCTATGCCTGTATTTTTTATAAGCTGTGCAGATTTTTCTCTCGATATCCTTGCGGCAAGACTTAAAATACAGTCAGCTCGCATTGATGCCACTGTACCGCTTATCTCCTGCGTTTTCACCTCAGTATGGATACTTCCGTCATAGCCCTCATGTATCTTCACACCTGCTCTGCCGACTTTTGTCAGGCTGCTTGTCACATCAGCTGCGACAGAATCTCTGATGAACACCGCCGACTTGCCCTCTCCCACAAGAATGTCGCCAACGCTGTCCCTTGTTATCCTCAGTCCCATAAGCGAGCCAAGGATATCTCTATGTGTTAGCTTATCGCCTTTTCTGTACTCAATGGTCACTGCGGTAATAGGAAAATCCTCGTTCTGCACCTCTCCATACTCAGGATAGACGCACAGCACACGCCTTGCGGCGTTTTCATATCCGCCCCACAGCTTATAGTTTTCATACTTAATAGATGCCATGAGCTTTTCACACAGCAGGCACTGTCTTTCATCAAGAAACGCAGAAAACTTGACAACGTACTTTTCCTCAGCTGCCGCCGCCCACTCCGACACTCTGTCCAGCAAGCGGACATCGTCCTCGCTCAGGTCGGGCAGAAACTGATATTTAGCACGAGCCATATTTAGAAACTGTAGCCGTTGTTCTCAAGTTCGCTCATAAGGTCAACGCCTGAGAAACCTACGTTTCTAGGCATGATAGCGAATGTTTTCTGAGCCATCATCTTGATATCTGCACCGTTTGCATACGCAACGCCTGAGATAAAGTCAAGTATTCTCTTAGCGTCATCGCTCTTGACTGTTTCAAGGTTAAGGAGCACTGTTTTGCCCTCATTTATATCGCCGCCGATAGACTTGACCTCTGAAAAATCGTTAGGTCTTGCAAGAACTATCTGCAAAGTTGTTGTCTGTTCCATTCTCATTGGACGTGCGGAAGTTTCATATCCGCCTGCTGTCTTTGGTTTCTCGCTGTATTCTGTCTTATTTTCGTATGCAGGCTGCTGATACATTGCGTCCTCCTGTTCCAGTTCATCTTCACCTACAAAGAGATTTCTGATTCTCTGCATTGCACCCATTTTTAACCCTCCAAATATTTTCTAGCTCCGAAAAGCTTTGTTCCGATCCTTACCAGATTCGAGCCGTGCTTTATGGCAAGCTCGTAGTCACCTGACATTCCCATAGAAAGAATATCCATTGACACGTTCGGTATATCCTTTTCCTTTACACTAAGAAAGATACCGTGCATTTTTTCAAAAACGTCCTCCCCTGAGCCTACAGGCGGTATTGCCATAAGTCCCTTAACAGAGACGTTAGGCAGCTGTGCGGTCTGTCTTACAAGCTCCTCAGCCATATTTGCTGAAACGCCGCTTTTTGTTGCCTCGTCGCCTATATTTATTTCCACAAGGACGTTCATTGTTTTATTATTCTTTACTGCCAGTCTGCTTATCTCCTGAGCAAGTTTCAGGTTATCCACCGACTGTATCAGTGTAACATCGTTGATTATATATTTCACCTTATTGGTCTGCAAGTGACCGATAAACTGCACCTCTGCACTTTTATCGTAGGCGTCTTTCTTAGAAAGATACTCCTGCACCCTATTTTCGCCCAGCAGTTTAAAGCCCTGAGCGACGGCGAAATTCACCTTTTCAGGCGGCACTGTTTTAGTTACAGCCATTATTCTGACTTCTTCGTCAGGCTTACGCCACTTTGCTTTGGCGTTCTCTACATTATAACATATTTCCTTACAGTTTTCAAGAACCTCCGGAAAATAATTATCCTGAGGTGACAGCGTTGCTGTCTGATCTACTTTGCTGCACATCTTCATCTGAAACCACCTCTAACAAAATTTGATCGTAAAGCAGCAGATAATCCTCATCTGAGGTATTTTCAGAGAGCACGAAATCGTCGCCCTCGTATATAACGTTTATCTTTTTGAAAGTAACGTCCTTTCCAAGGATAACATAGACGCCTTTCTGGTTGCCCTGAAAGCGTATGGCACTTCTCGGTACTTTAAGGCCCTGATACTCGTCGAAGATAAGCTCCGCAGACTGCACTCTTGATTCCACAAGAGCCTCGTCAAGTCTATCGCACGAAAGCACCACGACCACCTTATTCTCGTCGTCCTCACAAGGTTTTACAGACTCCACCTGAACGTCATAGACATTCTTAGTCGTACTCAGAGCCATTCTGAGCCATGAGCCTTCGGTGATCCTTTTATCGTTATCCATAACGCCTGCTATCCTGCATGAATAGTCGGAAAACATTTTGCCAACAGCGTTTGGAACGTCTTTACTAGGCTGGTCGATGACCTTTTGGATATCCTTATCGGTGAGCTGTGAGGCATTCTCAACGGTAAGCTCGCTTTCATAGCCGTCTGCATACGAAACAAAGTATCCTGTTTCGTCGGCGGTTATGGTCTTGCCCGAACCGGTCGCCTGACTTTCAAGCTCCTTGACTTTCGCCTCGAGCCGGCTTATCCTATCGTCATAGTTCTGCTCGGTCTTTGTGACGATATTATAAATATTCATCGCAAGGGACATATCTTCTCTTGTTTTTGCAAACTCCGAAAAGTCCTCCTGAGAAGAATACGCAAGCAGTTCCTTATATTCCTTATCTATCTTGCTTTTTATGGTTTCGGGCTGGACATAATTTGTTGTGCCCGGATTTTGTGCTCTTTCAAGAGCTGCGATCTCATTTTCCAGTATCTTTATCTTATTCTTCGCCATAACAGCGTCTTCAGAAGAATAGACAGAGGCAATGGTATTGCCCACTGAGATCTTACTGCCGTCAGAATAGGTATAGTCCAAAACTCCGCCGCCGTCATAGGTGACGACCTTTTCATCTCGGATTATTACGCCTTTGAAAGAGATATCCTCGTTTATGGTAGTGAGCACTGCCTCTTCCGAATCATGGCGGTCTGTAAGAGCACTGTATATCTGACTGCCGATAGTAGTAAGAATGAGAACAGAAAGCAGACCGGTAAGTATTTTAACGGTCAGAGAATTCATTTTTATCTGCCCTCTTAAATATCTGTGCCGGCAGCGTCAAGAACGTTGATGTATCTTGATGGAACGATAGTTGAGATAGCGTGCTTATAAACTATGTTCTGCTTGCCCTCGCAGTCAAGAACTACCACATAGCTGTCAAAGCCCTTTACAACACCTTTGAACTGATAGCCGTTCATAAGGATAAAAGTAGATGCTATCTTGTCTTTTCTGATCTGATTAAGTATAACGTCCTGAAGATTAAGATTCTTATTCATAAATAACACTCCTAAAAATTTTTACAGCAATGTATTGCCATTTTTACACTATAAACTTGTTCAACTTATATTATATCACATAATTTCCGATTTGGCTATAATATTTTTAATATTTTCTATAATTTTTTGAAAACTATCAAAATTATCTGTCTGCACCCACTTAATTCCGTCAACTCGTCTAAACCAAGTGAGCTGTCTTTTGGCATAACGGCGGCTTTCCTGTTTGATTTTGTCGAGGCAGTCATCAAGCTGTGCCCTGCCCTGAAAATACGGCACAAGCTCTTTATAGCCTATTGCCTGATAGGCGGTGGCAGGGGTAAAGCTGTCATAAAAGGCTCTGCACTCTTCGATAAGCCCGTTTTCCACCATTATGTCAACACGGCGGTTTATACGGTCATAGAGATACTGTCTGTCAGATGCCGTCAGACCTATGATGCAGGCATTATATGGCGACTGTTCACGGCGGCTGTTCACCTTATGCTGTGAAAGGGGTATGCCTGTTGTTTCAAATACCTCAAGACCTCTTATGACTCTTGGCAGATTGTTCTCATGCACCTTAGCCGCAGTTTCTGGGTCAACCTCTTTCAGCCTTTCCCAAAGTGCATGATTGCCAACTGTTTGAGCCTCAGCCTCAAGACGTTTTCTTACAGAGCCGTCAGTTTCGGTATCGTCAAAGATGATATTATTCACAAGGGAGCTTATATAAAGACCCGTTCCGCCGCAGAGTATAGGCAGCTTGCCACGGCTGTGTATATCTCTGATACGCTCCCCTGCCAGTCTGACATAATCAGCCACGGAAAAAGCCTGCTCAGGTTCAAGAAAATCTATAAGATAGTGTGGCACGCCCTGCATTTCCTCTTTGGTAGGCTTTGCGGTGGCGATGCTCAGACCTTTATATATCTGCATAGAGTCGGCGGAAACTATCTCGCCGTCATATATCTTTGCAAGCTCCACTGCACAGGCGGTCTTTCCGCTGGCGGTCGGTCCTGCAATGACAAGGAGCGGTATTTTATTTTCCATAGTTTTCGCCTCCTGCATGGTCTAAAGCACTCTTCTGAACTGCTTTTCGATATCTCTTTTTGTCAGGGTTATCATGACTGGTCTGCCGTGAGGGCAATATCTGATATTTTCCTGACCGTAAACTGCATTCACAAGTGCCTGCAATTCTATTCCACTGTTGGTATCGTTCGCCTTTATTGCCGCTTTGCAGGCGATAGAATGATAAAGGTCATCAAACAGCTCTATTTGCGGATCAAGTTTATTCTCGATAAAATTCTTTGCAAGGTCGCTGATTATATCCGCAGGGTTATCATCGCCCAGTATTATAGGCACGCCCTTTACTGCAACTGTCGGTGCGACGTCAGGCTCTATTTCAAAGCCAAGCTGCGACACCTTATCGAGATTTGCTGACAGTGCGTCATACTCGTCATAAGAGAGCAGCACCATGATAGGCTCAAGGAACATTTGCGTTTCAAGCTGCTCGGCGTCGCTTTTTATCTTCTCGAAGATATATCTCTCGTGGGCGGCGTGCTTATCCATAAGTATCATCTCATCGCCCACCTGAGCCACCACATATGTTTTGAAAAGCTCGCCCACCACAACCGGTTTTGGCTTTTCAGGTTCTTTCTCTTCGACAATGACTGACACAGGCTTTTTCTTTGTAAAGCTCTGAGCGTCGATAAACTTGAAAGCGTCGCCGCTCTGCTCCTCAGGCTCGTCAGGAAGAGGTATCTCGCTGACGGCTCTGTTTATCTCCTCCACCGTCACCTTATGAGGTTTCGGCTCAGGGCCTGAAAGCTCTGTGACAGCTGTTTCTCTCTTTGCAGGCTGTTCAAGGCTTGCAAGGAACATATCGTCACTGCCGCTGAGTTTTTCTTTTTCTTCCTCAGTTATGCTCCTGCTCTCGACTGTTTTAAGCGTTGGTGCAGGCTTTTGATAGCTGTACGAATTTTCGTACACTTTATCTGTCTGCGGCATTGGTGCAGGCGTTTCAGTCTTTTGCACGGCAGGCTTTGGTGTATCATTTTCCATAGAGAATTTCAGCTGGACGCTGTTATCTTTTTTAGGTATATCAAAAAGCTCTCTATCGGTGAAATTTCGTTTATTTTCAAGGTGCATCTCGTTAGGTCTGTCGTTCTTCATAAGGGAATTTTTCACCGCAAAGAACACAGCCTCGTGCATAAGCTTTTCGTCTGAAAAACGCACCTCTATTTTAGTCGGGTGGACGTTCACGTCTATGGTATTAGGTGGGATATCTATATAGAGCACGCACGCCGGAAATTTTCCCGTCATAAGAAGATTTCTGTATGCCTCTTCCAATGCTGCCGCACAGGCTCTTGACTTCACATATCTTTTATTTACAAAGAAATTCTGAAAACGTCTGTTAGGCTTTGCAGACAGTGGCTTGACGGTGAAACCTGTTATGTGCATACCCTGCCATGTGTAATCTACCTCAAGCATGGAATTAGCAAAATCCCTTCCGTAGACTGAATACACTGCGGAATATATCCTGCCGTCGCCTGCGGTCAATATCTCGACTTTGTTGTCCCTGATAAATTTGAATGATATCTCAGGGTGGGAAAGGGTGAGCTTTGTCACAAGGTCTGCGGCAAAGTTGCCCTCTGAAACGTCTTTTTTCAAAAACTTCAGTCTTGCAGGGACATTGTAGAAAATATCCCTCACAACGAATGTCGTGCCGTCAGGACAGCCGCACTCCTCACAGGTCTTTTCCACTGCACCCTCGATAACGTAATGCGTGCCGTAGTCCTCTTCAGGACGTTTTGTGAGCACGTCCACCTTTGAAACTGCACATATTGACGCCAGAGCCTCGCCTCTGAAACCAAGGGTCATAATGCTGTCAAGGTCGTTTTTTACTGATATCTTGCTTGTTGCATGACGAAGAAAGGCTGTTGGGAGATCTTCTTTTGAGATACCCTTGCCGTTATCCGTCACTCTTATATAGGTGCGGCCGCCGTTTTTTATCTCAACGGTGATGACGTTCGCACCTGCGTCTATTGCGTTTTCAAGAAGTTCCTTTATTATGGAGGCGGGTCTGTCTATTACCTCGCCTGCCGCAATAAGTTCGGAAACTTCCTTGCTCAGAACTTTTATTTCTGACATTTTTCTATCCTTTTCTATGGCTCTTTCCAAAAGCCGCCTGTATGAAAATTCTCCTTGCCTGTTGGCTTTGCTGTTACACGGAACATTACGCAGCCGTCAGGACAGACGATAGTTTTTGTATATTTGCTGTCGCCGCCTATCTTTGTCATATCGCCGCCGCTGCGGACAGCCTCCATAATGGGATAAAGCATCATCATTGTTTTACTGCAAATGCCATAGCCGTCCTTATTCACAGGACAGCCATAGGTGCAGAAATATTTATCCCCTATCTCCTCGCCATTACGGCAATATCTTTCCGTATGGTCGCCACGGAGAAAGCCCGTGACCTCTATTTCAAACTCGTACTCCTCGTCATACCACTTTTTCATGACGCTCACCTAAACATATCTCAGCAAGTCTTTCACAAAATCTCTAAGCTCGCTGTCGGTCATTTCATCTATGTTGGTTTTTCTAAGCCTGTCTGTAACGATGCTGTCGCTTATCTTATCAAAAGATATCTGGTCGCTTTCTATCTGCTGAGCGGCAATTCTTGCCTTTTTGTTCTCTGCCTCAAGCTGTTCAAGGAGCTCTTTGGCTCTGTTTATTATCTTGTTCGGCAGTCCTGCAAGCTTTGCCACCTCTATGCCGTAGCTTTCGTCAACTCCGCCCGGAACTATCTTTCTAAGGAACTTTATGCTGTCCCCCTGACGCTTTACTGCGACGGAGAAATTTCTCACGCCGTCAAGCTCTTTTTCAAGGCTGATAAGCTCATGATAGTGTGTTGCAAACAGGGTCTTGCAACCCATTGATCTGTTTGTAGAGATATACTCCGACACTGCTCTTGCAATGGAGATACCGTCAAATGTGGAAGTACCTCTGCCCACCTCGTCAAGGATAACAAGGCTGTTTTTTGTGGCGTGCTTTACGATATCTGCCACTTCGCTCATTTCCACCATGAAGGTAGACTGTCCTGCTGTAAGATCGTCAGACGCACCTATTCTTGTGAATATCTGGTCAACTACTGATATCTTTGCATAGTCCGCAGGTACAAAGCAGCCTATCTGAGCCATAAGTGTGATAAGAGCCACCTGACGCATATATGTGGATTTACCTGACATATTCGGACCTGTTATGACTGCCATTCTGTTGCTTGTAAGGTCAAGATAGGTGTCATTCGGCACGAAAACCTCGTCTTTCTGCATAAGTTCCACCACAGGGTGTCTGCCGTTTTTGATATCTATAATGCCGTCAATGGCTATCTCAGGCTTTGTGTAATTGTTGTTCACCGCAGCAGTTGCAAATGAACACAGCACGTCTATCTGAGCCACTGCTGTAGCAGTTTCCTGCACCAATCTCAGCTGAGTCGCAGCAAAATCTCTTATTTCCGCAAATATCTCCTGCTCAAGGGTAACTATCTTATCGCTTGCACCGAGGATAGTGTTCTCAGCGACTTTCAGCTCGTCGGTAATGAATCTCTCGCAGTTTGCAAGAGTCTGCTTTCTAATGTAATTATCAGGCACAAGGTCATAATATGATCTTGTTACCTCGATATAATATCCGAAAACTCTGTTATAGCCTATTTTCAGGTTTTTTATGCCTGTTTTTTCTCTTTCACGCTCTGCGATATCGTCGATTATGCCCTTGCCGCCTGAGATGATATTTCTCAGTCCGTCAAGCTGTTCGTTAAAGCCGTCTTTGATAACGTTGCCGTCCTTGACATTAACAGGAGGTTCGTCAACAATGGCATTCTCAACGAGGTTCGAGATAGCCTCAAGGGTGGATATTTTATTATTGCAGTTATTGAGCAGCTTTGAATCAAAGCTTTTGAGCAGCTCCTTTATATCAGGCAGTTTCAGTGCCGTAAGTGACAAAGATTTCAGATCTCTTGGTGTAGCGGTCTTATACATGACCCTTGTCATAAGTCTTTCAAGGTCATAAACGCCGCTAAGTATTTCTTTGAGTTCGCCCAGCTCCACAGGTTTCATTGTGAGCTGTTCAACGGCGTCGAGCCTGTCGATTATCTTGGCAGGATTCACGAGGGGCTGTTCAAGGAAGGACTTGAGCATACGTTTTCCCATGGAGGTCTTAGTATGGTCGAGCACCCACAGGAGCGAGCCTTTTTTCTCCTTATTTCTGAGAGTTTCGGTAAGCTCCAGATTTCTTCTTGCGGTAAAGCCGATAGTCATGATAGGGTCGGCGTCATGTTTTATTATCTCGGAAAATCTGCCAACCAATGCTTTCTGTGTATCGTGGATATATGCAAAAAGTCCGCACACTGCAAATGCTGCCACTGTGTCAGGCTTTACGCCGATAGACTCAAGGCTGTTTGTGGAAAACTGCTTGAGCACTTCTTCTGTATGTATCTCAGGGGAAAAATCGTTCTCCTCCAAAAGCTGAACGCTGGTCTTGAGCTTTTCTCTTATAAATGTGGAAAGCTCTTTATTTGAGAGAAATGCGTCATTTATAAGTATCTCAGCAGGTGAAAATCTTGACAGCTCATTTATGGCTGCACTTGTCATTTCCTTGCCCTCGAACTCAAACAGATGCACCTCGCCTGTGGAAATATCCGCAAGGCACAATGCACTTTCCTTTGCTCTCATATAAAAGGCACAGATATAGTTGTTTGAGGTTTCGTCAAGCATACTGCTTTCGATGAGCGTGCCCGGTGTAACTACTCTTATTACCTCTCTCGGCACTATTCCCTTGCAGGCGGCAGGGTCCATGGTCTGCTCACAGATAGCCACGTTGTAGCCTTTTTCTATAAGCTTTTTCAGATAAACGTCACAGGCATGGTGTGGCACTCCGCACATAGGTGCTCTTTCTTCAAGTCCGCAGTCACGGCCTGTCAAAGTCAGTTCAAGCTCTCTTGACGCAGTTATCGCATCATCAAAGAACATTTCATAAAAATCTCCCAGCCTGTAGAACAGTATATGGTTTTTATATTTGTTCTTCACTTCAAAATACTGTTTCATCATAGGTGACAGCTTTGAAAAATCTATATCCTTGGTTTCCACTTAAACTCACTCCGTTTCATAAATTTATCATACCGCAATATTCTCATGCTTTCAAAATGCGGGCGAACACTGTTCGACCCTACTTGTTTTTTCGATACGAACACTTTTGGTGTCATATCGCCATAGAAATTATCCGCCCCAGTCCGAAGGTATCTTCGGATTCGGGCAGACGGGGGATAAGCTCCCCCTGACTGTTATTCGTTTTTTGATACTGTCTTAGTGACAGCCGCCGCATGATGCACAGCTGCCTGAACAGCTATGAGGTGCCTCCTCTGGGCAAGTCATTGGGTCTTCGCCGTTTGCTGCCATTGAGATGATATAGTTTACAGAGCCGAGGAGCTTGTCCATAACTTCCTTAGCCTCGTTAAATGCGATCATCTTAGGCATTGCCATGATCTCGTCATAAAGCTCTCTGATCTGAGTGTCAAGAGTGGTCATCTTCTCGCCGTCCTTATCAGGTTTCTGCATTTCAACGCTGAGCTGTGAACGGAGCTGATTGAACTCGCCTATCTTGTTCTGTATCTCAACATCAGTATCGTTTACTGTGCAGGCGTCCATATAAGCCTTATATCTTTCGTCTTCCTGAATAGCCTTTCCAAGCTGTCTTGTCATTTCGATTACATCCATGGTAATTCTCCTTTAAATATTATTCAGCTTTCGCTGTTATTTATCTTCAACAAGCTCGCCGCTCAAAGCCCAGTTCATTGCTTTTGTTATGCGAACCTGAATGAATTTACCGATATATTTTTTATCCGCTTTCACCTCGACGATTATATCCTCGTCGTTCTTGCCTGTGAGATAGTCAGGGCCTGTTCTGCCCTCGCCTGTTGGCAGCACGGTGACAGTTCTTCCCACAAATCTTGAAAGCCACGCTGAGGACACCTCACGCTGCTCCAGCAGCAATTCTCTCAGCCACAGACCTTTCTGCTTGTCTGAGATATTATCCTCCATTTCGGAAGCCTTTGTGCCACTTCGTCTTGAATACACGAATGAATAGATATTGTCATATCTGACCCTTTTGATAAGCTCCTTTGTTTCGCAGAACTCCTCGTAAGTTTCGCCGGGAAATCCGACGATAAGGTCAGTGGTAAAGGAAAACTCAGGGTCTTTACTTCTTGCATAGTCGATTATTTTCAGATAATCCTCCGTTGTATAGCGGCGGTTCATGAGTTTCAATATCCTATTTGAACCTGCCTGAACAGGAAGATGAAGATGCTTGCACACCTTTTTGCATTCAAGTATGGCGTCGATAAGCTCATTGCTTGCGTCCTTAGGGTGGCTGGACATGAACCTTATGCGGAAGTCACCCTCTATCTTGTCAAGCTCTCTTAACAGCTCAGGAAAACCGTAGCTGTAGGAATTGACGTTCTGACCGAGCAGTGTTATTTCCTTATAGCCGTTTTTCACAAGTGCTTTTACTTCTGCGATAACAGACTCAGGCTTTCTGCTGCGTTCTCTGCCTCTGACATAAGGCACTATGCAATAGGTGCAGAAATTGTTGCAGCCATACATGATAGGCACGAAGGCTCTTATCTTATCGTCACGGAGCTGCAAAAAGTCCTCGTTTATATCAACATGATTTTCCGACAGGTTGAATATCCTGTCACGCTTTGAGATTATCTCCCACAGCATATCGTACATATCGTTATAGGCAAATGTTCCGAACACCAAGTCCACCTGACGGTATGTCTTTTTTATTTTCTCTGCAACGTGTTTCTGCTGAGCCATACAGCCGCAGATACCTATGATAAGCTCAGGGTCGTTCTCCTTGAGATGTTTAAGATCTCCCAGTTTTCCAAAGACTTTGTCCTCGGCATTTTCTCTTACCGCACAGGTATTATACAGTATAAGCTGAGCCTCGTTCACGTCAGATGTGAAGTCATAGCCCACCTTTGAGAGCATACCTTTTATTTTCTCGCCGTCGCTCACATTCTGTTGACAGCCGTATGAATGGAGCAGTGCCAGCGGCTTATGACCGCAGGTCTTTTCATACTCCTTTGACCATTCAAGCAGCTTGTGCGGAGCGTTTTCCTCTTTTATTATTTCCGAAAAATTCTCAGTCATTGATATCCTCATTTCATATCGTACATTCTTTTTAATTATAAATCTTTTCGCCCTTCTTGTCAAGCTTTTGGTTTCAGAATGAACCTACGCAAAACTAAAGGGGCAGACTTCTCTGCCCCTTTCAGTCTGTCGCAAAAGTGTCAAATCTACGGGCGAACGCTGTTCGCCCCTACATACAAAAGTCGTATTTACGCTAATTGTAGGAGACGGCGTCCTCGACGTCCCGCATATTTGTGACTTTGTCAACAATCTCAAGGGGCAGACTTTTCTGCCCCTTTGATATCAGTATTATCCCTGCGGTTCGCCCTGAACCTCTGGGTCTGCCTCGTCTTTGCAATGAGGTTCATCAAGACCTCTTGGGAAAAATTCCACTGTTGGGAAAGCTATCTTCTCAAACATTTCACATGGGCTGTCGCTGTTTGTTGAGCACTCCTTGCCCGGAACGCAATAGTCATACACAGGTACCATTATAGGCACTGGTCTTGACAGCTGAATGATAGCGAAAAGACCAATAGTGATAAGAACGTTCTTCTCCTCACTTGGTGCTGGCTCTGCGATAAGCTTTGCGTCAAGGCACATAGGTGCTGCAACGCTCACTGACGCACAAGGCATAGCCGCTGTGCAGCAACAGCATGAGCAGCCGCTCGTTGGCGAAGTTGTGACGATCTGGTTCGGCTCGCAGGTAGAAAATCTCTGTGTGCCGCCGTCGCTGCCGAAAAGTATCACTTTCTTTGTGAAAGTCGATGTGCCGTAGACAACTGTCGGAGCTGTGCCTGCTGCCTCGTAAGCCTCTATCTGTGCCCTGAATGTGTAAGTAACGTCAACTGCATAAAAGCCGTGATTGAATGCCACAGGCGATATTGCAAAGCTTACGTCAGTCACGTCGATACAGGTGCTTTTGATATACGCCGCAGCGTTTATCACGGTCTGGTCTGCCTCGCTGAATGTAAACTCAAGATCCTCCAGACAATCCTGTGACGAGCATGAATCAAACACACGCATTGCCTCGATACACATTGCCTCTTTGAAAGGTTTGCCGTTAAAATCGCTCATAGTAAGTCCTCCTATAAATTAATTCATGGAAGTTTATTTACTTCGCTATATTCTATTCGGCAAAGGGCTTTTGTGTGCTTAAATTTCTGAAAATCCTCACATAAAGCAAAAAAAGCCCTGTGCAGGGGCACAGAGCCTTTGTAAACTCATATCAGGTATTCTTGTCCACCTGATGAAATTTCTTGAGATTTCCTATCTTTTCATTTCTCTCGTCAAGTACCTTTTCAACGTCAGACCACTCAAGTCCCTGATTTGCTGCAAGCACCATAACGTGATAGAGAAGGTCGTTTATCTCGTTTTTCAGCTCGTCATTGTCACCATTTTTGGCAGCGATAACAGTTTCTGTAGCCTCTTCGCCCACCTTCTTGCATATCTTGTCAACGCCCTTGTCAAAGAGATAAGCTGTATAGCTGTTCTCCTGAGCCTTGCCTGCCTCGTAGTCAGCTTTACGCTGTTTTATTACCTCGAAAATTTCCTGATAAACTGTCATTTTATTCTTCCTCCGTATTATATATCTCGTTGAAAAAGCAGCTATACGAGCCTGTATGGCAGGCTGCACCTGTCTGCTTTACGTTAAGGAGCAGGGTATCGTTATCGCAGTCCGCATAGATAGAAACCACCTTTTGCAGATGACCGCTGGTCGCACCCTTGTTCCAATATTCCTGTCTTGATCTGCTCCAATACCATGTATAGCCTGTTTCAAGTGTTTTTTTGAGGCTCTCCTTATTCATATAAGCAAGCATGAGCACCGTTTTTGTATCCACATCAAATGCGATGGCAGGGGTAAGCTCACTTTTTACAAAGTATTTATCCAGATCGTTTATATCAACTTTTATTGGGTTCATTATTTGTCCTTTCTGTTGCCGTCTTGGTCGAAATTATCTTTGAGTGCTCGTTCTGTTGGTACTATCGTCCAGCACAAAACTACCGCCTGTATCACTTCAGCTATGCACATTATCACAGTCGCCTTGCCGCTGCTCATAAAGAAATATGGAACACAGACCAATGCCGAAATTATCGTCATGACCGCTCCGGCATTTACCCACAGACGTCCGCAATAATTGTGGGCAAAATCCCACGTTTCCTGATTTTTCATTGACATAGCAGTGCGATAGCCCACCAAGCCGTTGATATCTTTCGGTGTATGCTTATACATCAGATAGCCGCACAATATCATAAGCACTGGTATAAACAAAGTAAATACGATATTGAAAACAAGCATTATGCTCACCTCACGATAATTCCCTTGCTCCTGCAATCGTCCTTTACCTGCTGTACTGTCAGCTCTTTGAAGTGGAAAAGGCTTGCCGCAAGAGCCGCCGAACAGTCTGTTTCAAGGAAAGCGTCAGCAAAGTCTGAAAGCTTTCCTGCTCCGCCGCTTGCGATAACAGGTATCTTTACTGCACTGCACACTGCTTTCAGCATAGGAAGGTCAAAGCCGCCTCTTACACCGTCTGTGTCGATAGAGTTCAGGCATATCTCACCTGCACCAAGCTGTTCACACTTTTTCACCCAGTCGATAAGATCCATTCGCATATCCACTCTGCCGCCATTGATGTAGACCGTCCACTTGTTGTCGCCGACCTTCTTTGCGTCAACGCCAACGCAGATGCACTGACAGCCGAAAATATCCGCTCCGTCCTTTATAAGCTGAGGATTCTGCACTGCCTGAGAGTTCACGGACACCTTGTCTGCTCCTGCACGGAGAGTATCTCTGATATCGTCAACAGTCTTTATTCCTCCGCCGACAGTGAGAGGTACGAACACCTTTTTCGCCGTTTCACGAACAACGTCCAGCATAACTCCTCTGCCCTCGTGGGAGGCTGTGATATCATAAAAAACTATCTCGTCTGCACCCTGCAAATTGTATTCATATGCACACTCCACAGGGTCGCCGACTTCTTTTATGCCCTCGAAATTTACTCCCTTTACTACCTTTCCGTCACGCACATCAAGGCATGGTATAATTCTTTTTGCAAGCATATTATTTTACCTCCTGTGACATTTTCGCAAAGTTTTCAAGTATTTTAAGACCGGTCTTTCCGCTCTTTTCAGGGTGAAACTGACAGCCGAAGATATATCTTCCGTCCGATACCACCGCAGGGACTTTCGAGCCGTATTCGCAGTAGGCATACAGATTTTTGTTGTCGCAGAAAGCTTTATATGAGTGCACGAAATAAACATACTCATCGTCGCCCAGTCCGTCAAAAAGCGGACAGTCATGATTATACACAAGCTTGTTCCAGCCCATGTGCGGGATAACAAGGTCAGGCTCGTTTATCTTGTCAACATAGCCGCCGATAAGACCAAGGCCCTTGCACTCCTCGAACTCATAGCTTTTATCGAAAAGCAGCTGCATTCCAAGGCATATGCCAAGGAATGGCTTTATTTTAGCCTGCTCCTTGATAGTGTCGATAAGACCGCTGAGACCGAGCATATTCATTGCCCATGGGAACGCTCCCACGCCTGGGAGGATAATTGCGTCGGCTTTTTCGATATCTTCTTTTTTATCTGTCAGCTTGTTCTCAAAGCCAAGATAGTCCAGAGCGTTTTTTACAGAGAATATATTGCCTGCACCATAGTCGATTATTGCTATCATTTAGAGCACTCCTTTTGTAGATAAAACTCCTGTTCCTGTTATTTTCACAGCGTCTTTCAGAGCGTGTGCCACTGCTTTATACATAGCCTCGGCAATGTGATGATCGTTCTTGCCATACTCTTCACGGATATGCAGTGTTATGCCTGAATTGAAAGCAAAGGCTCTGAAAAATTCTTCTGTCAGGCAGGTATCATACTGTCCTATCCTGTCGTCATGGAAATCAGCATTGAATGCAAGGAAAGGTCTGCCGCTTATATCCAGTGAGCAGAACGCCAAAGCCTCGTCCATTGGAACGAAAGCTGAGCCATATCTTGCAATGCCGGCTTTGTCGCCGAGAGCCTCTGCAAAGGCTTTGCCAAGGCAGATGCCGACGTCCTCCACAGTGTGGTGTCCGTCTACATAAAGGTCGCCTGTGCACTCAACGTCCATGTCTATTCCGCTGTGAACGCCAAGGGCTGTTAGCATATGGTCAAAAAAGCCTATGCCTGTGTTTACGCTGACCTTGCCCTCGCCGTCCAGCTTTACAAACACTTCTATGTCAGTTTCCTTAGTTTTTCTTTTTATCTCCGCTGTCCGCATTTTTATCACCTTTACCGCTTAAAATCTTACCTTTATCGCATTTGCGTGAGCCGTCAGGCCCTCTTTTTCTGCAATAAGAACGATATCGTCCTTAGCCTCTCTGAGAGCGTCCTCTGTGTAATATGTAAAGCTTGAACGCTTTTCAAAGCTGTTTACTGACAGAGGCGAGAAGAATCTTGCTGTGCCGCTTGTTGGCAGAACGTGGTTAGGGCCTGCATAATAGTCGCCCAGAGGCTCTGACGCATACTGACCGAGGAATATAGAACCTGCGTTGTCAAGTCTGCCAAGATACTCCATAGGGTTCTCGAAAAGCACTTCAAGGTGCTCAGGAGCAAATCTGTTCGCAAGGTCGCAAGCCTCTTCCTTTGTGCCGCATATAAGGATAGCACCGTAATTCTCCAGTGAGCTTTCGATTATCTCTTTTCTTGAAAGGGTCTGCACCTGTCTGTTTATCTCTTCGATAGTTCTGTCTGCGATGCTCTCGCTTGTTGTAACAAGTATAGCGGACGCAAGCTTGTCATGCTCAGCCTGTGACATAAGGTCAGCGGCAATGAACTTAGGGTTAGCCTTTTCGTCAGCCATAACAAGTATCTCACTAGGGCCTGCTACCATGTCGATATCAACAACGCCGTAAAGAAGTTTCTTTGCAGTTGCAACGTAAATGTTTCCAGGGCCTACTATCTTGTCCACCTTCGGTATCTCCTCAGTGCCGTAAGCAAGAGCCGCAATAGCCTGTGCACCGCCGCTCATGAACACTCTGTCAACGCCGCAAAGAGCAGCTGCCACAAGGATATCCTTGTTAGGTGTGCCGTCTTTGAGCGGTGGAGTAACCATGATTATCTCCTTAACGCCTGCTATCTTTGCAGGAACAGCATTCATAAGCACGCTTGAAGGATAAGCCGCTGTGCCGCCCGGAACGTAAAGACCAACTCTGTTGAGTCCTCTTACCTTCTGACCAAGTATACAGCCGTTATCCTTAGCATTTATAAAGCTCTGTGACTTCTGTCTCTGGTGAAAATCTGTGATGTTGGCAACAGCGTTGAGCATTGCGTCAACAAAGTCCTGATCTGCCTCTGTGAGTGCGTCATTTATAACATCTCTCGGAACTTCGTAATACTCAGGGAGCTTGCCGTCGAACTTTTCTGTATAAGCCTTTACAGCGTTGTCGCCGCCCTCTCTGACAGTTTCGATTATCTCGCTTACAACAGCTGTGACCTTCTTGTTTGTTTCGCCGCTCCTCTTTTCAAGCTGCTTGAAAAACTCAACCTCGTCCTTGCCGTTGACAAAAATCTTTTTAATTTCAGCCATTTCAATACTGTCCTTTCCGTTTATATAAACTACTTGTCGATATTTTCTTCAACAAGCTTTACAAAATTCTCAATTTCCTGCTGACGCATTTTCATGCTCACCATATTTACTATAAGTCTTGCAGAGATAGGGCAAACGTCCTCGATGACTTCAAGACCGTTTTCTTTAAGGGTAGTGCCTGTTTCAACGATATCGACGATACCGTCTGCAAGTTCAAGGAGCGGTGCAAGCTCCACTGAGCCTTCTATCTTGATGATATCAACGTCCATACCCTTTGATTCAAAAAATCTTCTTGTGATGTTAGGATATTTTGTTGCCACCGTCTTAACGTCAAATCCGCCGTAGAACTTTGAGCCTTTCTTTGTGGCAAGTGCGAACTTACATCTGCCGAACCCTATATCCACAAGCTCAAAGAACTTGCCCTGCATTTCCATGATAGTGTCCTTGCCCACAACGCCCATGTCACACACGCCATGCTCAACATATGTGATAACATCGTTCGCCTTTGCAAGAACGACTTCAAGATTTCCGTCAGGTACAGGAAGAATAAGCTTTCTTCCCTTTTCTCTTATTGCAGTACAGTCATAGCCTATCTTCTCTAAAAGACCGACTGTATCCTTTTCAAGTCTGCCCTTTGTAAGAGCTATCCTAAGGGGTCTGTTCATTTTAACTTATCCTCCAAACTATATATCAAGCTCTGTTATCTCGCTGCCAACGACCACAAGCTTTTTGATTCCCTTTGACTTTGCGTAAGCCTTTGTTTCGTCTACGGTATTGAACAAAGAGTTCTCCACTGTCAGACCCTCTCTTACGAGCGTCTGAGCATATTCCACAGCCTCAACAACATATCCCTTTTCACCGAACACAACAGCGTCAGGGGTCTTGAGCTTTGGTGCTCCGCCTATCTTTGCGATATGTCTTGCCACAGAATCAACGCTCACGCCGAAACCTACCGCAGGACAATCGTTGCCGAACTCAGCAAGCAGTCTGTCATATCTTCCGCCCTTGAGCACCGACTGACCTACCTCTGAAAGATAGCCCTTGAACACGATGCCTGTATAGTAGTCTGCATGGCTCACGATACCAAGGTCAACAGATATCTTGCCCTCATAACCAAGGCTTGAAAGTCTTGTATAAACTTCCTTCAGATTATAAAGTATACCTGTTATCTTATCGTCAGTATAAATATCCGCAGCCTTGTCGAACACCTCAACGCCGCCAAAAAGTCTTGGCAGCTGTCTGAGTGCGTTTGTGACCTGATTGTCGCCCACCTCGTCAAGTATATCGTTAAGTGCAGGATAGTTCTTTGCAGAGATAAGCAGTCTTATCTCTTCCCTTACTGCGTCGTCAACGTCAAGCTGAGCCACAAGCTCCTTGAAATATCCGATATGACCGATCTCAAGTCTGAAATTCTCCTTATCAAAGCTTGAAAGAGCCTCCACAGCCGTGCAAAGCACCTCATAATCCGCTCTCTTGGAATTTTCTCCGCCGATAAGCTCGATACCGGCCTGAACTACCTCGTCTGAACGTCCTTTGAGAAGAGCATTGTTTTCAAAAATGCTCTGATTATAATAAAGTCTTAAAGGCAGCTTTGCGTCTTTAAGTCTTGTTGATGCAAGTCTTGCTATCGGTATGGTCGAATCAGGACGCATAACGATAAGCCTGCCCTTTGAATCTGTGAGCTTATAAAGACTCTCCTGCTGGAAGTTTCTTGAACTGCCCATAAACAGATCGTAAAACTCTATTCCCGGTGTTACAACCTCGCTGTAGCCAAAGCCCTCAAACAACTTTGACAGCCTGTCCTCCACCATTCTTCGTGCCAGACAGCCCTCAAACAGCAGATCTCTCGTACCCTCAGGGGTTATAAGATCATATCTTTTCATACACTTTTCCTTCCTGTATATAAATTATAGATCGTACTAATTTTCACAAGCACGCTATTGTATGGGCGAACAGCATTCGCCCGCTACTTGTCATATTTCTTGATATACCCAATAACATGACATTTCCTACGCCTATCACTTCATCATGGTAAAGTGATAACATAGTATCATAGTATCAACATAAATAAGTTTATCACACCCGCCCTTGTTTGTCAATAGTGCCGCAAGGGCAAAGCATGAAATTGTGCATAGTAACTATCCAAACAGTGATATCTGATTAGATTTAGGCATATCGCCGAAAGCTCCGTTTTTCTCCAGCGTTTCGATAACAGATTTGGACACGCCGCTCTGCTGCTGGAACTCTTCAATGGAGATAAATTCGCCGTTCTGAGCCTTTTCGTAAATATTTATCGCCGCAGACTCGCCAACACCGTTAAGTGAACAGAACGGAAGTCTTATTTTGCCGTCCTCTATCTGATAGATAGTTGCGTGGGATTTTTTGATGTTTACAGGCAGAAAATCATATCCACGACAGAGCATCTCATTCACAAGCATGAGAACTTCGAGCACGCCGCTGTCTTTGCCTGACACTTCGTCTTTTGGCTTGTTCTTTATTTCTTCTATCTTACTTCTTACGATATATTTTCCCTTTAGTGCCGTTTCAGCGTCAAAGTCCTCGCCCTTTACGGTGAAATAAGTTGCATAGAACGCCAGCGGCTCATGCACTTTGAACCAGCAAAGTCTGATAGCTGCGGTAACATATGCTGCCGCATGGGCTTTCGGGAACATATATTTTATCTTTAAACAGCTGTCGATATACCACTCAGGAACATCATGCTGACGCATATTCTCTTTCATTTCCTCTGTGAGCAGTTTCGGAGCTTTTCCCTTACGGGTTATCTCCATTATCTTAAATGACAGCTTAGGTTCGACACCGTGATAAAGCAGATAAGTCATGATACTGTCACGAGTACCGATAACATTTGAGATATCGCAAGTGCCGTTTTTGATAAGCTCCTGAGCGTTGCCAAGCCATACGTCAGTACCGTGAGAAAGTCCAGATATCTGCAAAAGGTCAGAGAAGTTTTTCGGCTGACAGTCAAGGAGCATTTGTCTTACGAACGGCGTGCCCATTTCAGGTATGCCAAGCGTTCCTGTCTGACACATTATATCGTCTTCCGTCACGCCCAGTGACTCAGGAGAAGTAAACAGTGAATATACCGCAGGGTCAGACATCGGGCAGTCAAGAATATCTCTGCCGGTGAACATTTCCAGATACTTATACATTGTCGGGTTATCGTGACCAAGTTCGTCCAACTTCAGGATCGTATCGTGGAGAGAGTGGAAGTCGAAGTGGGTAGTGACCATGTCAGAATCCACTTTTTCAGCAGGGTGCTGAACTGGTGTGAAGTCATATACCTCATAGTCGCTAGGGATAACGACCATTCCGCCTGGGTGCTGAGAAGTCGTTCTCTTTATGCCGCAGCAGCCGAGTTTAAGTCTTTCTATCTCAGCCTTTGGAACGGTCTTTCCACGCTCGTCAAGATATTTCATAACATAGCCGAAAGCGGTCTTTTCCTGTATCATGCCGATAGTACCGGCCTTGAACACATGGTCCTCACCGAAAAGAACTTCCGTATATTTATGTGCCTTTGCCTGATAGTCGCCTGAGAAGTTAAGGTCGATATCAGGGGCTTTATCTCCGTCAAAGCCAAGGAATGTTTCAAACGGGATATCGTGTCCGTCACGGTGCATATTTTCTCCGCACACAGGACAGTTTTTCGGCGGCAGGTCAAAGCCCGAACCTACCGAACCGTCAGTGATGAACTCACTGTGGTGACATTTCATACAAACATAGTGCGGCACAAGAGGGTTTACCTCCGAGATACCCGACATAGACGCCACGAATGACGAACCTACCGAACCTCTCGAACCTACCTGATAGCCGTTCTCGTTTGAGTTTGCAACAAGTTTCTGAGATATCATGTAAAGCACGGCAAATCCGTGCTTGATGATAGAGTCAAGCTCTCTTTTAAGTCTTTTGAAAACAATGTCAGGAATGTGTCCCTCAAAGTATTTTGATACGTCAACGTCCTCTCCCTCAGGAACTTCTATAGTTTCAGGGTCACAGTCGCCGTAAATGGAACAGCATTTCTTCCAGCATATATATTGCAGCTGATAAACAGAACCCTCAATAAAAGGCGTATACGTTCCGTTCGGAAAAGCTTTCAGGTCAGGGTCTACCATATCAGCCACGTTGTTGGTATTTGTAACGACCACCTCAAACGCCTTTTCTTCGCCGAGATAGCTCAGCTCGTCAAGCATTTGGTTTGTGGTTTTAAGATACAAAGGCGGCTGAGTATCAGCGTCAGGAAATCCCATAGACGCCTGAATTATTGACCTGAACTGTGCGTCGCTCTTGTCCATGAAATGCACGTCGCCTGTTGCACAGACAGGTATGCCCAAGTCCTCGCCAAGTTTCACGATAAAGCGGTTTATATCCTTTATATCCTCCGCCGTGTGTATTCTGTCATAAGGCGGCTTTTCTGTTGTGAGCATGAACCTGTTGTTTCCGTCAGGCTGTATCTCCAGATAGTCATAAAAGCTTGCTATCTGCTTTATCTCCTCATAATTTCTTCCCTCAAGATAAGCCTGAATGACCTCGCCACGCTCGCAGGCACTTCCAAGGATAAGACCCTCACGGTGTCTTACAAGCTCCGACTTTGGTATTCTCGGACGTCTTTTGAAATATTTGAGGTTCGAGTCTGAAATAAGCTTATAAAGATTTTTAAGACCCGTATTATTTCTTACGATTATTATCTGATGATATGTAGGCTTTGCAAGCACCTGATTTTCATTCGCAAGTAGACTGTTGAGCATATCCACCGTTATGAGCAGCAGCGGATACTGTTCCATAAGCATTTTCGCCAGTCTTATAAAAATGCCTGCCAGCACCTCAGCGTCATCGCAGCCACGGTGGTGCTGAAAATCACCAAGCCCGAAATGCTCCGCTACGAAATTGAGCTTGTGCTTTTCAAGCTCAGGGAGCATTATCTGCGACATTGGCACGGTGTCGATAGAAGAATATTTAAGCTCGATACCCTGTCTTTTTGCACAGGCAGAGATAAAGCCAGTATCGAACTGTGAATTGTGTGCCACAAGCACAGGGTCGTCGCCGATAAATTCCTTGAATCTAAGCAGAGCGTCCCTTTCGCTTGCACCGTCCTTTACCATATCGTCCGTGATGTGGGTAAGGTTTGAGATAAACTCAGGGATAGGTCTTTCAGGGTTCACGAAAATATCGAGCTTGTCCACCACTTCAAGATCTCTCAGCTTGACCGCACCTATCTCGATTATCCTATCGTCATTAGGATTTGTTCCTGTAGTCTCAAGGTCAAAACAGATGATCTCGTCAGTAAGCTCACGCTTGTCCGTTCCACGGAATATCTTTTCGTCATTGTTGACCTCATATGACTCGATACCATAGAGCACCTTGAAGTCACCGCCGCCCTTGCGTATGCCAAGGCAGGTGTTTCCTGCGTCAGGATAGCCCTGGACAACGCCGTGGTCTGTTATGGCAAGTGCCCTGTGACCCCATGAATACGCTCTTTCCACAAGCTTACTCGCAGGTGTGAGAGCGTCCATCATTGACATATTGGTATGGCAGTGCAGCTCAACACGCTTTTGCTCGCAGGTGTCCTTGACCTTTTCACGCTTTACTACCATTATGCTCTCAGGCTTGATGTTTACAGAGTGGTCGAAATCGTCCTCTTCTATCTCGCCTGCCACAAGTATAGTCTTGCCAGCCTTGAGGTGCTCAAGCATTGCCTCGAGCACAGCCCTTTTCAGACCTTTCATGTTCCTGAAATTCTTGTTTGAACCAATGAACTTTATTGAGTTTGAAGATGTATAGTCGGTAAAATTCAGGTGTGCGATAAGCATACCGGTCTTTGTTTCCTTTGTTTCCACAGGACCGAATATGTCGCCCCAGACAACCACACGTCCACGGTAGTCCGCAGGGATATCCTTCATCTGCATGACCTGCTCGTTTGCCGAGATAGGTGCACCCATAAGCACAAGTGCGTCCTCGCACAAAAGCGAAAACCTTGTGAAATCTACATTCGCCGTGCGGAACTCCACAGACGCTCCGCTTGCAGTATTTGTGGTAACAGAAACCTTTTTCTCAGGCTTTGCAGGGTCTATCTGAGCCACAGGGAGAGTTTTCAAAAATTCCTCCTGCTCTCGCTGGTGCTCTTCCATATCTGTTTCAAGCACGCCTGTGAGCTTTATGTACGCCCTGACAGAGAAAAGCTCCATAGTCAGTGCAGGGAAAGCCGATTCGATGCCCGCCTTTTTCAGCAACGCCTCGCCGCCGTGCTTTATATCCACGGTGAAAACGCCGTTTTCATAAACAGCCTCAGCGTTGTCAAAAAAGCCGTTCACGAGGGGAAATCTGCTTTTGAGAAACTTGCAAAGCTCAGGAAAATACTCCGCACAAAGCATATCAGGAGTATATTTGAGCTGCAAGACAAACTTTCCCGCCCCAAGAGCCGCTCTCATTTTCGTTTCAAATTCCACTGTGCTGTCAAAAGGCACAAGCTTGTCAAAAGCTGCCTGACAGGTAAAAGTGCCGTTCTCTTCATTAAAGCCCAGCCTTAATATCCTGCCCTTTTCTATCACAGTTGGTATCAGTTCCTTATAATCCTCAAAGAAACTTTCAATGGTGTATGTATTCATTTATGGTATATCCTTTTAAAGTTTTTCTATTTCCGCCAGAAGTGCAGGCAGAGCCTCTTCCTCTGATACCTTTCTGAGCTTTTCGCCGTGACTGAATATCACCGCACAGCCGTCGCCGCCTGCAATTCCTATGTCAGCCTCGCCCGATTCGCCTATTCCGTTCACAACGCAGCCCATGACTGCTATCTTTATATCCTTGTCTATATCCTTAGTTGCCTCTTCCACCTTTTTTGCAAGACCGATAAGATCTATCCTCGTTCTTCCACAAGTAGGGCATGAAACTATCCTTACTCCGCCGCCTTTGCCGATAGCTTTAAGGATATCCTTTGCGGCGTATATCTCCTTGACAGGCTCGTCAGTGAGCGATACTCTGATAGTTTCGCCAATGCCGTCGCAGAGCAGCGAACCTATTCCCACTGCTGATTTTATAAGACCCATTCTCTCAGTACCTGCCTCAGTAACGCCCAAGTGCAGAGGATAATTACAGATCTGTGCACACAGTCTGTATGCCTTTATCATGGTCGGCACGTCTGATGACTTTATAGAGATAACTATATCCTCAAAGTCGCACTGCTCCAATATTCTCACATGACCCATTGCACTTTCCACAAGAGCCTCCGCAGTTGGCGAACCGTATTTCGCAAGCAGTTCCTTTTCAAGAG
Organism: uncultured Ruminococcus sp.; assembly: GCA_900539095.1. Lineage (GTDB taxonomy): Bacteria > Bacillota > Clostridia > Oscillospirales > Ruminococcaceae > Hominimerdicola. Next base: position 34,986 of record UQAR01000004.1, read on the forward strand.
AACCGCCGTTTACTCCTATCCTGATAGGTATTTTTCTTTCACGGCAGGCTTTTACGACCGCCTTTACCCTGTCCATAGAGCCGATATTTCCGGGATTTATCCTTATCTTGTCTATGCCTGCCTCAGCCGCAGCGACAGCAAGGCGATAGTCAAAATGTATATCCGCCACCAATGGTATGGATATTTTATCCTTTATGGCAGGTATAAGCTTAACAGCCTCCATGTTCGGTATAGCCGCCCTAACTATCTCGCAGCCAGCCTTTTCAAGCTCCACCGCCTGCCTAACAGAACCCTCTATGTCCGTAGATGGCACATTGAGCATGGATTGAATATATATCTTTTTGCCGTCAAGAGTAAGTCCCCCCACCTTGACAGGTCTAACATTTCTTGTATTTTCACCTGACATAACAGGTTTCCTCCTTTATACCAGCTTGATAATATCGCTCACCGTTACCACTACCATAAGCAGCAGCAATGCCGCCATGCCTATAGCGTGCACCATTCCCTCATGCTCAGGCTTGACAGGCTTGCGGCGTATCGCCTCGATAATGAGGAACAGCAGTCTGCCGCCGTCAAGAGCAGGCAATGGCAGGAGATTGAATATACCGATATTTATAGTCATGAACGCACCCAGCGACAGCATCGTATCAATGAGCGATGACCAGTCTATCTTGCCCGACTCGCCGTCCCTTTCGCTGTCGATAACATTGTCGATAGTATCAACGATGCCAACAGGACCGCTGAGGTCCTTAATGGAATACTTGCCCTTTATAAGGTCTGCAAATGAGATGTAGATAAGTCTGCCGTCAGTGCAGCCCTGCTTGAAAGACTGGGTTATAACAGAACCCACCGTCACAGCCTTTGGTGCGACCTTGAAATCAATGTGCATTGTGTTATCGTCCGTTGCAAAAGTGACGTCTTTAAGTTCCACCTTTTTGCCGTCACGCTTTACCACCATATCGAACACGCCATCCTTATCGTTGCCGAACTGATAGGACATATCCATTGTGGTGAATATCCTCATGCCGTTGACCTCGATTATCTCGTCGCCTATCTGCAAGCCGGTCGATTGGGACATAGCGTTATCCTCAAACCATGATATAGTTGTGGTTGCGATACCGTCAGACCTAGCCGTGCTTATGCAAAGGATAATATATCCAAGCACCAGATTCATTATAACGCCTGCCACCACGATAAGCATTCTTCTAGGCAGGCTCTTGTTGCAGAAAGCACCCTCGTCACCGCTGCCGTTATCTTCGCCCTCCATGGCACAGTAGCCGCCTATGGGAAAGATACGCCAAGCGTAAAGGGTATCGCCCTTTTTCTTTTTGAGAATGGCAGGACCCATTCCTATAGCGAACTCGTTGACCTTAACGCCGCAGGCTTTCGCCGCAATAAAGTGACCAAGCTCGTGGATTATTATGATCGCCTCAAAGATCAATATTGCAAATAGTATACTCATTTCTTTCCTTTCAAACACAAAAAGACAATAGGTTCAGCACCGCAAACTATCCCTTAATTTTTCATTGCCAAAGCCAGTCTGCGAGCCTCTTCCCTAGCCAGTCTGTCAGCCTCCAACACATCTTCCACGCACTTTATCTCTTTTCGTGGGGTGTTGTCGCAAACGCTCATTACTATTCTACCAATGTCAAGAAAATCTATCCTGCCGTCAAGAAAAGCCGCAACAGCCTCCTCGTTAGCACCGTTCACTGCCGCAGGAAGATTTCCGCCAATGGTAACAGCCTTTATGCAGGCTCTCAGGCAGTCGAAAGTATCATAGTCAGGCTTTTCAAATGTGAGCCTGCCGTAGTCTGTGAGGGACAGCTTTTTCACGTCACACTCCACCCTCTCAGGGTAAAGCAGTGCATACTGTATCGGTATCTTCATATCAGGCACGCCAAGCTGTGCGATAACAGAATTATCCTCATACTCCACCGCCGAATGAACAACGCTCTGCCTGTGAACAACTATCTCGATCTGCTCAGGTCTGAGCTTAAAAAGCCACATTGCCTCGATAAATTCAAGGCCCTTGTTCATAAGCGTCGCAGAATCTATTGTTATCTTTCTTCCCATTGACCAGTTAGGGTGGTTTAAAGCCTGCTCAACAGTCACGCCCTCAAGCTCCGCCTTAGTCTTGCCAAAGAACGGACCGCCTGACGCTGTCAGTATTATCCCCTTGAGCCTATTGCCCTCGTTGCCCTGCAAGCACTGGAAAATGGCAGAATGTTCGCTGTCCACAGGATATATCCTCACGCCCTTTTCAGCCGCAGCCTTTATAACAAGCTCGCCGCCTGCCACAAGAGTTTCCTTGTTGGCAAGGGCAATGTCAGTGCCCTTTTCGATAGCCGTAAGCGTCGGCACAAGACCCACCATGCCCACAACAGAGTTGAGCATGATATCAACGCCGTCCATTCTCGCTATCTCTTTAAGTCCCACCATGCCTGTGAGTATCTTTATCCCCGTGCCTGCAAGCAGCTTTTCAAGCTCTGCCTTTTTGTCCTCACGGTAGATGCACACACATTCAGGCAAAAGCTCCTTAGCCTGAGCCGCAAGCTTTTCAACATCAGAATTTGCCGCAAGTGCTTTCACTTTAATATTATGCTTTGCAGCCACTTCTAATGCCTGCGTGCCTATAGAACCCGTTGAACCGAGTATTGAAATTGTTTTCATTTATTGTCCCTCGTCCGCAAAAATAAATTCTCTTTAAGACAAAACCGTTTGGAGCACCCTGTGCAGTGTTGCCTTAATAACGCTTAAAAGGGGTAAGCCTAAGCCTGCCCCTAAAAGTTATAGTTTTCTATTTAAGTATAAGTCCCTGTGTGAACATATAGTACATAAAAGGTGCAACAAGCAGAACGCTGTCAAAACGATCCATTATTCCGCCGTGACCCGGCATTATGTTTCCATAGTCCTTTATACCTGTCTGTCTTTTTATAACAGACGCAGTAAGGTCGCCCACAAGTCCGATAAGTGCAGCCAGCATACCGGCTATGAGCACGCCCAGATAGTGAACCGGCTCACCCTTGAGTATAAACTGATAGAACAAGCTTATTATAAGCATTATAACGCCGTTTGAGATAACGCCGCCGATAAGTCCCTCAACAGTTTTCTTAGGGCTTATCTCAGGGCAAAGCTTTGTTTTGCCGAAAAATGTTCCCGCAAAATATGCTCCGCTGTCAGCGAGCCAAGCCGCTGCAAGTGTAAGAACTATCATGAACACGCCCTTGCCGCCCATGCCTGCCATTGTGACAAGCGTTGAGAAAGAGTAAGGCAGAAGTATGCCCACGCCGAGCATGAAGAAAAATTCCATGTAGTTGAACTTTGTATGCTCTTTGAGATAAAGCAGGCACATTGCGATAACGAAAAGTCCCATGTAAAGCTTATAGCTGAAAAAGTACAGCCAGCCGTGTCTGTAGAAAACAGGCATGAAAGCGTCCACAAACGCAAACGCACAGCAGGCAATGGTCTGATACTTGTGGGACAGCATTTTTGTCGCCCTGAATATCTCGTATATTGCCAGTGCAGATATAGCACCGACCGCAATGTTGAACAGGAACGTTCCGTGTGCGATAAGCAGTACCACGGCGATAACAATGGCTACCGCCGCAGATTTAATACGGGTTGACATTATTTACACCCCTCCGAATCTTCTGTTTCTTTCGCTGTATGCGATAACAGCCTTGTCAAGGTCACTTCCCTTGAAGTCAGGCCACAGGATATTTGTGTAATAAAACTCAGCGTAAGCCGCCTGCCATATCATGAAGTTTGACAGCCTCTGCTCGCCGCTAGGTCTTATAACAAGGTCAACAGGCGGTATCTCCTCGGTATAGAGATTTTTCTCTATCATGTCCATAGTGATATCCTCAGGATCTAGCTTGCCCTCTTTCACCTGCTGAGCCAACGCCTTAGCCGCATGACATATCTCGTCCCTGCCGCCATAGTTGATAGCCAGCACAAGCGTCATAGAGTCGAAATCCTTAGAATCCTCCTCAACAGCCGCCATTTTTTTCTGAAGATTCTCGCTCAGCCTAGTCCTGTCGCCTATAAAACGTACCCTGATATTCTCCTCGATAAAGTCCCTGACCTCATCGAGATACTTTTCAAAAAGATCCATAATTGCGTCTACCTCGTCCTTAGGTCTTTTCCAGTTCTCGGTAGAAAACGCATAATATGTGATATACTGTATACCTAACGCCTTGGCATGTCTTGTTATTGCACGAAAGGTCTTTGCACCCTCTCTGTGACCGAATTTTCGGGGCATACCCCTCTTTTTCGCCCACCTGCCGTTGCCGTCCATTATAACGCCAACGTGTACAGGCACGGAAACATTCTCCCCAAGGCTTATTTTCTCATTCTTTGCCATAACTTAGATAGAGAGTATCTCTTTTTCCTTCTCGGCAACGTGACCGTCAACTTCCTTAACGAACTTGTCAGTCAGTTTCTGGATCTCGTCCTCGCAGTCCTTGAGGTCGTCCTCAGTGATCTCGTTGTTCTTCTTCATTGCCTTGAACTTTTCCATTGCGTCACGTCTGATAGAACGGATAGCTACCTTGCACTCTTCGCCCATTTTCTTGATGTCCTTAACCAGTTCCTTACGTCTGTCCTCAGTGAGCTGTGGGAAAGTAAGTCTGATAACAGAGCCGTCGTTCTGTGGATTGATGCCGATATCAGATGCCTGAATAGCCTTTTCGATAGGCTTGAGAGTTGACTTGTCCCATGGCTGGATAACGAGCACTCTTGCCTCAGCAACGGAAACTGCCGCCATCTGTGTAACAGGTGTCATCGCACCATAGTATTCTACCTGAACCTTGTTGAGTACGGACGGATTAGCTCTGCCTGCTCTGATGCCTGCAAAGTCCGAAAGCATAACGTTTATGGATTTCTCCATTTTTGTCTTAGCGTTTTCCTTGATCTGTTTCATATTCAAACGATCCTTTCTTGATTTCTTTATTATTTTACGAGAGTGCCTATATTTTCGCCCATGCAAGCGTCATAGATATTGTCAGGTCTTGCAAGATCGAAAACGAGTATAGGGATATTATTGTCCTTGCACATTGCCGCAGCTGTTGAGTCCATTACCTGAAGACCCTTTGCAAGGATATCAGCAAATGTAAGAGTGTCATACTTGACAGCGTCAGGATACTTGTGAGGATCCTTGTCATAAACGCCGTCTACCATGGTAGCCTTAAAGAATATATCAGCCTCTATCTCAGCTGCTCTCAGCGCCGCAGCAGTATCAGTTGAGAAGAACGGGTTGCCCGTGCCGCAGCCGAAGATAACTACTCTGCCCTTTTCAAAATGACGCATAGCCTTGTTTCTGATGTAAGGCTCAGCGACCTGTGGCATAGAAATAGCTGTCTGTACTCTCACTTCAAGACCGCAGTTCTCAAGGCCGTCAGCAACAGCAAGTGCGTTCATAGCAGTTGCAAGCATACCGATATGATCGGCTCTTGTTCTGTCCATTGCACCGCTCGATCTGCCTCTCCAGAAATTGCCGCCGCCTACAACGATACCTACCTCAACGCCGGCGTCAACGCATTTTTTGATACTCTTGCCGAAAGAAGTGATAACGTCATAGTCAAGACCTATTTTCTTATCGCCTGCGAGAGCCTCGCCGCTTAATTTGAGCAATATTCTTTTATATTTCGGTTCCATATTTCAAAGCACTCCTTAACACATATTTCGTTGGAATTATCCATATTAATTATACAATATTTTCAGCAGATTGTAAAGAGGAAAAATACCAAAAGTGTATGTTTTTCCACACACTCACCAAAGTCAGCCCTTTACTATCTTCACAAAAAAGTTTCTTGTTCTCGGACCGTCGAACTCTGCGAAATAGATACCCTGCCAAGTGCCCAGAAGAAGTTCGTTATCGTCGATGATAACAGTTTCCGACGCACCAACGCAGCTTGACTTCATGTGAGCGTCAGAGTTGCCCTCAGCGTGGCGAAACTGCGGTCTGTTTGGAAAAGTTTCCTCCAAAGCGTAAAGAAGATCCGTCTTTACATCAGGGTCAGTGTTCTCATTTATGGTAATCGCCGCCGTGGTGTGAGGACAAAATATAACTGCAATGCCCTCCCGAACTCCTGATTCGGTCACAGCCTGCCTTACATAGCTTGTGATATTGTAAAGTCCTCTGCGTTCTGTTTTGATAGTGTATCTTTTAAGCATATGTATCCGTCCTTTCAGCAGCTTTCCTAGCTCAGGAAAGTTGTTTCAGTTTCGTTCTTGCTCGGTCTGCACATAAGATTTTTGATAGCGTTTGCCGCAGGCTCGCCCTCGAAAAGCACTCTTGCAAGCTGCTCTGTGATAGGCATTTCAATGCCCATTCTCTTTGAAAGCTCCCATGCGTTTTTGGTGCATACATAGCCCTCAACAGTGCCCACCTGTCTTACAGCCTCCTCAGGGCTAACACCCTTTCCTATGAGGATACCGGCACGGCGGTTTCTGCTGTGCATTGAGCAGCAGGTAACGATAAGATCGCCTATTCCACTAAGTCCACCGAAAGTATCTATCTTTGCACCCATTGCAACGCCAAGACGTGATATCTCTCTGATACCTCTTGTCATAAGTGCAGCCTTTGTGTTGTCGCCAAGTCCAAGACCGTCGCACACGCCTGCCGCAAGAGCAATAACGTTTTTCAGTGAACCGCCTATCTCGCAGCCCATAACATCATCGTTCACATACACCCTAAACGTATCGTTCGAAAGGGTGTTTTGGATATAGTAAGAAACTTCCCTGTCATCAGACGCAGTAACAACAGTGGTTGGAACTCTCCTTGCCACTTCCTCCGCATGAGAAGGGCCAGTGAGCACAGCCACATGATTTTCAGGGAAACATTCCTTTGCCACACAGCACATAGTTTTCAGACTTCCGCCCTCAAGACCCTTTGCAGTGTTCACAACTATAGTCCTGCTTTCAAGATAAGGTGCAACGCTCTCGCACACTTCTCTGAGAAACGGCGAAGGTATGCCCAATATGACCATATCCTTGTCTTTCACGCAGCTTATATCCGTTGTAAGCTCTATAGTTTTGTTCACCTGAACGCCAGGGAGCTTTGCTTTCAGCTCTCCTGTTCTCTTGATAGCGTCTATTTCGTCCTGAAACTTTGACCACACCGTTACCTTGTGACCTGCATTGTCACACATAATAGCCAGTGCAAGACCAAATCCACCGGAACCAAGTATAGTAATATCTGCCATAATAAAACCCCCTTACGCCTTTTTCTTGCTGCCGAATTTATTTTCAGTGCCGTTCATAAGACGTTTGATATTAGGTCTGTGCATATAAATGATAAGCAGACCGATGGCCGCAGCCATAAGAGTGTTTGCCAGCACGCCGTCACCCTTGATGATAAAAAGCTGAACTATGGGCGTAAAAGCAGGATATGCCACAGCCGCACATATAGAACCCACAGACACATATTTTGTTGCCGCAAGCACGATAGCAAAAACAGCCACTGAGAAAGCACAGGTCAGCGGGTCGATAGCGATAAGGGTCGTTGCCGCAATAAGAACGCCCTTTCCGCCATGAAAGCCATAAAATATAGGGAAAATGTGTCCCAGCATTACAAAAAATCCTGCAAGATATCCGATAAACTTATCGTCATGAAAAAAAGTCACGCCGAAACCGTTTGTCACCACAAGGCGGCAGATAACTACCGCAAGCACGCCCTTTGCAAGGTCACACACTAAGGTCGCCGCCGCAGGGCCTTTGCCGAACACTCTCAGCACATTTGTCAGACCTGCGTTGTTGCTGCCGTAATCACGGATATCCTTGTGTTTCAAGGCTCTGCATACGATTATGGCAGAGTTAAGACTTCCGAAAAGATAAGAAAAAATTATAGTGAATGCCAGACTTAAAAATATGTCCACAAAATAACCTCCAGAAATTTATTTAACGTCGTCCTTGTCACGCTCTCTTATTTTGAAAACGATAGGCGTGCCCTCAAGTCCGAAGGTCTCTCTTATCTGATTTTCAATATAACGCTGATAGGAGAAATGATACAGGTCTGCCCTGTTTACAAAGAACACGAATGTAGGCGGCTTTGTGGAAACCTGCGTCATGTAGTATATTTTGAGCCTTCTGCCCTTGTCAGACGGCGGCTGCACCCTCTGAGTAGCATATGCAAGAACATCATTAAGTCTGCCTGTCGGTATTCTAACAGAGTTCTGCTCTGCAACGAACTTGATAGTATCAAAAAGCTTGTCCATTCTCAGACCCGTTTTTGCAGAGATGAACACAAAAGGCACATAGCTCATAAAGCTGAAATCGTCCTGAAGTTTTTTCTGGAACTCGTTCATGGTGTTAGTGTCTTTTTCAACAGCGTCCCACTTGTTCACTGCCACAACGCAAGCCTTACCTTTTTCGTGTGCATAACCTGCCACCTTTGAATCCTGCTCAGTAAATCCCACGGTTGCGTCGATAACGATGACCGCAACGTCAGCCCTGTCAACAGCCATATAAGCCCTCAGCACAGAGTATTTCTCAATAGTTTCCAACACCTTTGACTTACGTCTGATACCAGCCGTATCGATAAAAACGAACTTGCCCTTTTCATTCTCCACTATCGAGTCGGTAGCGTCACGGGTAGTGCCTGCGATATTTGATACGATAACACGCTCTTCTCCGCATATCTTGTTTATTATGGAGGACTTTCCAACGTTAGGCTTGCCGATAACAGCGACCTTGATAGAATCGTCGTCATCACCCTCGTCATTATCCTCAGGGAGATATTTCAGCACCTCGTCAAGAAGGTCGCCTGTTCCGTGACCATGCACAGAAGAAACAGGGAACGGCTCGCCCAGACCAAGATTATAGAACTCGTACAATTCCATAGGCGGCTCGCCCACATTATCCACTTTGTTCACACAAAGCACGATAGGCTTTCCTGACTTCAAAAGCATCTGAGCCACCTCATAGTCAGTGGCAGTAACGCCGCATTTCAGGTCAGTCACAAGAATAGTGACATCAGCTTTCAGTATAGCCAGCTCCGCCTGCCTACGCATCTGAGCAAGGATAATATCGTCAGACTCAGGCTCGATTCCGCCCGTGTCCACCAGCATGAACTCGTGTCCGAGCCATTCGCACTTTGCATATATCCTATCTCTTGTGACTCCGGGGGTATCTTCAACTATAGAAAGTCTTTGACCGATAAGCTTGTTAAAAAGAGTAGACTTACCAACATTAGGTCTGCCCACTATCGCAACGATCGGCAATGACATATATATCGACCTCATTTCATATAAATTTGCACATTGATACATCATATAGTATAACACAATTTCTCACGTTTTGTCAACCATACGAGGAATACACACCCACATACCATAGATCTTCACACCTGACCTGTAGGTGCGAACAGTGTTCGCCAGCCTTTTCTACTACCACAGCTGAAACAACAAAAAAAAGAGCAGAACGACCTAAGCCATTCTGCTCTGTGTGCTTATCAAAAATTATGCTTCCTTCTTGATAACCTCTACGCCCTTATAATAACCGCAATTCTTGCAAACCTTGTGTGGTGAAGTAAGCTCACCGCAGTTGGAACATTTACAAAGTGCAGGTGCGTCAAGCTTCCAAACTGCTGAACGTCTCTTGTCACGTCTAGCCTTGGATACTTTTCTCTTTGGTACTGCCATTCTGGCACCTCCTCGTCAGTAAAATCATTATAGTCTGTTCAGCTATTTCCCGTCAAGAGCAGTTACATTTGCCCTCATTCAAATCCTGTCCGCAAACGTAACACAAACCCTTGCAGTCATCCCTGCAAAGAATTTTTGTAGGCAGCTGTAACAACAAATCTGAAATAGCCAGTTCGTCCAGATCAAGAGTATTGTTCTCGCAAACAACATAATCGTCCCTGTCACTGTGAACACTTCTCACCAGAGTGTGCTCAAAGTCATAAACATACTCCCTGCTGAACTCCTTTAGACATCTGTCACAGGTGTGATCCATAGTGAAAACAGTTCTGAACCTGAGCGTTACCACTCCTGCTCTGTTCTCTATCTCACCTGTTACCGCAACGGGCGATGCAAAAGAATATCCGCTGTATTCCCCCAGCTTGTCCGCTGTAATGGAATAATCGATCGTTTTCCGCTCTCCGATTATATCGAAAAGTTCCTTCAACTGTACATTCATACTTGCACCTCAAACATCACAAATTCCATTATAACCTGAGAAACGTGATTTGTCAATACTTTTTTTCAATTTTTTCGTTTTTGCTATCAAAATACCAATAAACGAGGCGGAATGGCTTACTTGATGAAAGCCTTTACCTTTGCAGGCAGATCGTCAACGTCAGCAGATACTGTGAAAGTAACGTTTACGTCCTTTGTGAGAACTGCTACCTTTTCAAGCATATTGCCCAGAGCGTCATAATCTCTGCCGCCGATCTTCAGAATACCGTCAACAAATACTTCCTGAATGTCATAGTTGCCAGCCAGCAGACCTGCAACAAAGCCATAGAAACTATCAAAGCTGTTGATGCCGTATTCCTCAGCGTCAGCCAGTCTTACATTATGAGGAAGGTCATAGGTAAGCTGCATACCTCTCTCGATGCAAACAACGTTGCCTGTAGCGTTTTCAGCAGCCTTTTTGATAGAATCAACAAGTATTTTAGTCTTGCCTGTGCCCTTTTTACCTGGAATCAAATTAATCATATAAACTCTCCGTTCCGCTTATTAAAGCATTTATTTTAAGAGCAGACCCCCGGAGGGGACACGCTCAAAATTTCCTTTTGTTCTGCCTTTTGGATATTAGCCCAGCTTAGCCTCAAGTTCAGCCTTCTGTGACTCATAACCCGGCTTGCCGAGAAGAGCGAACATATTCTTCTTGTAGCTCTCAACGCCCGGCTGATTGAATGGGTTTACACCCAGCATATAACCTGAAATTGCACAAGCCTTCTCGAAGAAGTAGATCATCTCGCCGAGATTTTCCTCGTCAAGCTTGTCAACATCTATAACGATATTAGGAACGCCGCCCTCAGTGTGAGCAAGGATAGTTCCCTGATATGCCTTTTCATTTACAACTGACATATTCTGATTTGTCAGGAAGTTAAGTCCGTCAAGATTATCCTTGTCAGGCTCCAAGAACAGGTCGCTCTTAGGTGTCTTGATGTGCATAACTGTCTCAAACATGAGCTTTGAGCCGTCCTGAATGAACTGACCAAGTGAGTGCAGGTCTGTTGAGAAAGTAGCAGCAGACGGGAATATACCCTTATCGTCCTTGCCCTCGCTCTCGCCGAACAGCTGCTTGAACCATTCGCCCATCATTGTGAATGAAGGGTCATATGAAACGAGCATCTCAACGCTCTTGCCTTTTCTGTAAAGAATGTTTCTGAGAGCTGCATACTTGTAGCAGTCATTGTTATCATCAGCAGAATATTTCTTCATGCCCTCTCTTGCACCGGCCATGAGCTTGTCGATATCACAGCCTGCTGCTGCGATAGGGAGAAGACCAACTGCTGTGAGAACTGAGAATCTTCCTCCAACATCGTCAGGAACAACGAATGTCTCATAGCCCTCTTCGTCAGAAAGCTGCTTGAGTGTGCCCTTAGCCTTGTCTGTTGTAGCAAAAATTCTTGTCTTAGCCTCTTCCTTGCCGTACTTATCCTCAAGAAGTTTCTTGAAAATCCTGAAAGCAAGTGCAGGCTCAGTTGTTGTGCCCGACTTTGAAATTACGTTTACGCAGATATCTCTGCCCTCGCAGATCGAAAGTACCTCGTTGAGGTAAGCCGAGCTGATATTGTTTCCGACAAAATAGATGTCAGGAGTATCCTTTTTAAGATTGTTGTAGAATGGCGACTTGAGCAGCTCGATAGCAGCTCTTGCACCAAGATAAGAACCGCCGATACCGATAACGATGAGCACATCGCACTTTTCCTTTATTCTTGCAGCAGCAGCCTTTATTCTTGCAAATTCTTCCTTATCATAATCTTCAGGGAGCGTTACCCAGCCGAGAAAATCATTTCCCAGACCGTTTCTGTTCACCAGAGTGTTATGAGCGGCAGTTACCTGAGCAGCCATGCCCTCATACTCATGTTCACTTACAAAACCCTCAAGATACTTTGTGTTAAGCTTTAATGACATTATCCTTCATTTCCTTTCCTTACCTGCCGGAGAGCGTGATACCATAAAACACGTTTCTCCGTTAATACTAGATAAATTATACTATATTTTTGTGAACATTTCAAGAGTTTTATAAAGCGAAATCATCTTTTGTGCATTTTAAACAAATATAATATTACATACTCAGCAAATTGTACACAAGCTTTTTTATACCGCAGAGGAAATTCATTTTCTTCACATCTTTGCAAGCGACTATCTTTCCGCTGAGTATCACCTCACCGCCCATGGTGTATTCTATTTTCCCCGCAGTATCGCCCTTTTTCACAGGTGCGTCAAGCCTATCCGCCGCTGTAAAGCTGCACTCTACCATTCTGTATGTTCCCCTTGGTATGACGATAGGATAAAGCCCATCTGCCGCAAGTTTCACCGAAAGCTCCTCTCCGCCGCACACCACAGTTTCTTTCACCATATCATCAGGCAGTTCAGGGGTATAAAGTTCATATGTGTCAAACGCCAGTTCAAGCAGCTTTTTAGCCTCAGCATTCATGTCCTCCTGCGAACCGCAGCCGTTGAGCACCACACACACCGACATATCCCCTTTTGCAGCCGTTGCCGCAATACAGCTGCCTGCCTTTTCTCCGCCCCAAGCTTTCATACCCGTGATACCTTTATATGTGCGAACGAGCCTGTTAAGATTCACAAGCTCCGCCTTGCCGTCCCTCACATTGTCAAGCCAACAGGTAAGATAAGGCGTCAGATTTTTATATTTCACCACCTCCGAGCAAAGCAAAGCCGTGTCAAACGCCGTTGTGACGTTGCCCTCGCCCATGCCGGTGCAGTCAGTGTAAAAAGTATCCTTCATGCCCAGCGACTTCGCACGGCTGTTCATAAGCTTTACAGCCTCTTCGTATGAACCAGCCACTTTCTCTGCTAAAGCCGCACAGCCGTCGTTTGCATTGCCAATGGACACCGACTTCACAAGCTCTTCCACTGATATCTTCTCACCCTTGTCGAGCCATATCTGACTTCCCTGCTGAGAATTGGCATATTCCGACACCACCGCCATGTCGTTCATAGAAAGCTCGCCGCAGTCTATCTTTTCCGCCGTGAGCAAAAGCACCATGAGCTTTGCATAATGACCGCACTCACACTGCTCCTGCGGCTCTTTCTCAAAAAGCACCCTTCCTGTTGTCATCTCCGTCACCACCGCCGACCTTGCCGTAAGTCCCTCCAGCATATCGCTCACAGCCACCGTATCCGTCGGAACGCTCTCCCACTGTAAAGAAAGTGCACCTGCCTTTTCCCTGCCCTCTGCAAAAGAGCACACCATAAACAAAGCCACCGCCGCACACAACACCGCCGAACATATCTTCCTGAGTATTTTCAACCTCTCCCCCTGCCTTTCATATATACTACTTTTATATCTATATTCACCCTGTCCCAAAATTAGCATTGCACCTCCAAAAGTTTCCCAAAACTCATTTGTAAATAGTTGCAGGAATTTGTTAAATAACTGTTACAACTCTTGAAATAAATATGGGAGTGTGCTATAATGTATCCTATAGAATTGTGTATTTGATAAGCAAAATATTTATATGAGGTGATTTGACAATGACAGAAATGGAACTGTATAAGCTTTGGTGCGAAAAGGCAGTAGACGATCCTGACCTTCAGACAGAGCTTAGATCTATCGAAGGCGACGAGGCTGCTATCCAGGACAGATTCTACAGAGATCTGGAATTTGGTACAGGCGGACTCAGAGGCGTTATCGGTGCAGGTGCATACAGACTCAACGTTTATACTATCAGACGTGCAACACAGGGTCTTGCTGACTATGTGAACGGTGCATTTGAAAACGGCAGCGTAGCTATCGCATATGACAGCCGTATCAAGTCTGACAAGTTTGCAAAAGAGGCTGCCGCTGTTCTTGCTGCAAACGGCATAAAGGTATATATCTATTCAGAGCTTATGCCTACACCAATGCTTTCATGGGCAGTAAGAGAACTCAAATGTCAGGCCGGTATAGTTATCACAGCGTCACACAACCCTGCAAAGTATAACGGTTATAAGGTATACGGCGAGGACGGCTGCCAGATCACTCTGGACGTTGCAAACACCGTTATCGGCAAGATCAATGCAGTAGAGATGTTCGGTGGAGCAAAGGTAATGGACTTTGAGGACGGCATCAAGTCTGGCAAGATCGAATATATCAAGCAGGAAGTTATCGACAAGTATCTTGACAAGGTAGCACAGCAGGGCGTACATACTGACCTTGTAGCAGACAGCGGTCTGAAGGTAGTATACACTCCTCTTAACGGCACAGGAAACAAGCCTGTAAGAGCTATCCTCAAGAAGATAGGCATAAAGGAAGTAACAGTAGTACCTGAGCAGGAAAATCCTGACGGAAACTTCCCTACCTGCCCATTCCCTAACCCTGAGATCAAAGAGGCACTTGCAAAGGGACTTGAGCTTTGTAAGACAGTAAAGCCTGACCTTCTTCTTGCAACAGACCCTGACTGTGACAGAGTTGGTATCGCAGTACCTGACCCTGACGGAAACTATGTACTGTTCAGCGGAAACGAAGTAGGTGCAATGCTCCTCAAATATATTTGTCAGGAAAGAACAGCCCTTGGCACAATGCCAAAGGATCCTGTTGCAGTAAAGACTATCGTTACAACAGACATCTGCAAGAAGATAGCAGCAGAATACAATGTAGAGCTTAGAGAAGTTCTCACAGGATTCAAGTTTATCGGCGAGCAGATCGGATTCCTTGAGAAGGACGGACAGGACGACAGATACATCTTCGGTTTTGAAGAGAGCTACGGATATCTTGCAGGCTCATATGTAAGAGATAAGGACGCAGTAGTAGGCTCAATGCTCATTTGTGAAATGGCAGCGTTCTACAGAACAAAGGGCATCTCACTTCTTCAGGCAAGAGAAGATATGTACAAGAAGTACGGCAACTATCTCCACAGCCAGAAGTCATTCCAGTGCGAGGGTGCAAGCGGAATGGAGAGAATGAAGGAGATAATGACAGATCTCAGAGCGAACCCACCAAAGGCTATCGGCGGACTTAAAGTAGTAGACATCGCAGACTATCTTGCATCTGAGGAAACAAATCTTGAAACAGGAGCAAAGACAGTTCTCACACTGCCAAAGTCTGACGTTATCGCATTCAAGCTTGAGCAGGGTGCAAGTGTAATAATCAGACCTTCAGGCACAGAGCCAAAGATCAAGGCATACTACACAACTATTGGTGACACAAGAGCTGATGCAGAGGCACAGGAAGAAAAGCTTATTGAAGATTTCAAGGGCATTCTTGGTTTCTAATAATTACTGCATATAATGAAAGCAGACGGTTTATCCGTCTGCTTTTTTTCTGCGTTTTTTACCGTAACTTCTGATAAACGCCAACCTCTACAATTCTAAATATAACGCTACTCCGCACCCACAGGCTCTGTTCGCCCATACAGAGTTTCAGGCAAATTCGCTGTGCCGCAAAATCGCTACGCTCTTTGCGAATTTTACGTTGTTCTATGGGATAGAAAAAGCGGTGCAGAGTTTTGTGCTCCGACACCGCTTTGTTTTAATCACTACTTTATATTTCTTCTTTACTTTTTCTGCACCGCTTGGTAGGCTTACGCCGGGCCCCCGCCTGCGTTTTATCTCTCGCTCCGCTCGGTGCTGAGTGCACAACTTTGTTCAGCTATGCCCACTCCTCACTCCTAACTCCTCACTTAGTCAGCAGTTTATCTGCAATAGAATCCAGCCAGCCACCCTCGACGTCCTCTATTTTACCGCTGTCACAGGCTTTCGCAAAATTCGGGTCGATAGGCATTTTCGCCACTGCGTCAATGCCAAACTTCACTGCCGCCTCGTCCACATGGCTCTCGCCATAGATATTATGCCTTTTTCCGCAGTCAGGGCATTCAAAATACGACATATTCTCCACGATGCCAAGCACAGGTACTTTCATCATATCCGCCATATGCACCGCTTTTTCAACTATCATCGAAACCAATTCCTGCGGTGATGTGACTATGATTATTCCGTCCACCTTTATCGACTGGAACACCGTCAGCGGCACGTCGCCAGTTCCCGGCGGCATATCTATAAACATCACATCAAGGTCGTTCCACGCAACGTCCGTCCAAAACTGTTTCACCGCACCTGCGATAACAGGACCACGCCATACCACAGGGTCAGTTTCATTCTCAAGCAGCAGATTAAGGCTCATTATCTCGATACCCGTTTTGCTCACCGCAGGGATAATTCCGTACATATTCGTTTTAGCCCTCTCGTGGATATTGAAAGCCGTCGGTATTGACGGACCTGTTATGTCAGCATCCAGCACAGCGGTCTTGAATCCACGCCTCTGAGCCGTCACCGCCAGCATACTTGTCACCAGCGACTTGCCTACTCCGCCCTTTCCGCTCATTATCGCATAAACCTTTTTGACAGAGCTTGCAGCGTTGAGTTCTTCCTTCAAACTCTTTTTTTCAGAGCATTTTGAAGAACAGTTCTCGCAGTTATGTGTACAGCCCTCGCTCATAAAAAATCATTCCTTTCAAGGCTTTTACCGCCTTTATTTACTCTAATAAGTATATCACTTTGCCCTCATAAAGTCAACCGACACTGACTTTGCACAACGGAGCACACGCCCGCATAAAATAAATCAGCCCTGCACTTTGTAACGAAGAAAATACCTCACAAGTATTGCCATAAAATAATACCTTTTGGTATAATATCCCGACTACAAGGCAATAATAGGAACAAGCAGGAGCAAAAGCCTGCAAATCACGGCGAAAGCCCACAGAATAGGAGTGTTTACAAGTGACTGTACACAGGGGCGATATATATTATGCAGATCTCAGCCCGGTAGTAGGATCAGAGCAGGGCGGAATGAGGCCTGTATTGATAGTTCAAAATGACGTAGGCAACAAACATTCCCCCACAGTGATAGCAGCGGCGATAACGAGCCGTCTTGACAAAGCCAAGCTGCCCACCCACATAGAAGTAGGCGGCGGCACCTGCGGACTTGCGAAGGATTCCGTAGTTTTGCTTGAACAGATCCGTACATTGGACAAAAAAAGGCTCAAGGAGAAAATGGGCACACTTGACGTAAGCTCCATGTCTGCCGTAAATTCTGCTCTTTCTATCAGCTTTGGTCTGAAACTCTGAGCAGGTCATAAACTATCTTATAAGGGCGGTATCATACCGCCCACTTTTTATGCCGCAGGAAACACAAAAAGAGCGACCCTGAGGTCGCCCATAAATTCCATTTTACAAGTCAGCGTTCCGTCACACTTTTATCCGTCTGTATTCACCGGGCGTCATGTTCTCATAACGTTTGAATACAACAGAAAAATAAGAACCGTCCTGAAAGCCTGTTTCATCAGATATCTCGCCAATGGTCTTGTCAGAATACACGAGCAGGTCCTTTGCGTGCTGAACTCTCACCTGTGCAAGATATTCCATAGGCCGCAGCTGAAAATTCTTCTTGAAAAGCCTGCACAAATGCTGCTCTGATACCCCTGCTATCTTTGCAAGGTCATTGAGCTTTATCTGCTCAGGATAATGCTCTTCGATATACTGCAAAACATCAGCCAACGCCACCGACTGTGCCGTATAAAATGACGAAAGCCTGTTGTCAGCTATCTTGCGGTATTCTATAAGAAAGTCATAAAGCTGTGCCGAGGCATAGTGGTTTCCATAAAGCTTGTCGCTTTTGAGCGTGTAGTAAATGCGTGTTATTATCCTCCTGAGCCTGTCCATGTCCACGCCTTGAATGGCAGTGAACTTGTTCAGTTTCCACTGCTCCATAAGCGGCATCACCTGCGAACCTGAAAAAGCTATCCAGTCAAGATACCACGCCTCGCTCAGTGCGTGATATTCGTGAGGACAAAACGGTGGGATATAGAAAACAGTGTCAGGCGGTATCTTCGTGCTCTCGCCGTTTATTACGACTTCGCCCTCGCCTGAGCGTGACAAAAATATCTGAGGATATTCATATCCCTCCGCACGCTTTATAGGAAACTGCCAGCTTTCAAGCCCCAGTCCAACCACATAAAACGGCAGACTTTTTTCATCACCGATAACAGGATATATCTGTTTGAACATACTCCACACCCCCGATTTTTGTAGGCACACCCTTACCTTTATAATACCATCGGCTCAGGGTTTTGTCAAGGGCAACTATTCTTTAGCCGAGCTGCGGAAAAACAGCGAGAATATAAAAGCAAAAGTCATCGCAGCTGTTATTCCTGCGGCAGACGCAGTCAGTCCGCCGGTAAATATCCCAAGAAAACCTATCTTGTCTATCTGCTCACGCACACCGTTGTAAAGCAGATAACCGAATCCTGTCAGCGGCACAGACGCTCCGCACCCTGCAAAGTCTATAAGCGGCTTGTAAAGCCCCAGTGCACCCAGCAGCACACCGCCCGTAACATACGCCACCAGTATCCTCGCAGGCGTGAGCTTTGTGAAGTCGATAAGCACCTGACCCACCGCACAAAAAAGTCCGCCTATAATAAAAGCCCATAGATAATCCATTTAGTTTGCTCCTTTCGTGTCTTTCTCCCCCGACAGCCATACAAGATGAGATATGGACGGGATAGACTCCCCCTGCTGATTGACCGTCGGCGACATAAGTGCACCGGTCGCCGCAAAGAGGATATTTTTTATCTCCCCTGCCCTCAGCTTTGGAAGAAAATATCCGCAAAGCACACTTCCTGCACAGCCGCAGCCGCTGCCGCCGGCGTGGATATCCTGCTCGTCAAAGTCATAAAGCATCATTCCGCAGTCCTTGTGATTGTCGCGGATATTTATATCCTCACGCTCGAAAAGCTCGCAGAGTATCCTGCTGCCCACCTTGCCAAGGTCGCCTGTTACGATATAATCAAAGTCTGACGGTCTCATGCCCGTGTCAGTGAAAAACGTGCTTATAGTAGAAAACGCCGCAGGTGCCATTGCCGCACCCATGTTGTTGGCGTCACTTACTCCCATGTCAACTATCTTTCCGATAGTACAGCCCCTGACGTAGGGTGGCTTGTCCGAGGGGGCAACCACCAGCGAGCCTGATGCCGTGGCAGTCCACTGTGAAGTTGGAGTACGCTGTCCGCCGTAGTTGAGGGGAAAACGGTATTGCCTTTCAGCGGTGCAAAAGTGAGATGACGTGACCGCCATTGCTTTCTGTGCAAGGTCGTTGTCAACGAACAAAGACGCAAGTAGCAGCCCCTCCGACATTGTGGAGCAAGCCCCGTATATCCCCAAAAAAGGCATCTCAAAGGCTCTCACTCCATAGGTCGTTCCAACGCATTGGTTGAGAAGATCCCCTCCGAAAAGCACGTCGATATCCTCAGGGGAAAGCGATGCCTTGTCCAGTGCATGGAGAACCGCCTGCTTTTGCAGCTGACTTTCACCCTTTTCAAAGCTGTCCATAGAGAAATAAGGGTCGTCATTTATCTTGTCAAAATAATCCCCCAAAGGACCTTCGTTTTCCATTTTTCCGCCGATAGCAGCAAAAGATATCACTGACGGCGAGGTTTTCATTAGCTTTGTGGCTTTCATTTTATCACTCCTGTTGCAGATTTTTTCTTTGATGATATTTTTTGCAGCAGCATGATGAATATACACATAAATTGCTCCGTATTTACGTTAAACTTAAAATAATCTTAAAATAAACCTCTTTTAAGTCGAAAATCGTTGACATATTCATAAAAAAAAGATATAATGAATTATGTTACTTTTTAATTTTGAAATTCTATGTGTAGGTATATATGTGTGAAGGGAGGATATGTCCCAAATGGGGCATAAAAATCAATGAAGAAAAATGAAGAAAAGCCGATATCTATCAAGCTTGACCGCAAAAAGCTGAAAAAGTCGGCAAAGGGCAATGTCAGACGAAATTACATCGCCTGTATCGCCGTGTGCTTTATAATGGTATTTATCGCAGGCGAGTATGGCTCTACCACGCAGAACGTGTCAAGCTACGATAACGCCCACGTTGCAGACCTTAAATATGACGCTGAGGACAAAGAAGAGATCATCGAGGACATGATGAAAAACGATCTGACAGCCGAACAGGTCAGCGACAAATGGCAGATAAATAACCCTGACGCCGTTACAAAATGGTTGGAATCTTATAAAAAATACGGTGTTGACGGCCTTAATTCCAAGGAAGTAACCTTCTTCGGCTCATCAAACGACACCTCAAACTTTGAGGCATTGGCTGACGCATTTTCATTCAGCAGAAATGCAAAAGAAAAAGCACAAACATATCTTAACGACAGACTCAACGGGTTTACTTCTTCTGTTTCAGTGTATTTCGACAATGCAACAAGTTCAAATTCTTATCAGTTCTCACTGCTCACCGCCATAACAAACGTCCTGAGCAAAAAAGCCACATGGGATACCATAGTATCATTTGTGTACTTTCTTTTCCAGCTGGCGTTTACCATATTTATAGTGAACGTACTCCTTGTGTGTGAAAGAAGGTTTTTTCTTGAAAACCATACATACAAGAAAACGAAAATAGGCAGACTGGGATTTCTCTTCCGTGAAAGAACGCTCCACCCTGCAAAAACAATGTTCATCACAAGCATTTATCAGACCCTGTGGGCGTTCACAATAATTGGCTATCCAATCAAGTATTACGCCTATTCAATGGTGCCTTTTATCTGTGCCGAGAACCCTAACATCAAGTCCAAAAAAGCCATAAAGCTTTCCATAAACATGACCAAGGGCTATAAGTGGCAGCTTTTTAAAGTGGACCTTTCCATGATAGGCTGGGCACTGCTTTCAGGCATATCATTCGGACTGGTGGGTGTGTTCTGGTCTAACCCATATACCACCGCTATCGACGCAGAGATATATTTGCAGCTCAGACGTGAGGCTATCAGAAATAAGATAGAGGGCTATGAAGAGCTTGACGATAAGCTCCTTGACCTTGACCTGCTTGAAGAGCTTATGGCAGCCGAAACTGCCGAAAACGGCGGGAATCCTGACATTGTAAGAAGTTTACCGGTGTGCACAGTTACCGTGCCTGATGAGCAAGAGAATGGAGGCGATGAATAATGGAAAGATCACTGACCTTAGACGATCTTCGTGAGTTTGACCAGTATCCTGGACTTGCGGTTGACCGCAAAGCACATTTCAGCCGCTTTGCCAACAAGACTATTGTTCATCGTGACTACCACCGAAACTACACCCTCATGACCTATATCCTGCTGTTTTTCATATTCGCCTTTATCGGTTGGGTGTGGGAAGTCGGCATACACATCGTTGAGGACGGCGTGTTCGTGAACCGTGGCACAATGTTTGGACCATGGCTGCCAATATACGGATTCGGCGGCGTTTGCGGAATAATACTTCTGAAACGTTTTATCGACCACCACGTTGCAACATTC
This sequence comes from uncultured Ruminococcus sp., assembly GCA_900539095.1. Classification (GTDB taxonomy): domain Bacteria; phylum Bacillota; class Clostridia; order Oscillospirales; family Ruminococcaceae; genus Hominimerdicola. Next base: position 56,458 of record UQAR01000004.1, read on the forward strand.
TTCCTTGTGGTGGGTCTTTGTTCCGTAGTGGAATATGTCACAAGCTGGTATCTTGAAACTTTCAAGCACATGAAATATTGGGACTACACTGGCTATTTCTGCAACATCAACGGCAGGATATGCCTTGAAGGAGCATTGATATTCGGCTTTGCAGGCTGTGCAGGAATATACATCATGGCACCTTTTTTTGACGATCTGCTTAAAAAGATACCGTTCAAAGCAAGGCTGGCAGCGTGCATTATCCTTGTTGTTCTCTTCTGCTGTGACGCCGTCTACTCAAAGGCAAACCCAAATCAGGGCAAGGGCATAACAGATTACGCAGCCTATAACCTCCCGTTCCACAGAGTTTTGATGAACGGCGACGAACTGGGAATGACCGCCGAAGAGCTTTTGAAAAAATATCTTACGGAAAAATAATCGTACAATATTTTGTACTCATAACAAAAAGGGACGACTTTTGCTCGTCCCTTTTTTATATTCTCTTTACCAACGCAAGCAGTATTTTTCACACAAAAAAGGGACAGTCAAAGACCGTCCCTTAAAATCATATTCAACTATCCGAGAATATCAAAGTAAAAGCGAGCACGCTCCCTTACTACTTAGCCAGCAGTTTTTTGATCCTCTCCATAGCCTCAACAGTTCTGTCCTTGTCGCCGAACGCAGTCAGTCTGAACCAGCCCTCGCCGTTCTTGCCAAAGCCGGCACCAGGAGTACCAACAACATTTGCGTTCTCAAGAAGATAATCAAAGAACTCCCATGAACCCATGTTGTTAGGGCACTTGAGCCAAATGTAAGGTGAGTTCTTGCCGCCTGTGTACTTGATACCAAGCTCGTCAAGAGTTGACGCCATTACCTTTGCGTTGTTCTGATAGTATTCAATGTTGGCTCTTGTCTGTTTCTGACCCTCCTCAGTGAATACAGCCGCAGCAGCACACTGAACAGGATATGATACACCGTTGAACTTTGAGCCTTCACGTCTGCCCCAAAGCTGAGCGATAGAAACTTCGCTGCCGTCAGATGCCTTAACAACAAGCTCGTGAGGGATAACAGTGTATCCGCATCTCATACCGGTAAAGCCGGCTGTCTTAGACAGTGAGCACATCTCGATAGCACATTCCTTTGCACCCTCAATAGCAAAAATACTTCTTGGTATGTCCTTTTCTGTAATGAATGCCTCGTATGCAGAATCGTAAATGATGATAGCGTTGTTCTTCTTTGCATAGTCTATCCAAACTTTAAGCTGCTCCTTAGTGTAAACAGAACCCGTTGGATTGTTAGGTGAGCAAAGATAAATAAGGTCGCACTTTACGTTCTCGTCAGGCATAGCCGCAAAGTTGTTCTCCTCGTTTGAATCAGCATAAATTACCTTTCTGCCGTTCATAAGGTTTGTGTCAACATAAACAGGATATGCAGGGTCAGTGATAAGCACTACATTGTCGTCACCGAAAATGTCAACAATGTTACCGCAGTCAGACTTTGCACCGTCGTTTATCCTGATGTCGTCCGCAGGAATGTCAACACCGAAACTCTTGTAGTAGCCTGCAACAGCCTCTTTCAGGAAGTCATATCCTGCACCGCTGTCCTCATAGCCCTTGAAAGTTTCCTTGACGCCCATTTCGTCAGCACCCTTTTTCATTGCCTCAACAACGCACTTAGCGATAGGCTGAGTAACGTCGCCGATACCCATTCTGATGATGTCAGCCTCAGGGTGAGCCTCAGTGAAAGCCTTTACCTTCTTGGCAATGTTTATAAAAAGATAGTTCTTTTCCAGCTTGAGAAAATTTTCGTTGATACTTGGCATAATTCCAACTCCTTTTCATTTTTGCGACCCGAAGTTTCACGGGTCAAACTTATAAAACGCACACAGCCGCAAAGCACATTCAAAACGCTCTGCGGCTGCCGCTTTTTTAACGCAGTGTCCGCTGCGAATTTTACATTACAATGTGACCTGAGAATACCGTAACAGCGTCACCTGTGAGATATACAGCCTCGTCTGTGTATCTTATCTTCAGCGTGCCGCCCTTGAGGATAACAGATATCTCTTCGTCCTTCTTGCAGTATCCGTTGAGAACAGCCGCAACCGCTGCCGCACAAGCACCGGTGCCGCAAGCCCAAGTCTCGCCGGAGCCTCTCTCCCATACTCTCATCTTGAGTGTGTGGTCGTCGATCACCTTGATGAACTCAGCGTTCACTCTCTCAGGGAATATCTTGTCATGCTCGAACTCAGGACCTACCTTGTCAATGTCAAGGCTGTCAACATTGTTCATGAATACAACAGCGTGAGGATTGCCCATTGAAACACAGGTGATGTTGTAGTCATTTCCTGCAATGTTCACCTTTCTGTCAACTACCCTGCCGTTCTCGTCAGGCTCAAGGTCAACAGGAACAAGGTGAGGAGCAAGAATAGCCTTGCCCATGTTTACAGTCGCACCGCTAACCTCGCCGTAGTGACGGATAAGTGAAACAGTCATGATTCCCGACAGTGTTTCGATAGTCATTTCGTCCTTGTCAACAATGCCGTTATCTCTCATGAACTTAGCAACGCATCTGATACCATTTCCGCACATCTTGCCCTCAGAACCGTCAAGATTGAACATTCTCATCTTAGCGTCTGCGACCTTTGAACGGCAGATAAGGATAACGCCGTCGCCGCCGATACCGAAGTGTCTGTCAGACAGATTGAGTGCCAGACCCTCTGGATTGTCTATTCTCTGGTCAAAGCAGTTGAAGTAGATGTAGTCATTGCCGCAGCCCTGCATCTTTGTGAACTCAAATGTCTGCTTTTCAGTTCTCATGTTGTTGATATCAACTATCTCAGTAGTTGACTCAGTATATTTACTTCTGATAGACGCCGCAATAGCGTTTGCAGTGTCGATAGAAGTCAGACAAGGAATGTTCCATTCAACAGTCTTTCTTCTTATCTTAACAGAATCTCTTGTAGGTATCCTACCCTTTGAAGAAGTAGAGATAACGTAAGCTATCTTTCCGCTCTCGATAAGTGTAAGAGTGTTGTTGTCCTCGTTCTCGTGTATCTTAGCCACTACCTCAGCGTCAATGCCGTGCTCATGAAGTACCTTTGCAGTACCGTGTGTAGCATAGATCTTGAATCCAAGATCAGCGAACATCTTAGCAGTCTGTGGTATCTCGCCCTTGTCAGAATCTCTAACAGTGATGAATACTCCGCCCTTCTTGCCAAGCTTGTAGCCCGCAGCAGTCAGACCCTTGTACAGTGACTCCTCAAGAGAGTTAGAAACTGCAAGTACCTCACCTGTTGACTTCATCTCAGGTCCGAGGTGGTTGTCAACGCCGATAAGCTTTTCAAATGAGAATACAGGAACTTTGACCGCAACATATGGTGAATTTCTGTAAAGACCGGTACCGTAGCCCATGTCTTTCAGCTTTTCGCCCAGCATACACTTAGTAGCAAGGTCTACCATAGGAACGCCCGTTACCTTAGAAATGTAAGGGATAGTTCTTGAAGAACGTGGGTTTACCTCGATAACATATATCTCGTCATGGTAAGCGATATACTGAATGTTTACAAGACCCTTAGTGTTAAGAGCGATAGCAAGTTTCTTTGAACACTCGATAATTCTGTTTATCAGGCTGTCAGAAACGTTCCATGCAGGATAAACTGCAATAGAGTCGCCTGAGTGGATACCGGTTCTCTCGATATGCTCCATGATACCCGGGATAAGGATATCCTCGCCGTCACAGATAGCGTCTATCTCAAGCTCAGTGCCCATAAGGTACTTGTCTATAAGTACAGGGTTCTCAATTCCCTGGTCGAGAATGATAGCCATGTATTCCTTGATATCATCATCATTGAATGCGATTATCATGTTCTGTCCGCCAAGAACGTAAGACGGTCTCATAAGAACAGGATAGTGTATCTTGTTTGCAACTTCAAGAGCCTCGTCACAAGTCATGACCGTAAAGCCCTGAGGTCTCTTTATTTTCAGCTGTTCAAGCAGCTCGTCAAATCTCTCTCTGTCCTCAGCAGCGTCGATAGCGTCAGGAGGAGTACCCAGAATTTTTACACCATGTTCAGCCATGTGCTTTGTGAGCTTGATAGCAGTCTGTCCGCCGAACGCCACAACAACGCCAACAGGCTTTTCAACTCTGATGATGTTCATAACGTCCTCGTCAGTAAGAGGCTCAAAATAAAGTCTGTCAGCAGTGTCAAAGTCAGTTGAAACAGTTTCAGGGTTGTTGTTTACGATAACAACGTCATATCCCTTTTCTTTCAAAGCCCATACGCAATGAACCGACGCATAGTCGAACTCGATACCCTGACCTATTCTGATAGGACCTGAACCGAATACTATAACAGTCTTTCTGTCATGACCCTTGTTTGCAATGAACTCGCTCGCCTCGTCCTCGTTGTCATATGTTGAGTAGAAGTAAGGTGTCATAGCCGCAAACTCAGCCGCACAGGTATCAACCATTTTAAATACAGCATGAACAGGCTTTTCTACCTTCTTGCCGGTTATCTTCTCAATGACCTTATCAGTGTAGCCCATCTTCTTAGCCTCAAGATAAGTGTCCTCATTGAAGTCATTCTTGAGTGTCTTTTCCATGTCTATAAGCTTGCAGAGCTTGTAGAGGAACCACTCGTCTATCTTAGTGATGCTGTGTATCTCATCAACAGAAAATCCACGTCTGAGAGCCTCGTATACAACGAAAAGTCTTTCGTCCGTGCAGTCAGAAAGTCTGTCATGGATAGTCTTGTCATCAAGGTCAAGCATCTTAGGTGAGATAAGGCAGTCATGACCTATCTCAGCACCTCTTACAGCCTTCATTATAGCCTGCTCAAAAGTAGAGCCGATAGCCATAACTTCACCGGTAGCCTTCATCTGTGTACCAAGTTCACGCTTAGCATAAACGAACTTGTCGAAAGGCCACTTAGGGAGCTTAACAACAACATAGTCCAGTGCAGGCTCAAAGCAAGCGTATGTCTTGCCTGTTACAGCGTTCTTTATCTCGTCAAGAGTATAACCTATAGCTATCTGTGCTGCAACCTTTGCGATAGGGTAACCTGTCGCCTTAGATGCCAGTGCAGAAGAACGTGAAACTCTAGGGTTTACCTCGATAACAGCATATTCAAAGCTGTCAGGATTAAGAGCAAACTGACAGTTACAGCCACCCTCTACCTTCAGTGTGTCGATTATCTTCAAAGCTGCGGAACGGAGCATCTGATATTCCTTATCGGCCAGCGTAACAGCAGGAGCGATAACGATAGAGTCACCGGTGTGAACACCAACAGGGTCAAAGTTCTCCATAGAGCAAACCGTGATAACGTTGCCCTTAGCATCTCTCATTACCTCAAACTCGATCTCTTTCCAACCTGCGATACATTTCTCAACAAGCACCTGAGTGATAGGTGAAAGATAAAGACCGTTTCTTGTGATCTCCTTGAGTTCTTCCTCGTTATTAACGATTCCTCCGCCAGTACCGCCAAGGGTAAAAGCAGGTCTGATGATAAGAGGATAACCGATACCGGGCTGATTAGCGAAGTCAACAGCGTCCTCAACAGTATTAACGACCTTTGAAGGGATACATGGCTGACCGATAGACTCCATAGTGTCCTTGAACATCTGTCTGTCCTCAGCCTTGTCGATAGTTTCAGGGTTAGCACCAAGCAGCTTTACATTATACTTGTCAAGGAATCCCTCCTTAGCAAGCTGCATAGAAAGCGTAAGACCCGTCTGACCGCCAAGGGTAGAAAGCAGGCTGTCAGGACGTTCTTTCTTGATAACTCTCTTAACAGTTTCAAGAGTGAGCGGTTCAATGTATATCTTATCAGCCATAGCATTATCAGTCATGATAGTAGCAGGGTTAGAGTTGATAAGAATGACCTCAAGACCTTCCTGCTTGAGTGCACGGCAAGCCTGTGTACCCGCATAGTCAAACTCAGCAGCCTGACCGATAACAATAGGACCTGAACCTATAACGAGAACTCGCTTTATATCTTTATTTAAAGGCACTTAAATTCAATCCTTTCCGAAAAGTTTAGGGAAACGCTGAAAGTGAGGAGTGAGGAGTGAGGAGTTATCCCTTCTCACACTCTCGAAAACCGCACCCAGCAGCCCTCTGTGTTAAAGCTTAACGACCTCAGTAAAACATAATGTAGGGGCGAACAGCATTCGCCCGTTCACTATCACGACCGCCCCATATAAAAGATAAAAGCCGCTCGAATAATGAACACTACAATAGTCATATCAAACACATTCCGTCAGCCACGGGCGAACACTGTTCGCCCCTACTGTTGCAGAAACTGAGATCAATAATTTCTATACTTCAAAAAAATCAGAGCTTATTTCTTGTTAGCGTCAATGAGCTCAATAAACTCATCGAACAAGAAATCAGTATCATGCGGACCACCGCAAGCCTCTGGGTGGAACTGTACAGAAAACGCAGGCTCGTTGAGATATCTGATACCCTCGCAAGTGCCGTCATTGGCATTTACATAAAGCACCTTTGCCTCACCCTCAGGAAGTGAATCATTCTCTACCGCATAACCGTGGTTCTGTGATGTTATGTAAACTCTTCCCGTCTCTGTGTTCTCAGCAGGCTGGTTCGCACCTCTGTGACCATATTTCAGCTTGTGTGTCACCGCACCATGTGCCAGTGCCAAAAGCTGATGTCCAAGACAAATTCCGAATGTAGGTATCTTCATCTCAGAAAGCTTTTTGAGCTCCTCGATTATCTCCACATTCTCCGCAGGATCTCCAGGGCCGTTTGAAAGCATTATGCCGTCAGGTGCAAGCTCCTTTATCCTCTCTGCCTTTGTGTATGCAGGAACAACAGTTACCTCGCAGCCTCTCTTAACAAGCTCTCTTCCAATGTTGTGCTTTGCACCGAAATCGTAAAGCACTACCTTTCTCTTGACCTCGCCCTCAGGCTCGAATGTCTTTTCCTCCGAGCAAGTCGTGTTCTTTACAGCCTCAACTATCGTGTAGTTCTTCAGATCTGTCAGCCCGAAACTTGAACCCTCAGGTACGATCTTTCCGTTCATAACACCCGACTCACGAACTATCTTTGTGAGCTGACGAGTGTCGATACCGTAAAGACCAACGATGTTATGCTGCTTTAAAAAAGTGTCAAGATCACCCTCACAACGGAAGTTGCTAGGCTCTTGACACCAATCTCTAACAATATAAGCTTTAACATGAGGACATTCGCTTTCAAAATCCTCAGGAATAACACCATAGTTACCAATTAACGGAAATGTTTGAACAACTATCTGTCCGTAGTAACTAGGGTCAGTAAGTGTTTCGAGATAGCCTGTCATAGCCGTAGTAAAAACAATTTCGCCAATAGCTTCGCCAGCTGCACCGAAACTTTTACCCTCGAAAATAGTACCGTTCTCCAAAATCAGATACGCTTTCTGCACTATAAGCTCCTCCTTTTTCACGCAAATTTTTACGATTACTATTATAACACAAACCTACCCCTTTGTAAAGGCTTTTAACACTTTTTTTAGTTTTTATTTTTCCCTGCAAAATAAAAAACGGGCAGACCAAAGCCTGCCCGTAAAAACCTTATTCCGCAGCCGCAGAAACAGCCCCGCTTTTCTGTTCACGTTCTCTGAAAATAAGTCCGAAAACAAACCTCACTATAGGGCCTGCAAAGAAAAGCTGCCAGCAAAGAGCCATAGGAAAGTTCATAGCAGTCGTTTCCACCCATACCGCAACGACCTCTCTGCCTGCATTTTTGAAAAGCAAAGTCGCCGCAAGGCTCATGAGCGGACACATAAAAATAACAGATACAACAGATATCACAAGCACAAGATGAAAAGGATTATCCTTTTTCACATCAACAATGCCGAACGCCTTTTTCTTTGCTATCTTTCCCACAGCAAAAAAGTCAAGAACAAAAGCTATCGGACCCATTATCACAAGCTCGTGAAAAGCCTTGAGAAATACTGCATTTGACATTCCGCCCATGTTAAGTGCAATGTTGTAGCATATCATGGCGTACACCATCACAAACACCATCAGCACCGTAAAAACTATCTCCTGAAACAAATTCTTTGGCATAAAAAAATCCTCCTTATGATATCAAAACTACAGCCCTTTCGCAGACGCTGTGTTGTTCGTTATCATTCAGAGAATGTGCGTTTCCAATATAAACCTGTCTTAACAATATTCTATTGCTGTATTTCTTACTCATTTATTTTACCATAATTTTGACCTGACGTCAATTATCCAAACAGACAGAATATTTTCAAAAATGCAGGACAAAAAATATATATTTTTACACAAAAAAACAGGCAGACCAAAGCCTGCCCGTATAAAAACGACCCAATATAATCTGTAGAGGCGAACAGCGTTCGCCCGCTTTTACGGCTTATGCAAAGCCTATTTTTTCTTTTTCAACGCCGCTTTAAGCCCTCTCATGATAACATCTGTCTCTTATACACATCTGACGCTGCCGACGAATTAGACGGTGT